>WFPF01000112.1 GCA_015487695.1 Chitinophagales bacterium
GAAAAGCAACTGTCCTTTGGCTATAGAATTCCGGGTACGGAGGCACATGCACAGACGGCTCGCTGGATGGAGGGGCGCCTGAAGTCGTATGGTGCGAATGTGAAAGTTCAAAAGGGAAGGGGCCGGATGTATAACGACAAGGTGATTGAATTGCACAATATCATCGCATCGCTCAACCCCGGTTCACGCAAGCGCATTTTGCTGATGGCCCATTGGGACAGCAGACGTTTTGCGGATCACGACCCCGACCCGGAGAAAAGAAAAGAACCGGTGCCGGGAGCCAATGACGGAGCCAGCGGAGTAGCTGTTCTGATGGAAATGATCCGGGCGATGCAAAGCCAGCCATTGCAGCATATCGGTATCGATGTGGTGTTTGTGGATGCCGAAGATCAGGGAACACCGGACAACATGGGCATTGCACACGGACCTAACTCAGCCGAGAGCTGGGGCCTGGGTGCCCAGTATTGGTCGCGAAATCCGCATAGAAGCCCGGGCCTCTTCCGCTATGGCATCCTCCTCGATATGGTGGGTGCTGCCGGGGCAACCTTCCCCAGGGAAGTGTATTCGCTGGAGTATGCTCCGCAGGTAGTCGAGAAAGTGTGGAGCAGGGCAGCCCGACTGGGCTTTGGCAATTACTTTATCATGGATAAGACCGCGGGTGGTATCACCGATGACCATTACTTTGTCAATACCATTGCACACATCCCGATGATTGATATCATTCATTATGATGTGCTGAAAAATTCGTTTTATCCCTATTGGCACACGACATCGGATGACCTGCGTCAAATCGACAAATCCACCCTGAACGCCACCGGACGCACGCTTCTGGAGGTACTCTACCGCGAGGATAACGCCTTGTAAAGTATATTTTTTTAATAATTTAACAGGGAACTTTTGAGGACTTTCATTCTTTATATGAAAATATGTTCATAATTTCGTGCACTAAACCTTTTAACTATGGAGATCCAACAATTTTATGACAGCCACCTTGCGCATGCATCCTATGCGATATTCAGCAACGGTGAGGTGGCACTGGTTGACCCGGGCAGAAACCCCAACCCTTATCTTGAATTTGCTCGCGATCGTGCGGCTCGTATTGTAGCGGTATTTGAAACCCATCCCCATGCCGATTTCGTGAGCAGTCATATGGAGTTTATCGAAAAACACGGTGCCAAAGTCTATATCAACCCCCGTGTAGGAGTGGCCTATCCCTATGAAGCACTCGAAGACGGTGACGAAGTGAAAATAGGTCGCGCTACCATTCGAACCTTATTTACCCCCGGACATTCACCGGATCATAATTCCTACCTGGCCCTTGACCGCAAAGGCAAAGCCAAGGCTGTTTTTACGGGTGACTCCCTTTTTATCGGGGATGTGGGACGTCCGGACCTGCGGGAGGAAGCCGGAAACATGCATGAGCAGCGCGATAAGCTGGCGCGCATGATGTACCAAACCCTGCAAAACGTATTTAAAAAGCTGCCGGACGAGGTGGAAGTATATCCGGCACACGGTGCCGGTTCGCTTTGTGGCAAGAACATGAGTGATGATACCAAGAGTACCATTGGAAAAGAGAAACAGTATAACTGGGCCATGCAGGTGGATGACGAAGATAAATTTGTGGATCTACTGCTCGAAGGACAACCTTTCATCCCCAAATACTTCCCTTATGATGTGGACCTGAACGGGAAAGGGGCCCCGGCTTATGAAGAAAGCATTGCTTCCATAAAACGACTTCCGGGAAATGCCGCATTGCAGGCAGGTCTGCCGGTCATCGATGCACGGCAGGAGGAAGATTTCAAAGCAGGCCACGTGCCGGGTTCTTACAATATCCAAAATGTGGAAAACGAGAAATTTGAAACCTGGGTGGGAAGCATCATCGGGCCGGAAGAAAAGTTCTATCTCCTGGCCGGAAGTGATCGTGAACTGGAGTATGCCAACAGGCGCCTGGCCAAGATCGGATATGAGCTGCGCATAGAAGCCGAATTGATTCCGAATGCTGCCTTGCTCAGTGAGCAGGATGAACGGCTGGATCTGGATGACTTCAGAGAAAACCGGGATCGTTACACGGTGGTGGATATTCGCAGCAGCAGCGAAATTGAAGACACGGGCTCATTCATTTCAAATGCCCTCAATATTCCTTTGCACGAACTCCGCGAAAGGGCATCGGAGCTGCCACTCGACAAACCCATCGTAGTTCACTGTGCCGGAGGCTATCGTTCGGCTATCGGATCAAGTATTATTAAAGCCGAGACCGGATTTAATAAAGTATACGACCTGAGCACGGCTGTCGAGGAGTATAAAATGGCTGCGGTAACGCAGTAAAAACAGAATTGACCATGATGGGATTTAAGGATATAGGTCCGGACGAATTCAAGAAGGGGTTGGAGAAGAATCCGAATGCCGAACTGATTGATGTTCGCACACCGGATGAATACGAAGATGCCCACTTAAAAGGGGCTAAGCTGATGAATATCATGTCGCCCGATTTTACAGAAATGGTGGAACAGTTGCCAAAAGACAAAGCTTATTACATTTACTGCCGGAGCGGCAGCAGAAGCGCTTCTGCCTGCCAGTATATGGCGGGGCGGGGATTTGGTGAGCTGTACAACCTGCAGGGAGGCATCATGTTCTGGCCCTATGAAACAGAATAATAACCCTAAAAAACAAAACAATGAAAGCATTGAAGAGACTCATCCTGACACTTACAGTTTTCCTCAGCCTCACGGCATGCAGCAATGGCCAGAGCCAGGCAGAAAATACTACAAACGAACAGGAACAGGTAGCGGCCGGGCAGTATAAAGACGCTGATGCTGCCACTTTTCGCAAACTCTGGAAGGAGAAGAAAGGCATATTGCTGGACGTGAGAACGCCCGGTGAATTCAAACAGGGCCACGTGCCGGGTGCCCTTGAAATCGATTTCCTTTCGGATGATTTTGTCGACAAAGTGTCGAAACTGGACAAAGACACTACCTATCTGATCTATTGTCGCTCGGGTCACAGAAGCCATCAGGCGGGAACAAAAATGAAGGAATTAGGTTATAAAGTTGTAAATCTTGAAGGGGGTTTCTTACAGTGGCAAGAAGAGGGATTTGAAATTGAAAAATAAGATCAAATAAAAAAACACGAACTATGGAAGAACTAAATCAAGCACATTCAGTCATGCCGCGAATTGGAGATCCGGCACCTAACTTTAAAGCAATGACCACCCATGGTGTCATTGATTTTGAAGAATGGAGAGGCGATAGCTGGACCATCCTCTTTAGTCATCCGGCTGATTTTACTCCGGTTTGCACCACTGAGTTGAGCGAATTTGCCCGGAACAAAGATTGGTTTGCAGAGCACAATACCAAGCTGATCGGGCTGAGCATCGACAGCATTCACTCGCACATCGCCTGGGTGGCCAATGTGAAGGAGAAAACGGGTGTATATCTCGATTTTCCGATCATTGCCGACCTCGACATGTCGGTAGCCCGGAAATATGGTATGCTGCATCCGGGTGAGTCTACCACCGCCACGGTGCGTGCCGTCTTCTTTATTGATCCCAAGGGCATTATCCGCCTGATTATGTATTATCCGCTGAATGTCGGTAGGAATATGGACGAGATCATGCGCGTACTTGAGGGCATGCAGATATCGGACAAATACGGAGTGGCCCTGCCGGTCAATTGGAGACCCGGAGCCAAAGTAATTGTTCCTCCTCCCAAGAGCCTCGAAGAGCTCAAGGACCGGGAGAATATGGAAGGAGAAAAAGTCGACTTTTATCTGATTAAGAAAGATCTTTAATCAAAATCTGAATAAAGCCGCCCTTTTGGGGCGGCTTTTCTCATCCCATGGACAAACCAATAAATTTTAAAAAAATTCGAAGCCGCTGGGGCCTCACCCGAATCGTGCAACTCCTTATAGGAGGGGTGTTTTTCCTCTCGGGCATGAGCGACAGGGACTACGGTCTGGCTGCTTTGGGTGCATTCTTTCTCCTGCTTGCTTTCATGAATGCCGGTTGCGGAGCCATGGGAGCTTCTTCCTGTGAGCTAAATAAAGACAAATAACTATGCTTAAGAAAATCATATGGCCCGTATCGGGTGTGGCTCTGGGAGCCTTGGCCGGATATCTTTACTGGTACTATGTGGGGTGTACGGGCGGCACTTGTCCCATCTACTCGGTCTGGTGGCGAAGCACCCTTTACGGGGCAATCATGGGCGGCCTGGTTTTTTCACTTATCGAAGATCTCATTGCCCGCTTTCGCAAAAAAGATGCTTCTCAGTAAGCAAAGAGTTGTGAGAGTGCTTTGGCAAAGCGCTTTTGAGGCAGATATTGCTGTTCCAGTTTACGGGCAAATGGCACAGGCGTGTCAAGAGAGGCAATGCGCATGACGGGTCCGTCCAGTTTCTCGAAACAATGCTCGCTGATGCGGGCGGCAATTTCAGCTCCTATTCCCCCGCTCAGATTGTCCTCATGCAATACGATGGCTTTTCCTGTTTTTCCGACCGACTCGTAGATGGCATCCCAGTCGAGGGGCTGCAGGCTGCGCAGGTCGAGGATGTCAAGGCTTCCTTCCGGGTAATTCCGCGCTTCCTCCAGGGCCCAGTGAACTCCGGCACCGTAAGTGATGATGCTGAGCTCCATTCCGCTTTTTACTTTTTTGGCTTTTCCCGCTTCTATCGTGTAATATCCTTCGGGCACTTCCTCGTGTACGGAGCGATAAAGGGCTTTGTGTTCGAAAAACATGACCGGATTGGGGTCTTCAAATGCGTTGAGCAATAGTCCTTTTGCATCGGCCGGAGTGGCCGGGTAGAAAATTTTCAGTCCGGGGGTATGGAAAAACCAGGCCTCATTGGATTGTGAATGAAAAGGCCCAGCCCCTACACCTGCTCCGGTAGGCATACGAACCACCACATCGGCATTTTGTCCCCAGCGATAATGAGATTTGGCCAGATTGTTGACGATCTGGTTGAATCCGCTGCTTACAAAATCGGCAAACTGCATCTCGACCATGGCTTTGTAGCCTTTGACCGAAAGCCCCAGACCGGCACCGAGTATGGCCGACTCACACAAAGGCGTGTTGCGTACCCGCTGCCGCCCGAAGCGCTCCAGAAATCCCTCTGTAATTTTGAAAACACCACCGTATTCGGCAATGTCCTGTCCCATTAATATCAGATTGGGATGCTTTTCCATGGCCAGCCCCAGCGCATCGCTGATGGCATCCACGTAGCGTTTTTCCGATTTTTTCTCACCGGCTGCTGACACCTTTAGTTCGAAGGGAGCATAGACATCTCTCAGCTCGCTTTCTTCATCCGCTCCGATTTCAGGCTCCGCATCAGCGGACTTCCAGGCCTCGTTGATTTCATTTTTGAACCTTTTCCGGATGGCATCACGCTCTTCAGGGTTGAGTATGCCTTCTTTCAGGAGGTAGCGCTCATAGTTTTCGACCGGATCTTTCTGAGCCCACTTTTCGAGCAGTTCTTTGGGAACATACTTGGTGCCCGATGCTTCTTCGTGCCCGCGCATTCTGAAAGTGATGGCTTCCACCAGTATGGGCTCGGGATTTTCGCGAATCTCCTCCGCCAGTTTTTTAATTTGCCGGTACACGTCCAGAATATTATTGCCGTCAAGCACCAGCGAGCGCATGCCATAGGCCTGTGCCCGGTCCACGAGTCGCTTGCAGTGGTATTGCTCGCTAACCGGTGTGGAAAGGCCATAGCCGTTGTTCTCGATCATAAAAATGACGGGAAGACTCCATACGGAAGCCACATTCAGGGCTTCGTGAAAGTCGCCTTCGCTGCTGCCTCCATCGCCACTGAAAACGAGGGTGCATTTTTTGCTTTGCTCCAGTTTTTCGCCCAGGGCGATGCCATCGGCCACACCCAATTGCGGGCCGAGGTGTGATATCATTCCCACAATGTGATGCTCGCGGCTGCCGAAGTGGAATGAACGGTCGCGGCCGGAGGTAAATCCGCCCGCTTTGCCCTGCCATTGCAGGAAGAGCTTCTTTAACGGGATGTCGCGGCTTGTAAATACACCCAGATTCCGGTGCATGGGCAGAATATATTCATCGTCCTGCAAAGCCATTGTGCTGCCTACCGCGATGGCTTCCTGTCCGATGCCGGCAAACCATTTGCTGATTTTCCCCTGACGAAGCAGGCTGAGCATCTTTTCTTCAATCATTCGGGGAAGGAGAATGCGTTCGTAGAGACGTTTTAGTTCTTCGTCACGGAGCGCTCCCCGCTCAAATTTCAGGGTAAAAAGCTCAAGGTCTGCCTTTGCAGTCGCGTTCATTGCCAATCTTAATTTAAGCCGAAGTTAGAATGAAAGTCGATGCCGGAAAAGCCTTTTTGCGACTTTTCTCTGCTTCGTTTTTTTCCATTATTTGCTTTTCCCGTTCATCTGTTCGCGCCATTGCTGGTTAAATGATTTGGCCGGGAAAACAGGAAGCGTTCTGCGTTTTCCCCAGGTTTTTTTAAACAGATAGCGCAGGACGAAGCTCTTGAGCCCGGCCGATGCGCGGTTCAGCCTTTTGCGCTTCATCATCCCTTTGCGCCAGAGTTTCCAGCCCAGTTTTTCATTTTTATTAATCAGCCCCCGGTCAACGGCTATTTCCCGGTTTTTGAGCAGCAGTTCATGCAGTTGAATATTGACCGGACAGTTTTCCGTACAACTGCCGCAAAGCGAGCTGGCATAACTAAGGTGGCCGTATTCTTCCATCCCAAAGAGGTGCGGAGAAATGACCGCCCCGATGGGGCCGCTGTAAGGCGAGCGGTAATTGTGTCCGCCAATGCTCTGATAGACCGGGCAGGCATTGAGGCAGGAGCCGCAGCGGATGCAATACAGGGACTCGCGAATGGCCGGGTCTTCCAGAAGGCGGCTGCGCCCGTTGTCCAGGAGGATGACATACATCTCTTCCGGCCCATCGGCTTCATTGCCTCCTTTGGGGCCCGTAAGCACTGAGTTGTAAACGGTCAGCCTTTGACCTGTTCCGTAGGTGGCCAGCAAGGGCCAGAAATGTGCCAGGTCGTCAAAGGCCGGAATCATTTTTTCGATGCCGGCAATGGCAATGTGTACAGGAGGATAGGTGGTGCTCAGGCGGGCATTGCCTTCGTTTTCCGTAATGGCGATGCCTCCGATGTCGGGCAGGAGGAAATTGACACCCGTAATGCCGATATCAGCCGTGGTGTACTCGTTCCGCAGCAATTCACGGGCTTTCAGGGTGAGCTCCTCGGGGCCGGCCCCGGGCGGAGTATCGAATTTTTCATGAAACAAACGAGCCACATCTTCTTTGGACTTGTGCATGGCCGGGGTGACAATATGGAAAGGTGTTTCGCCTGCCAGCTGTACGATAAATTCGCCCAAATCACTTTCGACCACTTTTATCCCGGATTTTTCCAGATGCTCGTTGAGGTGGATTTCTTCAGTCACCATAGACTTGGACTTCACCACCTTGCGGGCATTTCGCTGCGCTGCTATTTTCAATATGGCTTCTACGGCTTCCTTCCCGTCCCGGGCCCATATGACTTTTCCGCCATTGCGGGTGAAGTTTTTTTCAAAATCAAGCAAATAACTGTCGAGATGTTCAATGGCTTTGTATTTCAGGTTCTTGGCCCGTTGTCGTGCGCCTTCCAGGTCGGCATACTGCGCTTTCCCCAGCACGACTTTGCGCTGGTAGCGGCCAATATTGAAACGGATCTTTTTACGAAGCTCAGCGTCAAAGGCATTTTTTTCAGCTTCCGCAAGAAATTCATGCAAGGCATCCATCAGCAACAGGGGATTTTTTTCACTCTTCGTTCGTGGCGGCCTCCTTCAAATTCGGCCGTGAGCCAGGCATCTGTAATTTTAATCGCCTCTTCATCGCTGATGAATCGCCCCGGCAAGCAGAGGATATTGGCATTGTTGTGCTGACGTGCCAGGCGGGCAATGTCTTCGCGCCAGGCCAGGGCTCCGCGAATGCCCGGATGCTTGTTGACGCTCATACATACACCGTTTCCGCTTCCGCAAATGACAATGCCAAGGGTCGCCTCGCCCGAGGCAACCATCCGTGCTACCTTGTGGGCATAGTCCGGATAGTCAACCGATTCTTCGGAATAGGTACCACAGTCAATTACTTCATAACCCTTTTCGAGCAGGTGCTTTTTTAATGGTTCTTTGCGTTCGAAGCCGGCATGATCGCTGCCAATGGCTATTGATTTTGGGTGTTCCATGGGCCAGGACTTTTATTCTATGCAAAGAAAAAGTTTCCCTCTGACTTATTGCCACTTTGAAGGCGGAACTTATACGCATTTTCCTGAATCAGCACAAGGATCTTTCGCTCATTGGGCGAAGAGATGCCCGATGAGTTCGCTGAAGGGTCTGGGCGAGCTGTACTTGCGATCCATATAGCGGTTGCACATCAACTGGATGTAGACCGGCTTGTGGTTCTTTTTAATTTGGGTGATCATCACATTGCCGTATTGCTGAATAAAGCGTTTTTCCTCATTGAACCGGTAACGGGGTTTCATGTAATGGCGCTCAATGCTCTCCACGTACCCGGGGCGGTTGAAAATGCGCACATCCGAGCTGTAGAGTTTGTAATCCAACTGTAATATTTTTTCTTTCAGGTAGTCGAAATAATGCTGGAATTCGAGCGGGCTGAAGATCTGTTCGTTGAAGTTGAGAATGAAGCCCTCCGAAGCCGGTTTGTTGATGGTGTAAAAAGTAGAACCGATGTAGTTTTCTTCTGAAAGCACATCTTTTTCGTATTCCATTTGCGTAAATCGCAGTGCGCGGTCTTTCCGGCTGCTTTTTTTCCAGTTTTCGTAGGCCGTCAGTTCGTCCTCCGTGCGATTGATCAATTCGTGCACTGCTGCAGGTGTCTGGCGCTCATGCACCTCCCCGGATTTGCCGAAGATATTTTTTATCTGATCCCAGAAACCTGCCATGTTGTGCTTATTTAGTCTGTTTTAATGCTGCAAATTCTGCAATGTAGGGGTTCTTCTCTTTTTCCTGTGCGATGCTGGTCGAAGGGCCATGACCCGGATATACTTTCACCTCTCCGGGCAATTGCATCAGCTTGTTCATTATCGAATCGACCAGATCTTCGAAGTTGCTGCCGGGAAGGTCGTAGCGGCCGATGCTTCCGTAAAAAAGCACATCTCCCGAAAGGAGAAATTTCTCATCGGCCTGATAGAGGGCCATGTGGCCGGGTGAGTGTCCGGGAACAAAAAGCAAATCGAGGGTAGTATTCCCAAAGCGGATTATCTGACCTTCCTCAAGGAAACGTGCAATGGGCGGGCTGACGCGGTAGGGCAGGCCATAGGCCCGGGCAATGGCTTCCCCCGATTCAAGTACCGGAATCTCGTTGCGATGCGCCTCGGGAGCCAGCCCCCACTCCTCCGATACAAATGCATTTCCGAGGATGTGGTCGATGTGGCAATGCGTGTTGATGAGCCTTTCGGGGCGAAGCCGATGCGCCCCGATGTATGACGCCAGTTCCTGCTCTTCGGCAGGTGTGCTGCATCCCGGATCAATGATAATGCATGCTCCGCTCTCATCACTGATCACATAGGTATTTTCTTCAAATCCGTTGAATGTAAAAGCAGCAATACGCGTCATGGAATTTACGTTTCGTACAAGATTCGCTAATTTGGTTCATGTTTAGAAATTTACTAACTATATTCCCTTCATGAAGGTTTCTCATTCCTCCTTTTACATGTTTTTGCTCCTTTGGGCCGCCTTCTTGCCTGTCAGTCTTTTTGCACAGGGCATAAATGTGGAGTTTGGAAAAAACCGTGTGCAATATCACGATTTTGTCTGGTCCTTTTTTGAGTCCGAGCATTTTGTCACTTATTTCTATCAGGGAGGTCAGGATTTGGGCAATTATGTGGTGCAGGTGGCCGAGGAGGAACTGCCTCATCTCGAAAAACTGCTGGACTACAAACTGGCTTCGCGCATTGAGATTCTCGTTTTCAATGACGTTTCGGATTTGAATCAGAGCAATATTGGTACCGGTGTGGATATCAATACCAATATCGGGGGGCATACCAGGATTATCGGAAACAAGGTTTTCGTGTACTTCAATGGCAACCACAGCGATCTGCGAAGGCAGGTGAAAGAGGGTGTGGCCCAGGTGCTGCTCAACAATATGATATTCGGTGGCAGCCTGCAGGAGGTTTTGCAAAATGCAGTGTTGCTCAATCTGCCGCAGTGGTTTGTCAGTGGTCTGGTTGCCTATGCCGGAGAGCACTGGAGCAGCGAAGATGACAGCCGCCTGAGGCAGGGAATCATGTCGGGGGAATACCGGAACTTCAATAAACTTTCAGGGAAAGACGCCCGGGTGGTAGGCCATTCATTCTGGTACTTTGTCGAGAAGCGCAACGGACGGGAGGCCATCCCGAATCTCATCTACCTGACCCGGATAAACAGGAGCCTCGAGAACGGTTTTCTTTTTGTGCTCGGGTTTACCTATCCCGAAGCCATTGATGCCTGGTATCAGTTTTATAAAAAAAGATATGAGTCCGAAGCCGATCGCTTCGAGGTGCCGGAGGATACCTTTCTTGTCAAAAGAAAGAATTTCTGGTGGATCGGCAAACGGAATTTGCTGAGGAGCCGAATCAGTCCGAAGGGGCGCTATCTGGCCTATGTGACCGACAACAGCGGACTGCGCAAGGTCTATATCCGGGACCGGAGCAACGGAAAAACAAAGAAAATACTGTCAACGGGATTCAAAACCAGAGAGATTCTCAGCGATGTGGCCTATCCGCTCATCGCCTGGAGCCCGGCCGGCAACCGGCTTCTGGTCATTTATGAAAAAAAGGACGTGATCCGGCTCTTGTTTTACGATGTGAAGAGCGGCAAAGCAGAATTTCAGAGCAACCTGATACAGTTTCAAAGAATTCTCTCCGTTTCATTTACCGACAACCCCAGTGAAGTCGTGCTTTCAGCCATGAACCGGGGACAGTCGGACATCTACAAACTGAACATCCGTTCGCAGCGGATTACGAAGATCACGGATGACTTTTATGATGATCTGGATCCGGTATATGTGGACCTGGGCGAGCGCAAAGGAATTCTTTTTTCTTCGAACCGAAGGGACACAAAACTGAGACGGGAAGACTTTGACACGGTCAAACCGGAGAATCATTTTGATATTTTCTTTTATAATGAAAAGGCTACCCAGCGTGACGAACTGCTGCGGGTATCGGGCCATCTTCGATTTGACGAAAGACAGCCTATGCCGCTTGACAGTAACTATTTCTCATTTCTGAGTGATGAGAACGGCATTTTCAATCGCTATGCCGGCTACATCGATACCATCTTTTCGCATTACGAGTACACGTATTATTTCCCCGATTCTGTTCGCAGCATCGATGCGCGCGAGGTCGATCCGCAAAGCTACCTTGAGAAGATCAACGATGCCCCCGACAGTGTGAAAGTTTTCCGCATTCTCCGCGATACGGCCATCTGTTATCCGGTGAGCAATTATGCGTATGGCATTTTGGACCAGGACAAGCCCCGGGAGCGCAATGAAGTGCTCGAAACATTTTATCTGGATTCGGATTACCGCATTTATCTGAGGCCCTTGCCCGAAGATATCGGCCCGGCTTCGGCACGGAAACTAAGTCCGAGCATCTTTGCGCTGGAGCGGGAAGATTGGGCAGAACGGCCTGTAAAACGCAAAAAAGAGACGAAAAAAGAGGAAGTAAATCCGGGCTACTTTTTTCAGAGTGAATTTGAAGCAAAGGATGCCGAGATCAACATGGAGAAGCTGAACCGGCAGGAAGACAGGAAAGTATTTCGCGCATCAAAAGTGCTGCCCTATCGTACGAAATTCTCTACCGACTATGTGGTCAGCCAGCTCGACAACAGCCTTCTGATCAATCCGTACCAAAATTTTATCGGCAACGGCCCGATCTATCAGCAGCAAAACCTGAGTGGCCTGATTACACTGAGTATCAGCGACCTGATGGAAGATTACCGATTTACGGGGGGCTTCCGCATTCCGACCAATTTTGGCGGCAGCGAATATTTCATCCGCTTTGACGATCGTAAGAAGCAAATTGATAAATCTTTTCTGGCCTATCGACAGGCGAAGCGCCAGGTCTACTCCATCACCACCTCTGTCAGGCAGCATATTGTGGAAGCCCGCCAGACTACGAGCTATTACGAGGCCCGGGCCATTTATCCGCTCGATGTGACCCGAAGCCTGAGGACATCTCTCGGTCTGCGCAACTATCGCATTGATTTTCTGGCCAATGATACTTTCTCGCTGGAGCTTCTGCCCTATACCGAGAAATGGTTGTCGTTAAAAGCGGAGTATGTCTTTGACAACACTTTCCAGGTGATGACCAACATTCTCAACGGAATACGATACAAGGTCTATTTTGAAATGCAGAAGGCATTTATCATTGATATTGATCCGGAACCCAATCTCGACTTTGCAAAAGGCTTCCTGAATATTTTCGGTTTTGATTTCAGGCATTATCAAAAATTGCATAAGCAGATTATCTGGGCCAATCGTGTGGCAGGGGCCAGTTCTTTCGGCTCACAGAAACTGATTTATTATTTGGGGGGAGTGGACAATTGGCTGGGAGCCCGTTTCAATCAGGACATTGATGTAAACCGAAGCAACAACTATGCTTTTCAGACGATTGCCACCAACTTAAGGGGCTTTGAGCAAAATGCAAGAAATGGGAATAAGTATCTGCTCTTAAACTCCGAGATCCGGGTGCCCTTCTTTACCTATCTCAGCAACAAACCTATTCGCAGCGAATTTCTGAGAAATTTCCAGGTGGTCTTTTTCGGAGATATCGGAACGGCCTGGGAAGGGCTCAGCCCTTATTCGGAAGACAATCCGTTTAATACGAATGTGTTCAACCGGGGCCCGGTAAAGGTGAAGGTGCAATACTTCAACAACCCCATTGTCGGGGGCTACGGGCTGGGAGCCAGATCCATACTTTTCGGTTATTTTATTCGCCTCGATGTAGCATGGGGAGTCGACAGCGGAATCATTCGTGATCCGATACTCTACCTTTCGATGAGCCTCGATTTTTAGATTTTTAATGAGGTATTGCACAATGTCGCTTTTCAGTAATTTTGTGAGTCCCTTACCGTTTGTTTCAATAGAAAAATACGTAGAAGATGAAGATGAAATACTTCTTTACCGGGCTGGCTGCTTTGTGGCTGGTCAGTAACCTGCATGCTCAGGGAAGTTTCGGAGAAAAAGACCCGGTTCTGTTTACCTATGGCAACCACTCGGTGAGCAAAAGTGAGTTTGAATATGTTTTTCAGAAAAACAATCCGGAGATAGGGCAGCCTGCACTGGAGGATTTGCGGAACTACCTGGATCTTTATATCAAGTTTAAACTCAAAGTAGCCGCTGCGGAAGATGCGCGCCTGGATACCGTTGAAGCCGTTCGCAACGATCTGAAAACCTATCTCGACCAGCTTTACAGGTCTTATTATGACAAGCTTGTTCTGGAGCCACTCATGAAAGAAGTCGAACAGCGCTGGATGACGGATGTGCGCGGAAGCCACATTCTTGTCCGCCTGAAAAAGAATGCGACACCCGAGGATACGCTGCGGGCCTATCGGCACATAATGGAGATCAGAAAGCGGATCCTTGCAGGAGAAGATTTCGAAACGGTGGCACGGGAAGAGTCGGAAGACGAATATGTAAAATTTAATGGAGGCGATATTGGTTATGTAGCGGTTCTTGCATTGCCCTTCTATTCATTCGAAAATGCACTCTACAAAACCGAAGTCGGCCGGGTGTCGATGCCTGTCCGTACCTCTTTGGGATATCATCTGGTGATGCCTACGGAGAAAAGGCCTGCCATGGGAAATGTGACGGTAGCGCATATTTTGATCAAAGCCGATGCCAATGCCGGAGAAGAAGAATGGCGGGCAGCCCGTGAGAAGGCCCATGTGATTTATGAGAAACTCAAGGCCGGGGAGGACTTCGGAACCCTTGCCGCCAAATTTTCGGATGATGAAGCTACGCGCAGCAAAGGGGGCGAGATGCAAGCTTTCGGGACGGGCCAGATGGTGGCGGAATTTGAGAAGGCCGCCTATTCGTTGAAGGAGGACAGCAGTTTTACAGAACCCTTCCGCAGCCGCTACGGATATCATATCCTCATGTTGTTGAATAAAAAGGATAAACCTGCTTTTGGCGATCATGAAGCACGCATCAAAAGACAGATAAAAAAAGATGAACGCTACCGCATCGCCAAGGAAAGGACACTGGAGCGACTGAAGAAGGACTACGCTTTCAAAAGCCTGAACCCATCGCTTGAGCAAATCGTCTCCAGACTCGACAGCAGTGTGTATTTCGGGAAATACAAAGTGCCGCTCTTTGAAGAGCAGGAAAACAGTGCCTTGTTTGAGATTGACGGCCGGATCTACCGCATGCGCGATTTGCTCAAATACATAGAACTGAATCAGCGTTATGCCCGCAACAAGTCGCTTGAGACCATTGTCAAAGAGGCGTACGAAGCGTTTATTGAACATGCGCTGATGGAACGTGCATTTGCCGATCATTTTCCCGAATATGCACGCCTGAAGCAGGAATACCGGGACGGCATCATGATGTTTGCCATGATGCAGGACAGCGTGTGGAACAAAGCCCTGGCCGACAGTGCGGGACTTGAAGATTATTATGAGCGCCACAAGGATCAATACTGGTGGAAAGAGCGGGCCGAAATAGATATCTACCATATTCTTGATCCCGAAGCGGTTCCAGTCAAAAAGCTGAAAAAGCTCGCACGGAAAAAGAGCCGGCAGGAGATACTGGAGACATTCAACGACTCCAGTCATGTTGTGCTGAGAATAGAATCGGAAACCGTTGAAAAAGGAGAACCCTCTGTGCTGAAAGAGGAGATGTGGAAATCAGGGTGGTATGCACTCAATGAAGGCGGGGAAGGTGAAGAGCTGACACTTGTCCATGTAAAAAAAATATTGGATCCGTCCCCCAAAACCCTGGATGAGGCCAGAGGTATCTATATTGCCGATTTTCAAAACGAGCTGGAAGCCCGGTGGATCGAAAGGCTGAAAAAGCGCTACCCGGTGAAGGTCAATGAAGCGGTATTGAAGTCGATAGTGAAAAAGCATTGAAAACAAAACGCATATACTGGATTTTACTGCTCATGCTCTGGGCAGGCTGCGAGTACTTTCAGCGCGAAGAAGAGGCCGTGGAGCGCAAAGCCATAGCCCGGGCAGGCGATGAGTTTCTCTATCTGGACCAAATCAAAGACCTGGGCCTGCAGGGTGCCGCCAGAGAGGACAGCCTGCGGATAGTAGATGCGTATATTGAAAACTGGGTGCAGGAAAAGCTGAAACTGCAGTATGCCTATGAAAACCTGCCGGCTGAGAAACTGGACGTGGAAGATCAGGTGAAGGATTATCGCGAGTCGCTCATCGTATACAATTACGAAACGGAGTTTATCAGACAGCACCTCGACACGGCAACAAGTGAGGAGGAAGTGAAGGCCTATTATGAAGAAAACAAAAATAATTTCAAGCTTCAGGATGACATTGTCAGGCTATTGTACGTAAAGATACCTGTAGGGGCACCGAATGAAGATTCATTGAAAATATGGCTGAAAGTGCACGATGAAAAGATGAAAGAAAAACTCAGGGCATATGCCAATTTGCATGCAATGGATTTCAACCTGAACGACTCGATATGGCTTGACCGAATGTTGGTAAAGCGCAAAATCTCAAGAGCGCTGGCCGAAAAATATGACTGGTCAAATGCCCGGTTGATAGAGATTCGGGATACATCTTTCACTATCTTTGCGCGCATTGTGGACTTTAGAACAGCAGAATCTGCGGCTCCGTTTTCATATGTGCGAAAAGATATCAAACGGATGATTATCAACAAACGCAAACTGAACCTGGCCCGAAAACTTACGGATGACATAATGCAAAGTGCCGCCCGCGAGAAAAAATATGAAATTTATAAGTAATGAAAAAACCCGCTCTGATTATCGTTCTGCTGCTCTTCGGCTCCCTGTTGTATTCGCAGGTGCTCATCGATAAAGTCGTGGCAGTGGTGGGCAACCAGATTGTCCTGAAGTCGGATGTTGAAATACAGGTGGGGCAACTCCGGGCCCAAAGTAAAAAACTGCCGCCCGATGTCCGTTGCAAGGTGATGGATCAATTGATGATGCAAAAGCTGCTGATCAGCCAGGCAAAGATTGACAGTGTGCTGGTGTCGGACGACCAGGTAGAAGCCGAGCTGAACAACAGGATGCGCTACTTTATCAATATGTTTGGCTCCCAGGAGAAGCTGGAGGAATTTTATAAAAAATCGGTGCTTGAGATCAAAGAGGAATATCGCTCCGACATCAGAGAGCAACTGCTGGCCGAAAAAATGCGATCCGAGATTACTTCTGACATTTCGGTAACGCCCGAAGAGGTCCGTGATTTTTTTAAGAAGATACCGGAAGACAGCCTGCCATACTTTAATGCCGAGGTACAGGTAGGGCATATTGTGATTTTGGCCAAGCCCAGCGAAGCACAATGGCGTCAGTCATACGAAAAAATCAAGCAGATCAGGAAAGAAATTGTAGAGGATGGTGCCGACTTTGGCACCAAGGCAGTACTCTATTCGGACGATCCCGGCACGGCTGCCAACGGGGGCGAATTGCCGGAATTTACACGCGATGACCCTTACGACCCTGCCTTTATAGGCGTGGCCTTCAGTCTCGAAGAAGGAGAAGTTTCCGAACCGTTTAAAACAGAGTTCGGGTACCACATCATGCAGCTGATGTATCGCAAAGGCGACCGTGTGAAGGTGCGGCATATTTTGGTAAAGCCGGACATTACCAGCCAGAACATGAAGGAAGTGAGAGAAAAAGCCGACACGGTGTATCATCGTTTGATCTCGGGAAAAATGAGTTTTGCGGAAGCTGCCATGCAATACAGCGATGACGACAATACAAACAAATACGGAGGCCTCTTTACCAATCCCCAGACAGGCGACACCTATTTTGAAATACCCGCAATCGGTGCCCTCGACCGCGAAATACCCTTCATCATTGATACCATGGACTCGGGAGAATACTCCAGACCGGTAGTTTACAAAGGTTTGCGAGGAGAAAAAGGATACCGCATTGTGTACTTAAAAAGTGTCACCGAGCCACATGTAGCCAATCTCGAACAGGATTACCCTAAAATTCAGAAAGCGGCTCTGGCCAAAAAGAAGGACCGGGAACTGCGTGAGTGGATGAAAGGCAAAATAAGGAAGACCTACATACGCATTGATGACAGCTATAAAGATTGTGAAAACCTCAAAGTCTGGAAACAGGAAATAGATATAAACTAAAGATTACATGCGAAAATATGCGAGTGAAGTAGAGGCCGTGGATGCACTGGCCGAAGCGTATCAAGAGATAAAAAAACAAATCGGACAAATCATAGTCGGGCAGGATGAAGTGGTAGAGAATGTGCTGATCTCCATTTTTTGCGATGGGCACAGCCTTTTGGTGGGCGTGCCCGGATTGGCCAAGACCCTGCTGGTGAAGACCCTGGCAGATGCTCTGCATTTGTCGTTCAACAGAATTCAATTTACCCCCGACCTGATGCCCTCGGATATTATCGGTTCCGAAATTCTGGACCACGACCGCAATTTTGTATTTACCAAGGGGCCCATTTTCGCGAATATCATTCTGGCCGATGAGATCAACCGGACACCTCCCAAGACCCAGGCGGCCCTTTTGGAGGCCATGCAGGAGCGATCGGTTACGGTGGCGGGACACAAGCACAATCTTGATCTGCCTTTCTTTGTGCTGGCCACACAAAACCCCATTGAGCAGGAAGGAACCTATCCGCTCCCCGAGGCTCAGCTTGACCGTTTTATGTTCAATATTGTGGTTGACTATCCGAGTTATGAAGAAGAAGTGCAGGTAGTCAAAAACACCACCAGCAACAAAACGGCAAGTCTGGAAAAAGTGCTTGACAAGGAGGATATCCTCTACTTTCAGCATCTGGTCCGTAAAATTCCCATTCCTGACAATGTGCTGGAGTATGCGGTGACACTCACGCATAAGACCCGGCCTGACGGGGAGCTCGCAACGGAAAGAGTGAAGGAGTTTGTAGACTGGGGTGCCGGGCCGCGAGCCTCTCAGTTTCTCGTGCTGGGAGCCAAAGCACATGCCATACTTCGTGGAAAATATTCACCGGACATTGAGGATGTAAAAGCCATTGCCATCCCGATTCTGAGGCACCGCATTATCCGCAACTACAAAGCCGAAGCCGAGGGAGTCAGCGTAGAAGAGATCATCCGCTCGCTGCTCTAAACCGGGAAATCGTATCAGGAAATCAGATTTTGACGCAACAGGAATTCAAGCTGCTCATTGGCCCGCTTGAGCTTTATCAGCAATTCCTTGTTTTCCTTCTTCAGGTTGTAAACCTCAAAGGCATTCTTGATGGTCATTCGCAATTCGGTCTCATCCCATGGTTTGGTGATATAGCGATAGACCTGTCCCTTGTTAATGGCATCGATGACTGCTTCAATATCGGTGTATCCGGTAAGCAGAATGCGAATCATATCAGGATACTTTTCCAGAATGGATTCCAGGAATTCAACGCCCGTCATCACCGGCATGCGCTGGTCGGTGATCAGTATATGTATATCTTCTTCGTCCAGCACCTTGACACCTTCGGCAGCCGATATGGCCGTGAAAATTTTAAAATCTCTCCGAAAGGTGGCTTTGAAAGCCGTTAAGTTGTTTTGCTCGTCATCTACGTAGAGAATATGAATGTCTTTCAGATTCATAATAAATAATATAAGGTGGTAGAAATATACATTTGATTGCTAAATTAGGAATTTGCTTGTAATGCTCATTTTCTAACTTTAAAGCTAAAATATAAATACCACCCGAATGAATAGCAGCAAATTGAAGGCAAGGATTGAGAAAAACATACCCGATCATAAAAGTTACCGTCCCCGAATATTTAAGACGAACTTGGAAGAAGACATGCAGGCGCTCGAAGAGCTTCTGGATTCTGAAGATGACCTCATTGTCTATGACAGGTACCGCCAACAGGTGAACGAACTCATGAAACTGAGCCATCCGACCCGCCAATTATCAGCGGAGGAGCAGGAAGACCTGTTCAGGGAGTATCTCGATGGGAGGGATGCTGCGCATCACGGAAACTGGGTCTATTATCCCTGGAATAGGTCATTGGTACACCTCCTTGTGGAAAAAGATTTTATAGCCGTCCGCACGAATCGCAACAAGTACAAGATCACCGATGAAGAACGGGAGATACTGAGCCGGAAAAAAATCGGCATCATCGGTTTGTCGGTGGGGCAGTCGGCAGCGTTGACCATAGCCATGGAAAGGCTCTGCGGAGAGCTCCGGATTGCCGATTTTGATACCCTTGATTTATCAAATCTGAACAGGTTGCGTTCCAATGTATACTCTCTTGGACAAGAGAAGACCATAATGGCAGCCCGGGAGATAGCAGAACTGGACCCCTACCTGCGTGTAACCTGCTTTTTTGACGGGGTAACACCTGAAAACATTGACTCTTTTCTCGAAGAAGGCGGGAAACTCGATCTGGTAGCCGATGAATGCGACAGCATGCCGATCAAGTTTCAAATACGATTTGCAGCACGTGAAAAAGGCATACCGGTGGTAATGGACACCAGTGACAGGGGTTTGCTCGACATCGAACGGTTTGATAAAGAACCAAAACGTGCTATCTTTCATGGAAGAATAGATGAAGAGAATATAGATTATTCAAATATGATGATGATTTTGGATGCAATCCTGGATTTATCCCAGATCTCGGATCGGGGTAAATATTCCCTGAGTGAGGTGGGTAAAACAATCACTTCGTGGCCTCAGCTGGCATCTTCCGTGATGCTCGGAGGAGCCACGGTGGCTACAGCGGCCCGAAAAATTTTGCTCGGAGAGGACGTGCCATCCGGAAGGCATTATTTCGATGTAGGTAATGAACTAACCAAAACCAAAAACTAAGTGAATTACAACAGTGTCAATAAGGTGAGGATCACAGCATTCCGGGCAACCGAGAATCCTGAGGCATGTGACAAATTCATAGAAGGCCACAGCAAGGTCCTCTCCAGCCATGGAGTGGATAAAGTAACCTCTTCAAACAACGATTGGAAGTACAATCCGGAGGCATATGTAATCCTGATCGAGACGGGAGACGGGGAACGGGTTCTGGGTGGCTCGCGTGTGCATTGCCTGGGTGGCACCCAGCCCTTGCCACTGGTGCCGGCCACCCGCGACCTGGATAAAAGCGTAATCGATTATGTAGATCAACTGGGAGAAAAAGGAGTAGGTGAAATTTGCGGCTTGTGGAACTCTCTCGAGGTAGCCGGAATGGGCGTAGGGAGTATCTTCTCCATTCGTTGCGCAGTAGCCGTTTTATCTCAACTGAATATTCAATATTCACTGGCGCTTTGCTCGCCTTATACAGCTCGCCTGGCAGGCAACTACGGATTCAATATCGAAGAAAGCCTCGGAAACAACGGTACCTTCTACTATCCAAAACTCGACCTGCTGGCAACAATCGTAAGACTTGATGATGTGCATACCATTCCGGGGGGGAATGAGCACGAACTGAAAAGAATTTTTGACCTGAGGGAAAATCCGGTTCAAACAAAAGAAGAAAAGGGACGTAAGGGGGCTGAATTTATTATTGAGTATAATTTGAAAATATGAGTTTCAAAAAGGCGACAGTTGCAGCACTATTCCTGTTCACCACCATATCACTTTTCGCATCACAAAAAATATTGGAGTTCTCGGGTAGGCAGAGCGGCTATGTGGGCAACTACCTGAACTACCATTTCTCTGTCAGGGACAAGAGCTACTCCAATATTCATGAATTTGGCAATTCGCTGAAGCCGGTTAACTTCAGTGTACCCAATTTCGGGCTGAAGGACTCTACGCTCTGGGTATCATTTACCATTCGCAGCGAGGACACCAGCACACCCTTTATCGTGGTTGAGAATCCGTGGCTCGACCGGGCCACTCTTTTTGAGGTGCTCTCTGACGGATCGCTGCACCAGATGTATGACATCAGCGACCGGAGCTTTAGCGAAAGAGTAATCAAAACCACGGAAATAGTCTTTCCGCTCACTTTGCACAAAGGCGAAGAGCGGCAGTTTGTAATGCGTTTTGATTGTCTCGAGCAATTTATGCTGCCCGTAAAACTCGAGTCGCAGAATAGCTTCCTGATCTATAAATCGAACATCAATCTTTTTGCGGGATTTTATTACGGGCTGATCCTCGTAATGATCCTCTACAATATATTTATATACGTCTCGGTTCGCGACAACAACTACCTGCTCTATGTATTGAGCATTGCGGCCATCGGACTGACGCAGTTTACCCTCGATGGATATGGCTTTAAGTTTCTATGGCCTTCCAGCGAGTGGATGGCAGATAAATCCATCAACCTCATGGGAATCTTTTCGGGAATTACTACGGTGATTTTCTCCCAGAGTTTCCTGAAAATAAAACGCTATTACAAGCCCATGTACTGGGTATTCAATGGCTATATCGGGCTTTACCTGATCAGTTTTATTGTGCTGCTCATGAATATGACCAGCCTCAGCTACAAGATCATCAGTTTTAATGCGGGTTCATCCTTCCTGCTCATCATCGTGGCGGCATTGATACTCCGAAAGGGATATCGCCCGGCCAAGTTTTACCTCATCGCCCTGACCTTGTTCCTGATCGGGGTAATGATCTTTGTATTCAAAGATCTGAATTACCTTCCCTACAACCTTTGGACGGTGAATTCGGTGAAGATCGGCTCGGCATTCGAAGTCGTACTCCTCTCCTTTGCCCTTGCCGACCGTATCAATACCCTGAAACGGGAAAGAGAAGAATCGCGACTGAAGGCCATCGAAGTTCTGAAGGAAAATGAACGCATCATCCGCGAACAGAATATCCTGCTCGAACAAAAAGTAAAGGAAAGAACCAAGGATCTGGAAAAAGCGAATGATGAACTGGCCAAAACTCTGAAAAACCTGACCGATGCACAAACCCAACTGGTAGAGTCGGAGAAAATGGCCTCGCTCGGTCAGCTTACGGCTGGGGTAGCCCACGAAATCAACAATCCGATCAACTTCGTCACCAGCAACATCAATCCGCTGAAAATGGATATCCAGGATTTGATTGAAGTGCTGGGCAAATACGATGCCCTGATTGAAGAGGAAGGAGAGCTTAGAGAGAAGCTGATCGAAATTCAGAAGTACAAGAAGGACATTGACTTTGAATATTCGCTTGACGAGATTGACTCCCTGCTTACCGGAATAGAGGAGGGGGCCAAGCGGACAGCCAATATTGTCAAAGGACTGAAAAACTTCAGCCGGATGGATGAAGAGGGATACAAGCATCACAACCTGGAAGAAGGCCTGGATTCGACCCTTATTATTCTGAACAATGCATTGAAAAACAAAATCAAACTGGTGAAGGATTATGGCGGAATTCCCAAGGTGGAATGCCGGGGCGACAAGATCAACCAGATCTTCATGAATATCATCTCAAATGCCATTCAGGCCATTGAAATGAAAGAGGAAATGACGGATCATGAAACGATTACGATTACAACTCGTAGAGAAGGTCCGGATATGGTTTCTATATCAATAAAAGATACCGGGATGGGCATGAGTGAAGAGGTGAAAGCCAAGATTTTTGAACCCTTCTTTACGACAAAGCCGGTAGGCCAGGGTACCGGTCTGGGAATGGCCATTGTATTTGGCATACTCGAAGACCATGGGGGGGAAATAATAGTAAACTCTGAACTTGGTGTGGGTACCGAGTTTGTAATAAAACTACCAGTAGATCACTACACGTCTTAATCAACTAAATGAGCAAAAACAGAATTGACGTACTCTTTCTGGATGATGAAGAGAACAATTTGATTTCTTTCAAAAGTGCATTCAGAAGAGATTACAGAGTACACGTAGCACTAACTGCCCGGGAGGCAAGGGAAATTCTTGACCAAACCGAAATTCCCATTGTTATCTCCGATCAACGCATGCCCGAAACTACCGGGGTGGAATTTTTTCAAAGCATTATCGATACATACCCCGATTGTATTCGCATCCTGCTGACGGGATATACCGACATCAAAGCAGTGATTGATGCTATCAACAAGGGGCACGTCTATCGTTATCTGACAAAACCCTGGGACGAACAGGAAATCCGCATTGCCATCGAGAACGGGTTTAGCTACTACAATGCCAAAAAGGAACTGCGCGAGAAGAACCGAAAACTCCAGAAGACCAATGACGAGCTGAACCGTTTTGTGTATAGTGCTTCGCACGACCTCAGGGCTCCGCTTACCTCCATCATGGGGGTGCTCAACCTGGCCCGCCTGGAGGTAGGTGACTTTGGCGATGATCCGTACCTTCCGCTGATTGACCGGAGTGTGAAGCGCCTGGATGAATTTATCCAGAACATCATAGACTATTACCAAAACATCCGCTCTGATGCCATTCGAAATGAGGTCGACTTCAATACCGTGGTCAAAGGCATCATCGAAGACCTGAGCATGCTCTCGGGCAACAACATAAACTTTAATGTGAACATCACTCAGTCGGGTTCTTTCCTGGGTGACTCATTTCGTATTAAAACAGTATTGGTAAATATTATCTCCAATGCCATCAAATATCAACGGCCGGATGCCGATTCGCAGGAAGTAAGCATCAATATCGATGTGCTGCCTGACAAGGCAATGATCCGCATTTCGGACAATGGCATCGGTATTGAAGCAGAATATGTAGATAAAATCTTCGACATGTTCTTCCGTGCCACACAAAAGAATTCAGGATCGGGAATAGGACTCTTTATTGTCAAAGAAGCACTGGATAAAATGGGAGGTCAGATTGACGTGAAGTCAGCCGTAGGTGAAGGCACTACATTCAGCATTGAAATCCCTAACCAGGTATGAATGAGGAGATGAAAATAATGCTGGTTGATGACAACGAAATTGACCTTTACCTGCATGAGAAGATGCTCAGCGTAGCTGGTATTTCAAATGATGTGACTCCCTTTCTTTCTGTGAAAGAAGCCATTCGTTTTCTGAGATCCAATGCTCGGAAAAAAGCTTTGCTTCCCGATCTTATCCTGCTCGACATTCAGATGCCCGGCCTGAATGGTTTTGACTTTCTCGACCGTTTTGAAACACTCCCTCAGTCGGTTATCGATCATGTGACCATCTTTATGGTATCCTCTACGCTCGACCGGGGCGACCTTCACCGGGCGAGAAGAAGCCCTTTCGTGACCAGAATTCTGCGAAAACCGCTCAACCTGAAAGATATCAGCACCGCAGTAGCCTATCTGCTTGAGGAAAGGGACGAAGAAGCAATGGGGACTTCGGACTAATCAAAGCTTGGTAATTCGCGCACCTTCTTCTTCTTGGGCATGCGCTTGATGATTTCCTGTACCACGGATTCGTAAATGAAACTAAAGGGGTTCATCAGGGTGGGCTGAACCGGATAAAAGGTGTCGGGCTTATTGATAATGCCCGGTGGCATATAGCCTAGATTGTCCTGAACGGGCTCGGGCCGGTAAGCCAGAAAGGCCCTCTTGAATCCCTGAACATTGGGCCAGGGATAGATAACGGCTTCTTCCAGCATGACTGTATCTCTTCGCATTTCGATGACGGTTGACCAGCGGTAACGTGTGAGGGTATCGGGGACTACTAAAAAAACCTGCTCATAGCCGAGCGAAGAAAAAAGAAGCGTATCTCCCGGATGGGCCACAATGGAAAAAAAGCCATTTTCCTTGCCTGCCGTACCGTAAGCCGAGCCGATGAGTGAAACCGAAACATAGGGTACGGTGACAAGATGATCCTCGTCCACAATGATTCCGGAGACGGAAATGAGGTGTTGTCCGCTGGCCGGAAGCAGGAAACAAAGGGTCAGATAAAATGAGGCGATAATTTTTTTCATTCAAGAAAAGTATTCGTAACTACGTAGCTAAACGCTTCTTATTTGATACGCGTGGCTTTTATAATAAAAATAAGTAGGAGATGACAGCACAAAAGCCAAAGAAAAGCAATCCAATGCCAATAGTGCTCGCACTAATCCTGGGTATTCTGGCTACCAGCCTGGTTTTTCAAAATAACAAAATTATCGAAATAAATCTTTGGTTTTGGCATCTCAGGAGCTCCTTTGTACTGATCATGGGAATTGTCTTTTGCATAGGAATGCTGATCGTCCTGCTGCCCATGTCGGGCCGCCTCTTGCGCAGGAAACGGGAACTTAAACAATGCCGAAAAGAAGTTCAGAAGCTGAAGGAGGTGTTGAAACAGCAGACAGAAAGAAAAAAGGAAGCTGAAACTCCGCCTAGTACAGACTGATTTTCGGGTCCATCGAGCGCATAACATTTTGTTCAATCTGTATGAAGTATTTCACACGCTTTTTGATCTCCTCCGCTTTAAAATATTTTGCCGCAAGTTGAAGGTATTCTTCGGAGTGGATTTTTTTTCGGGCACTGATTCGTGAGAGAAGCGACTGCATCTTTTTAGTTTCCAGCTTATTTATAAGCTGATCATAGCGTTCGGCAGCACGCAACTCGAGCAGAGAGGCTACAATAAATTTGTCGAGCAGCCGCTCCCGGTGTTTGTGCCTGCATTTGTAGATCAGATTGATGGTATACAGGTTCTTCTGTATCTCACGGAGCATCTCTATTCCTTTCTTGTCAAAGTGCCCGAGGAGGGCTTGAAAATTTTGAAGATTGCCAATGGCAATGCTTACCAATCCATTCATGAGCTCCTTATATTTGGGGTACTTTGAAGTGAATTGCATGGCCAGGGCCGATGCTTTTCTTTCACAATCGGCCGCTTCGGTGAGAAACTCGTCCAGGTTGGCGGAGTTTAGCTCAAGCCAGCCCGGCTGTGTCGGCTTAAGATGGGAAGTGTCCAGGTTCATTGGTATTGTTTAAATAGGGAGATATACGTTCCAATTCGAAGTTATAAAAAATACATTTAATACGTTATAAAGTACAATGGAGAAGAAGAATATTGCATCGCTCAGAAAAGACTACCGCCAGCATCGACTTGACGACTCGGCTGTGGACGAAAATCCCTTTGCCCAGTTTGCGCTCTGGTTCGATGAAGTGGCCAGTACACCCATTGGAGAAGTAAATGCGATGAACCTCAGTACGGCCGGCCGCGATGGAAAGGTCAGCAGCCGGATGATGCTCTTAAAGTCATTTGACCAGGAAGGCTTTGTTTTCTTTACGAACTATCGCTCGGAGAAAGGCAAAGATTTGGAAGAGAATCCGTACGCCAGCATTAATTTCTTTTGGTTCACCAAAGAAAGGCAGGTACGGATTTCGGGCCCCGTACAGAAAATTCCGGAGCAGGACTCGGAAGCGTATTTTCATTCGCGTCCGCGTGGCAGCCAGCTGGCCGCACTCGTTTCCGAGTGGCAAAGTGCCCCGGCCGGAGGGCGCGATGAACTGGAGGAAAAATACAGAGAGCTGGAAAAAAAATACGAAGGAAAAACTATCCCCCGACCGAAATATTGGGGTGGCTATCTCCTGGTTCCCGAGTTGTTTGAATTCTGGCAGGGACGACCCAATCGCCTGCACGACCGCATTCAATATTGCAAACGGGAGAGCGGGAAATGGGACATCAGCCGCCTTTATCCCTGAGACGAGTCGTTGATATTCGAGATCTTTTCAATCTGGTGAGGCGAGACGCTTGCCACCAGAGATTGCTCTATGCCTTTCAGATGGATAACCAGTTTTCTCTTTCCCTGTATTTCCATGAGCTGGCCTTCAATGTCTTTTAAAGGCCCGGCTGTAATGCGGATGAAGTCACCTTTTTTCAAATTGAGCGGGACGGTCTCCAGCGGCACTTCATTGCGGAGCAAAGCGCGAATATCTTCAATCTGTTTTTCCGATATCTCGGCCGGCTGTCCCAGGTAGTAGATGAAACGCAAAATACCGGGTACCTGCAATACCTGATGCTGCTCCCGGGGTTTTACTTTTACAAAAATATAGGAGCGAAAGAGGGCTTCTTCGACCCATTTCTTGCGATCGCTCCACTGTTTGAGTACCCGTTGCGTGGGCAGATAGGCCTCAATTTCCCATTTTTTTAACCGTTCGTTTACTTTCTTCTCGGCTCGTGGTGCGGTATAACAAACCAACCAGCGGGACCTGTTTTGCTTTAAATTCATGGCTGACAATCAGGGGAACCTGGATGCTAAATTAATTAAGTTTTTCGGGGGCCAGCAGTCGAAATTCCGGAATTTTGACCTTGAAGCGCTCCCCGGTGAGTTCCCGCTCCATTGTAAAGAATCCGTACATTTTACCCATTTCAGAGCGCAGGTGACATCCCGAAACATACTGATGGTTTTGTCCGGGTTCGATCACAGGTTGTTTACCCACAACACCTTCTCCGTAGATTTCACGCTTGCCTCCGTTGGAGTCAATGATGTGCCAGTGGCGATTTAGCAAACGGATGGTCTGGTTGCTTTGATTTTCGATGGTGATGCGATAGGCAAACATAAACTCGTTGCTCAGCGGCTTGGAATATTCCGGCTGATAGTAGGTCTCTACACTGATTTTAACGCCTTCTGTTGTTTTGGTTACCACTTTGCTTGCATTGCTCTCCGTTAAAATTAGCTGATTTTAAATATTTTACAAGGTCTATGCAGCAATAAATTTTTTGACCATATCCACCAGCTCCTCTCCGGCTCGCTCTATGCGGTCATTCACAATTACCCTGTCAAAGTGCCGGGCTTTCCCAAGTTCCATTTCCGCCCGTTCGAGCCGTTCTTTCAGCGATTGAGCATCTTCTGTTCCCCTTTTTCTGAGTCTTTCCTCCAAAACTTCTGCCGAAGGCGGCTTTATGAACACGGCAAGCGCTGACGGACCGAAATATTTTTTGAGTGACAAGGCGCCCAGCACATCTACATCAAATACCAGGGTTTTCCCTTCCCGCCAGAGGCGTTCCACTTCATCTTTCAATGTGCCGTAGCAGGTGCCCGGATAGACTTCTTCCCATTCGATAAAGGCCCGGTCAGAAATTTTCTTTTGAAAATCTTCAGGGCTTAGGAAATAATAATGAACTCCGTCCTGCTCGTGGCTTCTCTTTGGCCGGGTAGTGGCCGAAACCGAGAAGGCAAGACCGGGCACCCGCTCCATGAGATATCGAATCAGGGTGCTTTTGCCGCCTCCGGAGGGGGCTGTGATGATGATTGCTTTTCCCTTCATATTATTCCCATTTGAATGTCAGCAATGCAATGCTTAGCGCTCCAAGCAGATAGGCCGAAAGCACGGCCACATCAATCCAGGCACTGCCTGTTTGCCATTGGTAGTGAAGTGTATTTTCAAAATAATCCATATTCCATAACCTCTGAGTCAGCTCCACGGCATAGGTGATGGGCAGCACACGGGCAATGCTTTCGAGCCACCCGGGAAGGTGCAGGGGAATGGCTCCGGAGAGAAAGAGCATGGGATAATAAACCAGCTGGCCGATAACATTGACCGTACGCATGCCACGCGAAAAACTGGCTATCAGCAAACCGATGGAGCCGAGACTTAAAAAGGAGAGCAGCAGTCCTCCCGTAAACAGGAGAATGTTTCCATGGAAAGTGGCACCATAAAGAAAAATGCCCAGCAGCACAAGAATGACGAGTCCGAACAGCAACATGAGCAGATTGGCAGTGCCGAGGCTGAGGAGGATGGTGATGGGGCTGAGAGGCGCCACCCGCAGTCTTTTCAGAAATTTGGTGTTTCGGTACTTGACGATGTAAATGGGAATATTGAAGAAGGAAACTCCCGTGGTGATGATGATGATAAAGGCAGGGATATAAACGTTGATGGCTCCCTGTTCTACCGCTTCTTTTGAAAGGAATACGTGCATCGTCAGGAAGAGAAACATCAGCGGGAAAAAGAGGTTGAAAAAAACCGCAACCGGCTCGCGAAGGAAAATGCGAAATTCTACGGAGGTCAGCTTCAGGTATTGTCGCCACATCATTCTCTAAGTTCTTTTCCGGTCAAAGCAATAAATACATCTTCGAGGCTCGGCTGGTGTATGGTCAGTTCTACGAAGCCGATGTCATGATCGGCCAGCAAATGTATAAAATCAGCTACCGCCACCACATCCTGCACTTCGATGTCGTAGTGATGATCTTCGCGGTGCACCTTTCGAATAAAAGCGGGTTCTTCGAAAAGCGATTCGGGAATCTCCTCTTCGGCTTTAAAGCTTACCCGGTAATAGGCGTGCACATCGCGGATAAGGCGGGCAGGTGTGTCGAGGGCGATCAGTTCACCGTGATCGATGATGGCTACCCGGTCGCAGAGGCGCTCGGCCTCTTCCATGAAGTGGGTGACCAGCACCACGGTTTTGCCCATCTTTCGCACATTTTCGACCAGTGTCCAGATGATGCGCCTGGCCTGGGGGTCGAGGCCTGTCGTCAGTTCATCAAAAAAGACAATCTCAGGGTCGTTGATAAGTGCCATGGCAATGGAGAGCCGCTGTTTCTGTCCGCCCGAAAGCTTGTCGTAGTAGCTGTTCATCTTTTCTTCCAGCCCCAGCTCTTTTACCAGAGGTTTCCAGGGAATGCTTTTTTGGTAAAGGGCTGCAAACAATTCGAGGGCTTCGCGGGCTTTGATGCGGTCGGGGAGCTGGCTCTCCTGAAGTTGTATGCCGATCTTTTGTTTCAGACGGGCGGCATCGCGAATGGGGTGAAGGCCGGCAACCCGTATCTCCCCGGCATTGAATTCGCGGATGCCTTCCATGCATTCCACCATGCTGGTTTTACCTGCCCCGTTGGGCCCCACTATACCGAAGATCTCGCCTTCCTCCACATCGAAACTGATTCCTTTGACAGCAGTAAACTTGCCATACTTCTTGACCAGGTCCCTCACTTCGATGACTGCTTTTTTTACCATCCCTGCCATTTATACGATATTCAGTACTTGTTCTTTCATCTTTTCGAGTTCGTCTTTCATCTGTACGACCTTGCGCTGTATCGTTGCAAAACCGGCCTTCGAACCGATGGTGTTGATCTCTCTTCCTATTTCCTGAAGAATGAAATTGAGTTGCTTTCCTTTCTCATTTTCCTCCTTGTCAAGGATCTCAAAGAAATACTTGCAGTGATTTTTGAGGCGTACTTTTTCTTCATTGATGTCCAACTTCTCAAGGTAATACAGAATCTCTTCTTCCATTCTTTTCTCATCAAAACTGCCGGCCGGCAATTCTTTCAGCAGATTGTTCAGACGTTCGCGGACATGAATCTTTCGTTCTTCATCGGCCGCTTCGATTTCCTGCAAGAGCTCCATTATCCGCCCGACTTTTTTACGCATATCTTTTTCTGTAGCATCGCCTTCTTGTTTCCGAAAGGCCAGCACCTGCTCTATGGCCTCGCTCAGTGCTTCCATCAAAAGGTTTTTTTCCTTTTCATCGGCTTCATCCACTGCCGGTTTGAGTACGTCCGGAAACTGCAGAATGGAAGGCAGCAGGGGGGCATCGTCAGCCAGTTGTTTTTGCAGTGCCTTTAGCTGGGCATAGTAATCGGCAATCAGCTTGCTGTCGATTTTCTGTGTTTTCAGCCCTTCGCCTTCAATATTAATTACCAGATCTATTTTGCCCCGGATAAGAGTGCGGGCAAGCAGTTGCCTGATTTCGGGTTCGGCATTGCGCAATTCGGCCGGCAGACGCAGGTTGAGGTCCAAATAGCGGCTGTTGAGTGCGCGGAGTTCAATATTCAGCTCTTTGGGGCCAATGGTCCGGCCCGATCTGCCGAATCCCGTCATGGAAAGTATCATGTTCTTTTCTTTTTATAAAAAAAGCTTGCTTTGTTCATCTGCGTGCGGGTAGTCAAAAATACGCCAAGAATGATAAGCATTCCGGCAAGGACTTTCAACAAGGTCAGTACATCATTGCCGGCCATCACCGATACAGCCGTGGCTATCAGCGGCTGAGAGTAGATGTAGACGCTGACGATGGAGGGGTTGATCTTCTTCAGGGCATACATATTGAGCAGGTAAGCCATTACCGTGGTGGCCAGTACCACATAAAGCACACTGAACCAAACCATCGGTGTAAATGCCGACCAGTTGACTTCTATCAGATGGTCATAGCCTAAAAAGGCCACCGGAATGAGTCCGAAGCTGAAAACCATCGAAACCACCGTCAGGGGGTGATATTTGTTGGTGAGGGGCTTCATGATCACGAGATAAAGCGCATAGGAGCTGGCATTGGCCAGGATCATGAGATCTCCCATCATCGTTTCGGAACCGAAATCAAAGTCCTGCCCGAAGCCGATCAAAAGAAAAGCTCCGATGGCAGCGAGGGCAATGCCGCCAATCTTGCGCCAGGTAATTTTTTCACGAATCAGCAGATGCGAAAGGATGAGTACAAGGATCGGAACGGTAATCATGATCAGCGATGCATTGATCTCGGTCGTCTGAGCCAGTCCGTGAAAGAAGAGGAGCTGATTGGTGGCAATGCCGAACAAAGCACCGAGCATAAAAACCGGGATGTCTTTGCGATCTATTTTTTCTCTTACCAGCAGCCACCACATCATCCAGAAAAGCAAAAAGGCCAGCGACACCCTTATGAGCACAAATGAAAACGGATCGATAAACCCGGGCAGGGCGATTTTTGCTATCGTGTAGTTGAGTCCGTATATCACATTTGCCGTGATCAGGGCCAGGTGTGCTTTGAGTTTTGATGTCACGCGGCAAAGGTACGGGAGCCGTACTGAGAACTAAATTAAATGCGGCTTAAAGTGTCTGTCCGCTTTTGAGTTTTTCGGTGTTTTCGGCCAGTTTCAGCTGTTCGATTATTTCCTCCAGTTTTCCGTTCATCACTTCTTCCAGGTTATAGAGTGTGAGATTGATACGGTGGTCAGTCACCCGTCCCTGAGGATAGTTGTAGGTTCTGATTTTGGCTGAGCGGTCGCCCGAAGAGACAAGGGTCTTTCGTTCGGCAGCGATGGCTTCCTGCTGCTTTCTGATTTCCTGCTCATAGATGCGTGCCCGCAGCATTTTCATGGCTTTGTCGTAGTTTTTAAACTGCGATCTTTCGGCCTGGCATTCGGCAACTATTCCCGTGGGAATGTGTGTCAACCGCACGGCCGATTCTGTTTTGTTCACATGCTGCCCTCCGGCCCCCGAAGCCCGGTAGGTGTCGCGCCTGATGTCGTCATCTTTGATTTCGATATCTACTTCTTCGGCTTCGGGAATGACGGCTACGGTAGCGGCAGATGTGTGGACCCTGCCCTGCGATTCCGTTTTCGGCACACGTTGCACCCGGTGAACCCCCGATTCATATTTCAATGTGCCATACACCTCATCTCCCGATACACTCATGATAATTTCCTTGTAGCCTCCCGAGCTTCCTTCGCTTGCACTGAGCACCTCGGTTTTCCAGCCCCGGTTTTCGCAAAAGCGTGTGTACATATTGTAGAGGTCTCCGGCAAATATGCCCGCTTCATCGCCACCCGTACCGGCCCTGATTTCCAGCATCACGTTTTTGGTGTCATTCGGATCTTTGGGAATCAGCAGGTGCTTGATGCGTTCCTCGCTTTCTGCTTTCTGCTTTTCCAGTGCGGCCAGCTCTTCCCGTGCCATTTCCCGCATCTCGGGGTCTTTCTCTGAGTGGAGCATTTCCCGGCTGTGCTCCAGATTGCTCAATATGTTTTTGTAACGGTCCGCCTCATTTACGATCTGTTCCAGGTCTTTGTATTCCTTGCTCAGCTTTTTATAGGCCTCCATATCCTGCATAAGCTCAGGGTCCGAAAGCTTATGTTTCAGGTCTTCAAATCGCTCCCTAATGGATTCCAGTTTTTCAAGCACGTTTTCTCTGTTTGTGGCGATGCAAAGTTAGCGACCTTTCTCCTGCTTTTTGAAAACGACAATGCTTTTGCTCTTCCGGAGATAGAGGAAGGGAGGCTGCCAGATGGCGTCTTGCAGATCATCCGTATCGGGCAGGGCCATTTCCTCCCGCATCAGGGTCTTCAGGTCAATGGCATGGATTTTTCCTTCGCGGTAATAAATGACCCGGCCGTTGATAAACTGCACCTTGTGTACTCCGCGGATTGCAATTTTGCGGTAGAACTGGGCATAATTGTCAAAAACGAAGATACCCTGTACCGAGTCGGACAGAATGAGATAGTTGTTGCGGGCAAGGAGAAATGCAGGGTTTTCGATGCCGAATTCCGCAGCGAGGTTCACCGAAGTATTGATTTCACGCCCCCGGGCATCTATTTTCTTTATTCGTGCGGCCTCGTTGTCGTAAATCCAGGTTAGATCATCCTGGGCACGGGCAATGAGGGGGACATCCTGGTAGCCGCGAAGAGTGAGGTCTACTGTCCCGATGACCGACAGGCTCCGGTCAAGGACTTCGATGATCTGAAAGTCACGGTGATACACGAGAATGTTCATGGGGTTTCCCGGGTCAAATTGCGAAATCGGGCCAAAGGCGGTATTCGAAAAGAAGAATAGAAGCTTTCCGTTTTGTCCGTATTTTTTGAGCTCAAAGGGAGAGCTGAGCACATAGAGATTTTGCAAATCGTCTACGCGGATATCGCGGCCGGCAAGCGGGAGCTCATAGTGCAGACGAAAAGCATGGTCCTGCGATTTAAGCAAATTCGAGGAGCTGCAGACCAGCATGGTCAAGCACAGCATAGCTGCGGTGCTGTATCCAGTCACCCGTGTTGATATAGCGGCTTTTTTCATTTAATTTGATGTCGAGTGGCAGATGCCGGTGTCCGAAGATAAAAAAATCGTAGTGCTCTTTTTCCAAAACGGAGCGGCAGTGCTGTACCAGCCATTCTTTTTGCTCGCCCATGTAAGGCGGAATACTTCCTCCTTCGGAGAGGCGGCTTTTTCGCGACCAGTATTGGGCGATTCCCATTCCGTACCAGGGATGCAAAAATGCAAAGGCACGCTGGGCGAGTTTATTGGCAAAGATTTTCTTCAGCATCTTATATGACCTGTCTCCCGGCCCCAGACCGTCTCCGTGGCCTATCATGAGTTTGTATCCTTTGCGCTCGAATTGCCGGGGTTCTTTATAAATTTGAAGTCCCAGTTCATCGCTCAGGTATCCGAACATCCACATGTCGTGATTGCCGGTAAAAAGGTGAACGGGGATGCCCCGGTCGGTCAATTCGGCCAGCTTTCCCTGCAGGCGGGCAAACCCTTTTGGAATGACATGGCGAAACTCAAACCAGAAGTCGAAGATATCGCCCAGCAGAAAGATCTCTTCGGCATCGGAGGAGATATGGTCGAGCCAGCGAATGATCATTTTTTCCCGCTCAAGGCTTTGGGCCGGATCGGGGATGCCAAGATGAAAATCCGAGGCAAAATAGATATGACCTTTGTTTCTCAATGCGCTGCTTTGTCAATGAGAAAGAGATAGATTTCTTTGGGGCCATGCGCTCCTTTCACAAGCGTTTTTTCAATGTCGGCTGTCTGGCTTGGCCCGCTGACCAGCGTCACAAGAGAGGGTGGCATGTTTTCGTACTTTTTACGAAGCTGCTTCAATCCGTCATCCAGATCGTTTACAATCTGGTCTACCGTGGCCACCACCACATGGGCCGGGGGGAAGATGGTGAGGCCCCGCCCTTCCATCTGGCGAGAGCTAAGCAGGATGCTGCCGGTTCGGGCGATGAGTGCTTCGCAGCCCGTCACCCCGGCATCGGCCTTGTCCAGGCCTCTGCCAATTCTGCATTTTTTGAAATTCTTTCGGATAAAGAGGTCCTGCAGGGCTTTTTCCCAAGTGAAGAGATGACGCCAGCCTTTGCTTTCGGCAAGCTCATTGAGTTGCTCCAAAAATTCCTGCTCGTCCACGCAAAAAATGAACTCCCCGCCATTGTCTTTGAAATTTTCCGCAAAGCGTATTTCCGGTATTTCCTCACTGCTTTTATAAAAAGAGTGCCCGTTATCCAATGAAGTGTAAGGCTGAGGCAGGGACTTGCTCAATGCATTCCTGATCTTAGACAGTATTTCGCCTTTGGCCGATCCGGGTTTCATGTATTTCTCTGCTTTTATGCCTGTTCTTCCGCTTCTCCTGACGCAGCGGCCGGGGTTTTGCTTTCTCCCGGTGCTGTCTCCGTTCCGTTTATGCCTTCATTTTCAGCAGGAGTGCTGGATTTGGGCACATCCGGGTGGGCATCTTCTGTTTCGGGGGTCTCTTCATTCCCGGCATTTCCATGCTCATCGAAGGGCCTTTTTCCGATAATTGCTTCGACATCCCGTTTGTAAATTACTTCTTTCTTGAGCAATTCCTGTGCAATGCGTTCCAGTTCTTCATATCGCTCCTCAAGAAGCTTCAATGCACGGTCATACTGTTCCTGGATGATGCCTTTGGCACGTTGGTCGATGAGGGCAGCCGTGGCTTCACTGTAGGGTTTGTTGAAGGCATTTCCGTCCTGCAGTTCATAGTAGGAAAGATGCCCGATCTCCTTGTCCATGCCGTAGATGGTAATCATGGCATAGGCCATTTTGGTAACCGAGTCCAGGTCATTTTGGGCACCGGTGGATATTTGTCCGAAAACCAGCTGTTCGGCTGCCCTGCCGGCCAGGGTTTTGCAAATCCGGTCATTGAACTGATCCGTATTGATGAGATACTGTTCTTTCGGCACATACTGGGCATAGCCGAGTGCTGCCATGCCACGCGGCACGATGGACACCTTAAGGAGGGGGTCGGCATGCGGGAGAAACCAGCCGGCAATGGTATGTCCGGCTTCATGATAAGCGATGATGCGTTTTTCGTCCGGCTGAATGAGTTTGTTTTTCTTCTCGAGTCCACCTATTTGCCGGTCAATGGCATCCTGAAAGTCTTTCATCTCCACACTCTTCTTTTCCGTTCGGGCGGCAATGAGCGCGGCTTCGTTGCAGATGTTGGCAATATCGCTTCCCACGAATCCGGGGGTTTGCTGAGCCAGAATTTTGGGATCCACTTCTTTGCTCACACGAATGGGCTTGAGGTGAACTCTGAAAATTTGTTCGCGAGCATTGAGGTCGGGCTTGTCAACGGCTATCTGCCTGTCAAAACGGCCCGAGCGGAGCAGGGCGCTGTCAAGCACATCGGGGCGGTTGGTGGCCGCTACGATGATAACTCCCTTGTCGGTACTGAAACCATCCATTTCCACGAGCAGCGCGTTGAGTGTATTTTCTCTTTCGTCATTGCCCTGAATCAGTTGCTTACCTCTTGCACGTCCTATGGCGTCAATCTCATCGATAAAGATGATGCAGGGTGCTTTTTCACGAGCCTGCTTGAAAAGGTCACGTACCCTTGAGGCACCCACACCTACGAACATCTCGACAAAATCGGAGCCCGACATGGAAAAGAATGGTACTTGTGCTTCACCGGCCATGGCTTTGGCGATGAGGGTCTTGCCGGTTCCCGGAGGGCCTACCAGCAATACACCTTTCGGGATCTTACCTCCGAGACGCGTATATTTCCCGGGGTTTTTGAGGAAGTCGACCACTTCCATCACTTCTTCCTTGGCCTCTTCGAGTCCGGCCACATCTTTGAAAGTGACATTGACCTGTGTGTTCTTATCATAGAGGCTGGCCTTGGACTTGCCCACATTGAAAATCTGGCTTCCTCCGCCTCCCATGCCGCCCGAGAGCCTGCGCATGAGAAAGAGCCAAAGCAATACAAAAAGGCCAATCGGGATCACCCAGCTCAGCACCTGACCGGTCCAGTCGGTGCGGGTCACATATTCAGGATATATCTGTTTCTCCTGGGGAAGCCCTTCCTGCCATTCATCCAGCTTTTTCTGAAAGGCTTCGGCCGGCATTTCAAAGACGAAGTGAGGGCCCTCATTGAGCCCGCCTCCGAACTTTTGGTTGCGGATATCGGCATAGCGCTCCTTTTTTTTCAATGAATCGGGGTTCACCGTCACTTCTACCAGGTTGTCGTTGACAATCTGGACTTTTTCAATGTCTCCGGCACGCAACATTTCGGCAAAGTCCTTCTGATTAATGCGTTCGCTGCTGTCGAAATTGAGAAATTGCAAGGCAAGGAGTCCGATAAGTATCAGACCGTAGATCCAATACCAGTTGAATCCTGACTTACCACCGGGCTTTTTCCCCATTCCGGGTTTGCCCTTGTTGCCGCCTTTATTATTTGAATTATTCGTCATGTTCTTTTTCTTACTAAAATTTGATTGATTACGCTTTTTCTTCGTATTCACTAATGATACCGTCTGACCAGAGATCTTCGAGCCGATAGTGCATGCGCATTTCTTTTATGAAAATATGTACCACCACATCAGCATAGTCGATTAAGACCCACTCCAGATTTTGAAAGCCTTCCTTTTGCCAGGGAAATTCTCCGCTTTTTTCCTTTACAACTTTCATCACGCTCTCCGCAATGGCTTTCACCTGGGTGCCGGTGGCCGCATGGCAGATCACAAAGTGATCGCAAACGGCTTCTTCAACTTCGCTCAGGTCAATGGATACAACGGCTTCTGCTTTCTTTTCTTGCATGCCCTCAACAATCAGGTCGCGCAATCGGGCCGCCTCCGGGCTTTGCTTTTTAGATTTGCTTTTTCTTTTCAGGCTCTTTTCGATAACTCGGATATTTTTATTGGAATTAAATTGAGTGCAAAATTACAAATACTTTAAGTCAGCATGAATAACAGTAGCACGGTCCGAAAGTTCCTGAAATATGCCGGCAAATGCCAATCCACCAATCTTCTGATTAAAGAAGGCTATCGCTCGGGTCGTTTGACCCATGTCGATGCCGTGTATACAGACTTGCAGGAAGCCGGCCGCGGACAACGGGGCAAGACCTGGTACGAAGAAGAGGGACGCAACCTGGCGTTCAGTATTTTACTCACAAAATTTCCCGGCCCTTTCAGTGATCCGGTCTTGCTCAATATGGGCCTCGCTGTGGCCGTGCACGAAGCCCTGTCAGTCGTGGCACCCTTGAAAATCAAATGGCCCAACGATATCATGTTTCAGGATCGCAAACTGGCAGGTATTCTCATTGAGTCCTCTACGAAAGGAAATCAACCGGAATTTCTGGTAATGGGTGTGGGCCTAAATGTCGGCACACGCCATTTCCCTTCTTTTCTGCCCGGGGCCTGCAGCCTGCATACGATGGGGCTGGAAGAAGGGGATGCAGCCACATGGGCTGCCCGTCTGTATGAATCGGTGTTGCGAAAGCTTTCGGAGAAAAGAGCAGAGGATATTCGTAGCAGCTATGTGAAGCAGCTTTATTCATGGGGTGTCTACCGGGTGTTCAGAGATCTTCGGAAGAATGTGTACTTCACGGCTGCACCCATCGATATTGACGATCAGGGGCGCTTGGTTTTGCAGCTTCCGGATGGAGGGCGGGAGGCTTTCAGGCATGGGGAGACGGAATGGCTTTTCGGGCCCTGGTCAAAAGAAGAGAGTACGTAGAAAAAGCTGCAGACCAAAGATGATAAGAATGGCCCCCATCACCCGGTTCATCCAGAGCAGAAAGCGGGGCGTAAGGAGGTGACTGATCTTTCCGGCCAGAAAAGCTTTAAGGAGGTCGGTCGAAAAAACCGTAATGACCGTAGTCAGATAAAGGGTGACTTTGGCGCTGCTGTCATATTGCCAGTTGCTGTTGATGAGCGTAATGATTCCGAGCCAGAAGATGAGCACTCCCGGATGGGCAAAGTTGAGCAAAAAGCCCCGGCCTATCAACGCCAGGGATTTAAGTTTGCTGCTTTCGATTTCCGTATCCAGATCGCGGGGCGGCTTAGGGCTTTTGAGCATGGTCATCACTCCTACAATGATGAGCACAAATCCACCGAAAATGCCCAGGATATCTTTGAGATTATGAATGCTTTGTACGTAAGAGAGGAAAAAATTGGTCAGGAAGATATAGAGTGAATCGGAAAGGGAAATACCTATGGCGAGAAAGAAACCGGCTTTGAAGCCGCGATGTATGCTCGTTTGGATCAGTGCGAAGAACACCGGGCCAATCAAAGCAGCAAGAGTCAGTCCCAGCAATATTCCCTTGATCAGCGCGTCCTGCATTGCATTTTATCTGTGAGATTTGACAAAATCTTCCCAAACCCTGAATCGCTC
>WFPF01000113.1 GCA_015487695.1 Chitinophagales bacterium
ATAAATTCCATGGGTATCCGGGAGCCCGCCCCTGAACTGCCTCCTTACGAAGGAGCCGTTGACCTGCTGCTGGCCCCCGGACTGGCATTCGACCTGCAGGGCTACCGCCTGGGTTACGGAGGCGGTTTTTATGATCGTTTTCTCGGCACGCGGCAGGTCAAAAGAAGTGTGGGTCTGGCATTTGAAGTTCAGATCGGGCCGCAATTGCCCCATGACCGTTCGGATGTGCGCCTGAATCACCTGATCACAGAAAAGAGGCTCATTTCATTCACGGAAAAAGAAGAAGAAAAACGCTGAATATGGCCCATGACCATTCCATACCGGCAGGCGGACAAGGCCGCCACCACCGGGCTTTTGCTATCGGCATTGTGCTCAATGTCATCTTTGTAGGGGTCGAAGCCGTCTACGGCTTGCTTGCCGATTCTTCGGCTCTTCTTGCCGATGCGGGGCACAATGCCAGTGACGTCCTCAGCCTCATTTTCGCCTGGACCGCTGCCTGGCTGGCCGGAAAGCAGGCCCGGCAGAAATATACCTACGGCTACAGGCGAGGCACCATCCTGGCTTCCCTGCTCAACGCATTGCTGCTCTTTGCCGCGGTCATTTTAATTGGGCGCGAAGCTTTCTTCAAATTGCTCAATCCGGATCCCGTAGCAGGCGAAACCGTGATGATCGTGGCAGGCATCGGGGTGATCATCAACACGGCTACGGCACTGCTCTTTCTGCGGGGACAAAAAGAAGACCTGAACATCCGGGGGGCCTTTCTTCATATGGCGGCCGATGCGGCCGTATCGCTCGGGGTCGTCATTTCCGGCCTGGCCATTGCAACAACGGGATACTACATCATAGACCCCTTAATCACCTTCCTTATTATCGGAGTAATCGTCTGGAGCACATGGCGGCTCTTTACCGAGTCGGTCAATCTGGCCCTCGATGCCGTTCCACGCAATATTGACCTCAATGAGGTGCGTGCTTTCCTCGAAGCGCAGCCGGGGGTCGAAAACGTACACGACCTGCATATCTGGGCCATGAGCACGACACAAAATGCCATCACTGCCCACCTGGTAATGCCGGAAGGTGCCGAAGATTCTTTTTTGTTTGCCCTCCGCGATAAACTCCGGGAGAAGTTCCATATAGATCATGCTACTTTTCAGGTTGAAAAGCAGTTGGATGACAAAAAATATTTGGCGGATTGCGGACATTGTGAGCATTAAAAACAGATTTAATCATGGAGAATAATTGGTTGCTACCCATCACCTTGTTGCCGGGTATTGCCCTGCTGGTCCTTTCAACAGTTACCATTTCGGTATCGCTGACCCGTGATATCAGTGATTTGATTGAACGGGGCGGCCATGAAAAAGTAAGCGCTGCCCGCATTGCCCAGCTGGGGCTTATCAACAAGGCACTCATCCTCTTGTATCTGAGCATTGCCTTAATCACTTTATCGGGAATAGCAGGGGCATACCGGGAACGCTTCGAGCTTGGAAGATTCACTATGCCTTTGGTTGTTTCGGGCATTGCACTTCTCTTTCTGGCCATGATTCTTCTGATCGTCTATGCCTTTCGCTCGGTTTATATTCGGAAAGCCCAGCTTAAGAATGAATTAAAAAAGAAAAAGGCACAGTAAGCATTTTATTTCCAAATAAGGTGATTGCGATTTATCTTTATCGCAATATTGCGATAAATAAATTACAAGACTATGCGCCCTAAAAAACTGCGCACCCTGGATCGTTATCTGACACTTTGGATTTTTCTTGCCATGACGATGGGTATTGCCATCGGATACTTTATGCCGGGGGTATCGGCCCGGATAGAATCGATGTCGAGCGGAACCACCAACGTGCCCATTGCCATTGGCCTGATCCTGATGATGTATCCCCCGCTGGCGAAAGTAAAATTCCGGGCCCTTCCGAAAGTTTTCAGAAACGTTCGCGTGCTCAGTCTTTCTCTTTTGCTCAATTGGATTATCGGCCCGTTTCTCATGTTTTTTCTGGCGCTCTACTTTTTAGCCGATTACCCTCATTATATGGTGGGTTTGATATTAATAGGCCTTGCACGTTGCATTGCCATGGTCATTGTTTGGAACGATCTGGCTGAAGGCAGCAACGAGTATGCCGCAGGTCTTGTAGCGCTCAATTCAATTTTTCAAGTCTTTTTTTACAGTTTCTATGCCTGGTTTTTTATAGTATATCTGCTGCCTCTGACAGGTACAACACTGAGCGAAGCAACGGCTGGCAGCATTGGACAGATTGGTATATCAGCCATCGCAGAAAGTGTATTCATATACCTAGGTATTCCTTTTATGGCCGGTATATTGAGCCGGATAGTGCTTACTAAGCAAAAAGGGGAAGAATGGTATGAAAAAAAATTCATCCCTTTTATTTCTCCCATTACGCTCATTGCTCTTTTGGCAACCATTGTCCTGATGTTTAGCCTCAAGGGTGAATATATCGTTCGCCTGCCCTTTGATGTTTTGCACATTGCCCTCCCGTTGATCATATATTTTTTCATCATGTTTGGCATTTCTTTTTTGCTGGGCAGGCTGGTGCGGGCATCCTACCCCGAGGTGGCGAGTATTTCGTTCACCGCAGCGGGCAATAACTTTGAACTGGCCATTGCCGTAGCGATTGCCATATTCGGCCTGAATTCGGGTGAAGCTTTCGCGGGGGTGGTAGGTCCGCTGGTTGAAGTCCCGGCACTTATCATTCTTGTAAATGTCTCGCTTTGGCTGAGAAAAAAGATTTATAAAAAGATAAAAAATGATTGATGGATCAGAAAAACGGGCTTAAACGCATATTGGTTTTATGTACCGGCAACAGCTGCCGAAGCCAGATGGCCGAAGCCTACCTGCAGGAATTTGGCAAGGGATTACTTGAGGCGTATTCAGCCGGTACGGAAGCGCACGGAATAAATCCGTATGCCATCAAAGTCATGGCCGAAGACGGGCTGGATATCAGCAAGAAGGAAAGCAAAGCGGCAGACCGATTTATCGGTCAAACTTTCGACTACATCATTACGGTCTGTGACAAAGCCCGCGAAAATTGCCCCTACTTTCCGGGCAGGGCCAAGAGAATACACCGTTCATTTAACGACCCGGCTGCGGCCAGCGGCAGCGACACCGATATACTCCGTGAATTTCGAAGGGTACGAAATGAGATTAAGAACTGGGCCCGTGCTTTTGTTCAAAATGAATTTGGGGGCTAAGTACCTGTCTTTCCCGTATTCCGTTAAAATTTATTTGTCAGCCCCTTGCCCGTGTTCCCGCTGGGCAGGTCAATGCCCAGGAGCTCACAGATCGTAGGCGCCACATCATTGATAAATACCCGTTCCGAATTCGCTCCTTTCGGAATATGCCAGCCGTAGAGGAGAAAAGGTACATGCGTGTCGTAATTGTACGGACTCCCGTGGCTGCTGCCCCGCATTTCATGGCTCAGCCATCCGGGCTTCAGCAGGATAAGCACCTCGCCACTGCGGGCCGGAAGGAACCCCCTGCTGAGTTCATCGCAATAGGCATCTCCGCTGCCGCAGGCAGCCATATCATATTCCGTATACACCCGGGCCACGCCTTCCTGTTGCAGATAATAATCCTTCACGGCTTCGTAGATGGCTTTTTTTGCCTCGTACATGGGAGGCATCTTTTCCGGATTGAAATAGATCTGGTGATTGTAGGCAGCGATGGCAAGGGAATCATGAAAAAGCTCAAAGAGCCGGGCTTTCAGCCCCTGAAAAAGGCTGTCGCTGTTGAAATAACCGGCAGCTCCCTTTTTGTCTTTGATAAAGGCCGGCACTTCGGCCACCCCGTGATCGGAAGTCAGGAAAAGCAGGTAGCGGCCTTTGCCTATTTTCTCGTCAAGGTAGCGAAAAAGGGCGCTCAGCGTGCGGTCCAGCCGCAGGTAGGTATCTTCCACTTCCACCGACTGCGGGCCATAGCGATGCCCCACCACATCGGTCGATGAAAAGCTGATCATCAGCATGTCGCTCGTCCCCGGATGATTGCCAAGGTCTTCGCCTTCAATGGCCGCCTTTGCAAATTCGGCCAGAAAATCGTTGCCAAAGGGCGTGTGATAAAGCAGCTCCAGCCCCATTTTCTGACGTATGGCGGGCAGATCATGCGGAAAGACCGGATGCTCTTCGCCCGGGAACAGCTGTTCGTAGGGATTGTCATCGGCATAACTCTCGGCATATGACTTCAGTGGCAGAAGTGTTTCCCAGGGATGTGCAAGCCATTGCCGTGCCCGACCCTGCCGATTGAAATCATCGACCCAGGCGGGCAGTGAATGGCCATAAAAGCTGCTGCTGATCATCTTTCCGCTTTGCTTGTCGAGCCAAAAAGCCCAATCGGCAAAAAAACCACCCGGCAGGATAGCAGCCCGGTCTTTGAGTGAGACACTCAGCACGCGGGGTTTAAATTGGCCGGCCAGTTTCAGTTGGTCGGAGAGGGTGGTGGAAAGCAATTGTCCGGGTGATTTTTTGCCGGATTTCCCGGCTACACCCAGTGTTTTCACCTGCTCATCATCCACACAATAAATGACCTTCCGGTCGGCTGCCTGCACCCAGTGATTACCAACAATGCCATGTACGGCAGGCGTGGTTCCGGTATAAATGCTGGCATGGCCGGGGCCTGTGTAAGTGGGCACATAGTTGAAATGCATCTCTTTGAAACGGAAGCCCTCATCCATGAGGCGCCTGAAACCATCTTCGACAAACTTATCGCGGAAACGTTGCAGATATTCGTCCCGCATCTGATCTACCACAATGCCCACAATCAGTTTGGGTGCATCCGGCTCCTGTGCAAAGAGCGGGCGAAGGCTGAATAATAGGAAAATATAAATCCAGGTTTTCATTTGATTCATTTAAATTTCAAGTAAACTTGCCGGCTAAAATATAAGAGTCATCCATCTTTTTTTATCTCCGGGAGAACTAAAAAACGGATCGAAAACTCAAAAAAGAAAAATCTTAAGATTGTCTTAACCTTGAAGCCTATATTTGAAGCTCGACAGCGCTTAATTTTGAGCACTTTTAACATCGGAATAGCAATTGTCCATGCATTGGTTTCTTGATTTGCTGGTTGTTTTAGGCTCGCTGGGCTTCTTCATATTCGGAATGAAGCTGATGAGTGACGCCATTCAGCGCGTAGCCGGACAAAAGCTTCGAGCTCTTCTGTCGAGCATGACCAAAAACCGTTTTTACGGTGTGCTCACAGGATTCCTCACCACCAGTGTTGTACAGTCTTCGAGTGCGACCACGGTAATGGTGGTAAGTTTTGTGAATGCCGGGCTGCTCACCCTGCTCGAAGCAACGGGCGTCATTATGGGAGCCAATATCGGTACCACCGTCACCGCCTGGATTGTTTCTTTCTTCGGCTTCAAATTTCAGGTCTCACTTTTTTCACTGATTCTGGCCGGCATCTTCTTCCCCTTTCTCTTTGCCAAACGCGACAATTTGCGCAATCTGGCGGAATTTGTTTTCGGCTTTGGCATCCTTTTTCAGGGGCTGCAGTTTCTCAAGGAATCGGTGCCCGACATACGGGCAAATCCCGAAATTCTGCACTTTTTACAACCTTATACCGAGTACGGCTATTTCTCCGTCCTCCTCTTTGTGCTCGTAGGTACTTTCATTACCATTATCGTACAATCTTCGAGTGCCACGATGACCATTACGATGGTTGCCATTGCACAGGGATGGCTGCCCTTCGACCTGGGAGCCGCCATGGTGCTGGGCGAAAATATCGGCACGACCATCACGGCCAATCTGGCGGCCATGGTAGGCAATGTGCATGCAAAACGGGCCGCCCGCTTCCATACTCTTTTCAACTTAATAGGCGTGGCGTGGATGCTGTTCATCTTTCCCTATTTCCTGGAATGGATAGATCAGATCAACCGCTTTCTCTTCCATCAGCACTCGGTCTTTGAAATTGCCGACAATGCCCGCGATCAGAAGATTATCGAATCGACCCTCACCGATGGTCTGGCGCTGTTTCATACCACATTCAACATCCTCAACACCATTCTGCTTATCGGCTTTGCCCCGGCCATGGCCAGGGTGGTGACCAAACTTACCAAGTCGCGATCGCGCGAAGAGGAAGGCTTCCGCCTGCAGTACATATCCACGGGCATTATGAGCACCCCTGAGCTTTCTATTGAGGAAGCCCGCAAAGAGCTGCAGGTTTTCGGCAAGCTGGTAGAAAAAATGAATGCCAACATTCTGGTACTCTTCTTCAAGCGACCCAAGAACAAAGAAAAGCTCTACAAAAAGATTGCTACCCGCGAAGAGATCACCGACCGCCTGCAGGCAGAAATAACCAACTACCTCGCGCGCATCAGCAAGTTCGGACTGAGCGAAAAGAGTGCCGTCCAGGTCAAGGGAATGATACGCATTGCTTCGGAGCTGGAAAGAATGGCCGATATTTTCTATACCCTGTCGATGAACTACAAACGTCTGGAAAATGAACGGGCCTCCCTTCCTGAAAGTCTGAAAATCAATCTGGAAAAACTCTATGATCACATTTACCGGGGCCTGAAGAACACCAACCTCAACATCGCCCGCGACCCCGAAGAAATAGACATGGAAGCCGTCTACGAAAGCGAACGCGAAATCAACCAGATGCGCGACAATTTGCAAAGGCTGATCTATGATCGGATAGAAAAGGGGCAATATCCGGTCGAAGATGGTGTTATATTCCTTGATTTTGTCAATGCAGCCGAGAAGGTCGGGGATCATATTGTTAATATCAACCAGGCCTTGACAGGAAATTCGCATTGACCTATCATTTAGATTTTCATTCTCTTTAGATTTGTACTCCTCAAACAATCAAGCAAATGAAGGGCATTATATTGGCCGGGGGTTCCGGAACCCGTCTCTATCCCATAACATACGCGATCAGCAAGCAAATCATGCCGATCTACGACAAACCGATGATCTACTATTCTCTTTCGACCCTTTTTATGACCGGTATAAGGGATATTCTGATCATCTCCACCCCGCAAGACCTGCCCATGTTTCAGCGCCTCCTCGGTGACGGAAGCCGCTTCGGCTGCAGTTTTCACTATGCCGAGCAGCCCGAGCCGAAAGGCCTGGCACAGGCTTTCACCATTGGCGAAGAATTCATAGGAAATGACAAGGTCGCGCTTATTCTGGGAGACAACATTTTCTTCGGAAGCAGGCTGAGAGATCTCCTGCAAAAACACAATGATCCGGAAGGCGGGGTCATTTTTGCCTATCATGTTTCGGACCCCGAACGCTACGGGGTGGTCGAGTTTGATGAAAACAACGTAGCCATTTCCATAGAAGAGAAACCCGAGAAGCCACGCTCCAACTATGCCGTGCCGGGTCTGTATTTCTATGACAATGAGGTGATTGATATTGCCCGCAATCTGGAACCCGGCCCAAGGGGGGAATATGAAATTACCGACATCAACAAGATCTATCTCGAAAGGAAAAAACTGATTGTAGCCCGTATGGACCGCGGAACCGCCTGGCTTGATACCGGCACCTTTCAGTCGCTGATGCAGGCCTCGCAGTTTGTGCAGGTCATCGAAGAACGCCAGGGACTGAAAATCGGTTGCATCGAGGAAGAAGCCTATGTGAGTGGCTTTATCACGGAAGCCGATGTCGAGAAACTGGCCCAGCCATTGCTCAAAAGCGGATACGGACAATACTTATTAAACCTGATCAAAGAGAGATAGCATGCGAAAAATTTTGGTAACAGGGGGCGCAGGTTTTATCGGAAGCAATCTGGCAGAAAAGCTGGCCCAGGACCCCGATAATTTTGTGGTCGTGGTCGACAATTTTCTGACGGGCAAGGAGGAAAATGTAAAAAGCCTTCTTGACAAAGTGAATGCCAGGATCATCAAATGCGATGTGAACAACCTACATGACATCTCGCAGGTCATGGTATCCTATTCCTTCGACTATGTTTTTCATTATGCGGCCGTGGTAGGCGTGATGCGCACCCTGGAAAACCCGATCATGGTATTGAATGACATTGATGGAATAAAAAACATTCTGGACCTCTCGAAAAACACAGGCGTTCGCAGGGTCTTTTTCTCTTCTTCCTCGGAGGTATATGGCGAACCGGTAGAGTTTCCTCAGAATGAATTTACCACTCCGCTCAACTCGCGGCTCCCCTATGCGGTGGTAAAAAATGTGGGCGAGTCCTTTTGCCGCTCTTATCAAAATGAATTCGGGCTCCCTTTTACCATCTTTCGCTTTTTCAACACCTACGGACCCCGGCAAAGCACGGATTTTGTGATGTCACGCTTTATCCGGGCAGCGCTGCGAAACGAAGACATCATGATCTACGGTGACGGTACACAGTCGCGCACATTCTGCTACATCGAAGACAACATCGATGCCGTGCTGGCCTCTTTTTATAATGAAAAATATATCAATGACGTAGTCAACATCGGAAACGATGACGAAACCCGGATAAAAGACCTGGCAATAAAGATCATAGAAATCACCAACTCCAGGTCGAGACTTCGCTACACACAGCCCCTCAAGGAAGGAGACATGAACCGGAGAAAACCGGACATAACCAAAATGCAAAAGCTACTCAAGCGTCCGCTCCTGTCGCTGGAAGAGGGTATCAGGCGGGTGATTAAGGAAGGAAGCTTCTACTCCTGAGCTCAGGAGAAATAATCTTTTATTTTCTCAAAGAAGCTTTTTTCGGATTTGCCCGGATTGGGTTTAAAATTGGGCGATTCCTTAAAGCGTTCAATAATTTTTTTCTCCTCGGGACTCAGATTTTTCGGAGTCCAGATATTCACATGAATCAGTTCATCGCCCCTGCCATAGCCATTGAGGCTGGGCAGGCCTTTGCCCTTGAGCCGGAAGATCTTGCCTCCCTGGGTGCCTGCCGGCACCTTGATTTTGGCTTTTCCTGAGATGGTAGGCACTTCCAGTTCCGTACCCAGGGCTGCATCGGCAAAATTGAGATGCAATTCATAGATCACGTTGTTTCCTTCCCTGACGAGATGGGGGTGGGGTTTTTCTTCGATCGTAATCAGCAGGTCACCTGCCGCACCGCCCCGTACACCGGCATTGCCTTTCCCGCTCATCGAGAGTTGAATGCCATCGGTCACTCCGGCCGGTATCTCAATGCTGATGGTCTCTTCACCGAATACCCGGCCTTCGCCCTCGCATTTGCTGCATTTCTCGGAGATGATTGTGCCCTCGCCATGGCAACTGGGGCAGGTTTGCGAAGTCTGCATCTGCCCGAGGATGGTGTTGGTAATGCGGGTTACCACACCCCGGCCGCCACAGGTAGAGCAGCTCGAAAAGGCCCCCCGGTCTTTGGCTCCGCTTCCTTCGCAATGATCACATTGAATTTGCTTTTTGACTTTGACGGTCTTGCGGGTGCCATGGGCCATTTCTTCCAGATCCAGCTTCACTTTGATGCGAAGGTTGCTGCCACGCTGCCCGCCCCGGCTGCGGCTGCGCCCCGGGCCACGGCCTCCCCCGAAGAAACTTTCGAAGCCGAATTCGCTGAAGACATCACCAAAATTGGAGAAAATGTCTTCCATGTTCATTCCCTGACCGCTAAAACCTCCCGCACCGCGCGTGCCGGCATGGCCAAACTGGTCGTACCTTCTCCGTTTCTCGCTGTCGCTGAGCACGGCATAGGCTTCTGCCGCTTCTTTGAATTTTTCTTCCGCCTCTTTGTTGTCGGGATTGCGATCCGGATGATATTTCAAAGCGATCTTGCGATAGGCCTTCTTAATCTCAATTTCGGTAGCTGTTCGCGATACGCCCAATACCTCGTAATAATCTCTCTTTGCCATCTTCTGTTGCTCCCTTTTACTTGCCTACTACGACTTTCGCGTGTCGCAGCAATTTGTCCTTGAGATAATAGCCTTTGTTCACTTCATCTATGATCTTGCCTTTGTGCTCTTCGGCTGGTGCCGGCAATTCGGCAATGGCCTCATGCAGGTCAGGATTAAATTCTTCCCCCACTGTCTTCATTTCTTTCAATCCTTTGCGCTCGAGCGTGTCGATCAGTTTTTTTATAATCAGGTTATACCCTTCTTTTACGGCTTCCACATCGCGCGCCTGCTCAATCTGCTCCTCGGCATGCTTGATGTCGTCCAGCACCGGCAGCAGGGCCTGGATCACTTCCTTGCCTGCAGACTCGATCAGTTCCTGGCGTTCGCGGATGGTGCGCTTGCGAAAGTTATCAAACTCTGCATAGAGCCGTACATTTTTGTCACGCAATTCCCTGATTTCGCTTTCCAGTTCTTCAATTTTTTCCTGCAATTCTTCCACGCTGCCGGCTTCCTCTTTTTTATTTTTCTTTTTTCCCATTTCTTTCTTGTTTAATGCTTCCGCTTCTTCTGCTGCGGATGTTTTTTTGGCCTCTTTTGCTTTCATAGCTCCTTATATTTTTTTAAGTCAAAATAAGGGCAATCAAACACTCTGCCATGCGGCCTATGCAGGACAAAATGGCAGAAGCCGCTGCCCCGGAGATCCTGTTCCCTGCCAAACCGCAAATTTCACACAAAAGTGTCGGCTTCACGATAAAAAGCAAAAGAAAGCCGCATCAATTGTAAATGCACTGACAATTGCCAAAAGAGCAAGGCTTTAGATTTACCGCAAATCGAAAAAAGCTACTAGCAAAGGATGAACGGAAAGCGCTAACTTGCCGGTAAAACTATAGTACTATGGCTGAGGAATCTAAACTTTGGTATCTCGAAAATTTCAACCTGCTCAAAGGTCTCGACAAACAGGACATGGAGTATGTTGAAAAAAACACGACCATGCGCAATGTAGAACGCGGCAAGTACATCTATTTTCCGCATGAGCCTTCATCTGCCGTCTATTTTCTCAAAAAGGGACGCATTAAGATCGGAAGTTATTCTCCGGAGGGGAGGCAAATCATCAAGGCAATACTCGGAAAAGGAGAAATCTTCGGTGAACTTTCGCTGACCGGAGAAGGCGAACGAACGGACTTTGCACAGGCCCTTGATGACTCGCTCATTTGTGCCCTTCCATTCACCGAAATGGAAAAACTCATGGAACGAAACAGTTCACTGGGCCTGCGGGTAACCAAACTGATCGGCTTGCGGCTGAAACGCATGGAAAGAAGACTGAAGGATGTCATCTTCAAAGACGCCCGTACCCGTGTGATCGACCTGATAAAAGAGATGGCCGAAACCCACGGGCGCAAAGTGGGCTTCGAAATACTGGTCGACCACAACCTGACACATCAGGACATTGCCAACCTGACGGCCACCTCGCGGCAGACCGTCACTACTATTTTGAATGATCTGCGCGAAAAAGATCTCATCTATCTGAGACGCAAAAAAATATTAATCAGAGACATAGACAAACTCGAATGAATTACACACTTTACATTCAGAAAGACTGCAGTGCCTGCCGGGAAGCGCTGGAATACGTCAGAGAATTTGACGGAAACTGCACGGTACTTGACATTGCAGAGAATCAACCGCCTATTGACAGCAGCTACGGAATTCTCCTTCCGGCTCTTTTTCACAATGGAAGACTGGTCGCCTACGGGCCCCAGGATATCCGCATGTGCCTGCAACGGCAGCAAATAAAAAAAGCCTCCGGATCATAATCCCCGGAGGCTTTGCTCTTTCTTCGGCCCGCTGCACTCAGTTCACCAGGCTCAGCTCATCAATGATGTGATTGGCACCCGCAAATTTATCGATCACGAAAAGTACGTAGCGGATGTCCACATTGATACATCTTTTATACTCTTCGTCAAATACCAGGTCACCGGTCATGGCTTCCCAGTTGCCGTCAAAGGCAATACCGATCAGTTCGCCATTGCCATTGATCACCGGGCTGCCCGAGTTGCCTCCGGTAATGTCATTGTTGCTGATAAAGCCCACATGCATTACTCCCTTGTCGGCATACGGCCCGAAATTCTTCTCATTGTAAAGTTTTTTCAGAAGCGGTGAGACCACAAATTCCGGGTCGGAAGGATCTTCCTTCTCCATAATGCCCTTCATCGTGGTAAAGTAATCGTAATCCACCGCATCGCGCGGGCGATAGCCTTTCACATTGCCATAGGTCAGGCGCGGAGTCGAGTTGGCATCGGGATAGAAATTTTTATTTGGATACATTTTCATGAGACCTTCGATATACAGGCGTTGCAACTCTCCCAGCGCTCCCTGTGCGGCTCTGCGCTTCGGCATGATCTGCTCGAAGTAGGTATCGAGGGTGTAATTAACGATGCGGAAGAACGGATCTTTTTCCAGTTTTTTGGAACTCGGATTGTCCAGAAATTCCATGAACTCATCCTTTGAATCGAAAAAGGATTTCTTGAATACATAGCTCGCATATTTATCCCAGTCGCCTTTGAATTTTTTGTAGAGGGCATGTATTTCGGGAGCAATCTGATCATGGGGCACGCCTTCATAAAAAAGCTCCATGCCGGCTGCCAATAGCCTGCGCTCGGTTTCCCGGTCATAATCTTCATATACCGATTCGGCCTGCCCGCGCATTTTTTCGATCGCCTGCTGCATCATGTCCTCGGAATAATCTTCATCTTTCAGCAAATTGTTCAGGCGTTTTGCCCGGTAGGCAAGAATCATGGGTTTCGGAGCGAAGATGGCTTCGTTCAGATACTGCACATAGAGATCGTATTGGGCCAGGGTTTTATACACTTCCTCCTCATCGGCCAGTATATGGCCATAACGTGCTTTCCTTTCCGGGTTGGCATCGGCCCACGCCTGAAATGCTTTTTCATCGGCTTTCTTCCCGTCAATCACCCGAAGGCGCTCAAGCCCTTCATTCTGGCCGATGAAGTATTTCCAGTAATTGGAAATCTGCGAATACCGGGCTGCATATTTGATGCGCAGTTCATCGCTGCTGTTCATGCTTTCCTTGATAATGTCCAGTATGCGTGTGCGGGCTTTGATGCGGGCCGGGTTGGACACCTTCTGAGCCAGTTCAATTCCGAAGGAACTCAGATAGCGCTGTGTACGTCCCGGAAAACCCATGACCATGGAGAAGTCGCCTTCTTTGACC
>WFPF01000114.1 GCA_015487695.1 Chitinophagales bacterium
CACGAAAAGAAAGAAAGCGGAATACTGCGCATTGATGGCAACTCCTGGCCGGATGGCCTCTATTTGATATCCGTCCTGTCGGACGATGGCCGGGTATGGCGTCAAAAAGCGCTTAAAATAAGGTGATGAGCTGCAGTTGAGGCTATCTATCTGGTTACGTAATAAAACATGGGGAAAGCATCATAATAAGCCGGAGTCCTGCTTTTTAACTAAATTCGGCTCCCCCGCAACCGGCAGCACTCATTAATAATATGAATCCATCCCAAGCATCCCCTTTGTATACCGTGATGTATACCAATTTCACGGGCATGAATCCGGGTCGAAGTTCAGCGGACATGGAAGAACGTAAGCTGGAGCTCAAATCATTTCATGACATACACCGGCAGCATCAGGGAGAACTGATCCGCTATGGCAGCGAAGGCAGCCTCAGCCTTTTTGCCCGGGCACAGGATGCCATACGCTGCGGCATTGCCCTGCAGAAAGAATCTTCATCTGCCTACTGCATTGCCCTGCACCTTGGCGACCTGGAGATCAGCAAAGAGGACGTGCTTGGTGAGGGAGTACAGATAGCCAACGGTATGCACAAATTGAAAGCCAAAGGGGGGCTATTGCTTTCAAGAAAAATATCTGAGCAATTTAAAGCGCAGAAAACGGAGGGCTACGAGGCCCACACACTGGGATATTTCCTGCTCAATAAAGTCGCCCGGCCCGTTGAAGTTTTTGCACTCTCCGGAGATTACCTTCTTCTTCCCGAGAGCCAGCACCTGCATAAGGCCGGCACTTCGGGCCAGAAAAGCATTGCCGTTTTGCCCTTTGTCAACTTCAGCAAGAATCCGGACAGCGATTATTTCAGCGATGGAATAACAGAGGAGATCATCAATGCCCTGGCTCGTATTCCCGGGTTGAAAGTCACCTCACGAACTTCCTCCTTTCAGTTTAAAAACCAGAATGCGTCTATTGTCGAGATAGGCGAAAAGCTGAATGTCTCGGCTATTTTGGAAGGCAGCATTCGCCTGGCCGGTGACATGGTTCGCATTACCGCCCAGCTCATTCATGCCGTGGAAGACTTTCACTTCTGGTCGGAGACATGGGACCGAAGAGCCGACAATATCTTCGAGATCCAGGATGAGATCAGCCTGCTCATCGCAGAAAAACTCAGAGAACATTACGGGCACTTTGACATTCAGGAACACCTGGTGGAAAAGCAAACGGAAAATTTCGATGCCTACAGCTATTATCTGAAAGGCAGATATCTCCACAACAAATGGAACCCGGAAGACATGCAGGAAGCCATCCTCCTATTCGAAAAGGCCCTGGCACTGGACCCCGAACACGTACAGTCTTATACAGGGCTGGCCGATTGCTACGGATTTCTGGCCACCACCGGCTTTCTCCCGTATGACGAATCATGGGAAAAAGTAGCCACGCTAACCGATAAGGCACTTGAACTCAACCCTCAAAACGCAGAAGCATACTATCAGCGATCGAATCTCGCTTTCTTTGTCAACAGCGACTACAAGGCCTCGTTTACACTCATGCAAGAAGCCATCAGGCTCAATCCCAACTATGCCGAAGCCCAGCAGTTTATGGCATTCCTCTACATCATCAGCAAAGAGGAAGAGAAAGCAGGCGAACACCTGGAACTGGCCCGCAAGATCAATCCCCTTTCGCAGGAAACCCTCTTTTTTACAGGCTACTATTATTATTGCATTCATTCCTTTGAGAAAGCGCTGGAAATACTCGATGAATGCCTTGAGAACAACAAGAGAAACATACCCGCACACACGATCAAATGCTATTGTCTGCTGAAGCTGGGGCGATACGATGAAGTGCTGCACTATTTTGCATCGGAGAACAAAGAGCTGATGGTAAAAGACGATGTGACGGGTCTCACTGCGTTGGCCTATGCCTATATGCAGGATGAGAGCAAGATGGATGAATATCTGAAAATATTGGAAGGTGATGCCTTAAAGCCCGAAGGATTCAGGGCCAACTCCTACCTGCTGCTCATCTATGCCATCACCGGACAATTCGACCGTGCCTTTGAATGGATACAGCGCGCCATTGAAAACAAGTTCTCATTCCTTCTTTTTCACTTCAATGATCCCCTGCTCGAGCCATTGCGCCCGGACAGCCGCTTTGCCGAAGTGCATCAAACGATTTATGAGCGGGAAGTTATGCGTACGGAAAAAGCGAAGAAAAAAGAGCTGCTCGGCAAGGATGCTGCGAAAAAGCTTACCCTGCAGCTGCTGCGGCACATGGAGGAAGAAGCACCTTATCTGGACACGGCCCTCTCCTTGCGCTCACTGGCCCGGCAGCTGGGAGTTCACCCCAACCAACTGTCGTGGCTGCTCAACGAAAGCATCGGCAAAAGTTTTAGTGAGTTTGTAAACCATTACCGGGTACAGGCCTTCAAAAGCATCGCAGGCGACCCCGGGAAATCCCATATCACGCTGATCGGGCTGGCCTATGAGAGTGGCTTCAATTCGAAAACTGTTTTTAATACTTTCTTCAAGAAAGCAACCGGAATGACGCCCAAACAGTACCTTCAGACAAAGGCCTGACCCTGTCCGGAGCACCCAAAACAGCTCCTCACCATTCCCTTTCCTGTTCCGATTTATAATTCCGTACCACCGGGTGTGAATGCGAACGATTCGCAGCGGAGACGCCCATACATTTGCTTCAGAATTTAGATAAAGGCAGCAAGAGAACCCCTTAAAACCCTGCTGCGCCTGATTAAAATAAAAAGCAAATAACATGAAGTTCTACAGCCGAAGCACCGCTCTTTCACTCAATCAATCTCCGAAAACATATGCACGAATAGCCGGCCTGCTCTATCTGATGATAGCCGCGCTCGGAATCTTCAGCATTGTCTATTTACCATCATTAATAGTCGTAGCGGGAAATGCTGCCGCCACCCTGAAGAATGTGGCAGCCTATCAGACCATGATGAAACTGGGAATAGTGGCAGATACAGCGCTCATCATGTTTGAATTGATTCTTTCCGTCATGCTCTACCGCCTCCTCAGGCCGATAAGCAAAACCATGGCCTCTGTCGCGCTATTTGCACGTTTCGCAATGATACTGATCATGGCATTGAATCTTATCAATTATATCCTGCCGCTTTTTTTCCTCAATGAACCGGCTCTGTTGAATAGTTTTGACGCTCCACAAGTCCGGCAGATAACTCTTTTCCTTTTCGATCTGCATCAGCTTATGATCTATCTCTGGGGACTCTTCTTTGGTCTCCATTTGCTCGCCCTTGGATATCTGATCTCCCTTTCGGGATATTTCCCCCGCCTGCCCGGGATACTCATGATGGCCGGCAGCCTCGGCTATTGTCTCGAAAGCCTGCTGGAGCTCACCTTTAGCGAAAACCCGATTCTCGGAACGGCAAGCGGTATTGCGCTCGGTCTCTCCGTACTGGGCGAGCTTGGCTTTGCTTTTTGGCTCCTGTTTCGGGGGCTACGCACGGATATCTGGGAGAAAGTAAGACTGATCCGGTCAAGAAACTAAATACACCTGAGAAGGGAAAAAAATTATTTCATTCATTTTTTACAAACAAAAACCAATTACAAATGAAACATTCAAGAATTTCAAAATTCATCATTGCCATCACGCTGCTCTTCTCCTCCTTTTTAAGCCTGCAGGCCCAGGAAAGTGAAGAAGTCAGCAGCCCGGCATCTTATTCCATTGAGGTCGACCCGTTTGCCTTCCTTTCGAATGGCTACGGAACACATTTCAGGTATAAGCCGGCCAATACCGAGCACATACTCATAGGAGTGGGCGCCTATGCAATAAACATACCCTCTGTTCTTGTCGACATAAACAAGGAGAACAAAGGGGAAGGATGGGATGTTCGTCTTAACCGGGGTTACGGCATTTTTCTCGAATACCATTTAAACCGTGTGCACCAGGGAGCCTTCTTCGGTAGCCAGTTCAATATGCAGAAGTATGAAATCGGTAAAGAAGCAATCGAGAATAGCGTAAATTATACCACAGTAGGAGCCATGATCTATGGTGGCTACAGCTGGCAGATAGCTTCCAGCAATGTGTATATCAAACCCTGGATGGGACTGGGATATTCGGGCAAAATCGATGGGGTCAATGTACTTGAAGGCGAAGAATATGCCATCTCTCATCTGACTCCTTTTGCTACGCTTCATATCGGATACAGCTTTTAATCCAAAGCCATGAGAATTATTATCACATTGATTGTCAGCATAAGCGCCCTGCTGATGATTTCCTCCCGGACTCCAAATGTCCGGGAGGCCCTTCCGGGGCTTTTTCAGCTCAGGGAAAGCGGCCTTTATCCCGAGAGCTTTATTTACAGCAGCCGGGAAGACTGCATCTACATAGGTTCGTATCACAAGGGGAAAGTCATTCGAATGAAGATGAACGGAGAAACAGAAGATTTTATTTGTGACGACTCCCTCGTATCGGTACTCGGGCTGAGCATCGACCAGCAGCACAACTGGCTTATAGTCTGCAATGCCGACAACGGACTGTCCATCCGGTCGAAACGAAAAAACATCGACCGTCTGGCAAGCGTGATTATTTACGACCTGTCCACCGGTTTAAAAATAAGAAGCGTCAATCTCAGCCATTTGTCAGACGGGCCCCACCTGCTCAACGGTGTGACCAGCGACCAAAACGGGAACATCTATGTTACCGACAGCTATGCCCCTGTTATTTACCGGATTGACGAGGAAGGAATCCCGTCTGTCTTTGTCAGCGATGAAAAATTCAAGGCTCCGAGGGGTGCATTC
>WFPF01000115.1 GCA_015487695.1 Chitinophagales bacterium
AGGAATTGGGACATTATCATTTCTGGAAAAAAATCACCGGACGGGATGTGGAGCCATCCAAATGGAAAATCAAAAAGTACCTCTTTCTGGCTAAAATATTCGGCCTTTCTTTTGCCCTCCGATTGATGGAATCAGGAGAAGAAGAGGCCCAAAAGTTTTATGCGGAAGTATCAAAAAAATACCCCGAGGCATTGACGATACAGGCTGATGAAACCACGCATGAACAAAAACTCATTGGTATTCTCAATGATACCCGTCTCAATTATGCCGGGTCCATCGTATTGGGATTAAACGATGCGCTGGTGGAATTTACCGGAACGCTGGCCGGCCTCACTTTTGCATTCGGAAATAATAAAATAGTTGGTGCCACCGGGCTGGTAATGGGATTCGCAGCTTCACTGTCTATGGCAGCTTCGGGTTATTTGGCTTCCCGCGAAGAGGCCGACAATGTCGATATCAATCCCGTAACGGCTGCAATATATACGGGAGTCTCTTATTTACTGACTGTGGTATTCCTGGTGAGTCCGTATTTGCTTCAAAGCGATCCGTATATCGCTCTCGGAACCATGCTGCTTACCACCGTCCTGATAATAGCCGGATACACTTATTACATTTCGGTAGCCAAATCCATTTCGTTCAAAAGCCGCTTTTTTCAGATGGCGGCTATCTCCCTCGGAGTAGCCGCTTTTTCTTTCGGAGTCGGCATATTGATAAAAAAAGTCTTCGGAGTCAGTGTATAAAATTCAACTGTCATGAAAAAAATAGAAATTGTCATTCTTGGGGCGGGATTTGCCGGACTAAGGGCCCTTTATCGCCTGGAAAAGGAACGCAAACATTTGCAGATCACTCTTATTGATCAGCGTCCAAGCTCTTTGGAAAAGCCCTCTTTGCCGGAAGTGGCGTTCACCGGGAAAGCAGTGGATAAAGTATTAATTGACATTGAAACAATTGCCGCTCACCGGAACATTCAATATCTGAATCATGCCGTGGAGGAGATTTTGCCCGGTGAATCCAAGGTCCTTCTTGACAATGGCACGAAAATCTCTTACGATTATCTTCTGATCGCCACGGGGGCGGTCAAAGATTATCAGGCGATCCGGGGATTTTCGGATTACGGATATTCGATTTGCGATGAGCATCAGGCGGCTCGCCTTTGGAAAAAGCTTCGCTCTTTCGAAGGAGGAAATGTGCTCATTGGCGCAGCAGAGTCGCACTTTGGTACACGTGTGAAAGCACCCCGGCTTAAAGCCCCCTGCGAAGGGCCCATAGGTGAGGCCATGTTCATGGCAGAACACGAACTTCGCCAAAGGGGACTCCGCGACAAAAGTCCGGTACGGGTTTTCACTCCGGGCTCTGTTTTCTTTGAAGATGTGGGCAACCGGGTGCGAAATAAAGTAGGGGGTGTGATGAAAGAACGTGGCATCGAACTTTACTTAGACAAGGTCTTACGGGAAATAAAAGAAGAAGAAGTCTTTTTTGCAGATGGCAGCAGCCTGCCTTCTGATCTGACCATTATTATTCCACCTTATAAAGCCCCTGCGATATTCAAAAAGAATGGCCTTGGCGATGAAGAGGGATTCATTCCGACCGATGAAAGTATGAAGCATTTGGATTTTGATAACATCTATGCCATTGGGGATATCAATGCGCTGGCGCAACCCAAGTTGGGACACATTGCCGTGCATCAGGCCGATGTAGCCGTATCGGCTATTTTAAAAGCAATAAAGAACGAGGGCGAAATACTTCCCTTTCGTCCCGAAATCTTCTGTATCATGAATATGGGCGGTCACGATGCCACCCTCATTTATTCGGATGTTCTATTTGGCGGATCGCATGACCTGGCATTCCACAGCCCCCTGGCACATATGATGAAGTGGGGCTTTGATAGCTACTATTTCTACACCAAGGGGCATATGCCGCCTGATTTCAGTGTGGAAGCTCTGGAGGGCCTCCTGGATCTATTATCAAGAAAGAAAAGTCATTAAAATTATAAATGAAAAAAGATGCTTGAATATCAGATAGAAGCCCGCAGCGAAGCCGGAGGCCGGGCCCGGGCCGAAGCCAATGGCGCGGTCATCCCTTTCGATGCCTCTTCCGGCAGAAAGGAGGGCCTGCCCAATCCGGCCGAACTCCTCCTCACAGCCGTTGCAGCCTGCATCCTCAAAAATGTAGAACGCTATTCCGGAATTTTAAAACTGGAGTACCGGAAAGCAAGGATAAAAGTTTACGGTGAACGAAACGACAATCCCCCGTATATGAAAAAGGTCCGTTATCAACTGTACATCGACAGCGATGTGAGCGAACGGCAACTGGAACTGTGGCATAAAAACATTCGAAAATTCGGGACCATCAGCAACACCATTGCACGGGCTGCCGAACTCAGCGGAGAAATCCATAAAATGAACGAAGAATGAGAACCCTCCTTATTACGATGCTTCTCTTTTCCGTGGCGGCTTGTCAAAACGCCCCAAAGGCAAAAGAAGGACAAACTCAAAATATCCAGGCTATGACAAAAGATTCGAGTTCCGCTACGGAAATGCAGGAATTAATCAGAAAACATCCGTTGAAGGTATTGGATACCGATTTTTCCAAAGGGCGTCTCCGGAAAGAGCATCTCATCACCCTGAACGACCTGGAAAAATTTCACGGACATCTCTGTGATGGGCTGGCGGTCGGCTTCCTCGCCATCGGGCAGGCGGCCCGGCTGCTCTATCCCGATGGGCCCATTGATCGCAGCAATACCCGCATTGTAAGCAAATCTTCGCCCTGCCTCACCGATGCGGCCGTTTATCTGACCGGTGCCCGCTATCAGTTCCACACCTTTTATGTCGACAATGAGCTGCCCGGTGCCCTGTACATTGTTCAGCGAATAGACAATGGAAAGGCGGTGGCTGTCAATCTGAAAAAAGGGGTGAAACCGCAAGAAATAGAGGAAATGGGGGCTCGGGCCGTAAAACAGGAACTCGGCCCCTGCGAATTGGATACCTTAAAAGAGATGGAAGATGATTTTTCGCTTTTCCTCTTGCGCAGCCGGCCCGATTCACTCTTCGAAGTGCGTGAGCTGCCCGCCTTCGAATGGCAGCCCGTCTTGCGAAATGATTTTGTTAAAAGCGATATTCTGAATAAGAATATGGCCCCGTGTGCCGCACATTAAGCATTCCAGCCGGAATAGGATCGCCTTCCAAGCCGGCCTCAATTGTAAGACAGATGACATCTGTCACTCTTTTATTTAATCATTTGCTTAAATTTTAAAACTTTTTTCTTTTCTTTGCATTTAAGTAAATACTTAAATTATGAGCAAAAAGAAGATAAGTTGTATTCGCCTCCTGGCCGATGAAGTGCAAATCAGGCAATGCAAGGAAGAACTCCGGGAAGTCGGAGCGGAACTCGAAAGCGTGGCAGCAGCGCTTAACCTGGCCGGGAATGCCGTTCGTCTTAAAATTTTGTACCTCCTCAAAAGAGAAGAAGAAATGTGTCCCTGTGATTTGAGTGATGTTCTCAATATGACCGTCCCTGCCATTTCGCAGCACTTGCGAAAATTAAAAGACGGAGGCCTTGTAGAGAATAAAAAAATCGGTCAAACTGTTTTTTATGCCCTCAGCAGGAAGGAGAAAAAACTTCTGGATCATGTATTTAATCAGATAGAATCAAGCAAAAAAATAGCATATGAAAAGTGAAAAGAAATCAACCGGCATGCTCCTTACGGGAATTTTAACCGCCATCCTGGCCTCCCTATGTTGTATTACGCCCGTCCTGGCTCTGATAGCAGGCATATCCGGGGCGGCCTCCACCTTTAGTTGGCTTGAGCCCTTCAGGCCCTGGCTGGCGGCTCTCACCATCGGAGTGCTGGGCTTTGCATGGTATCAAAAACTAAAGCCTGCCAAAGAAGAAATCGAATGCGACTGCGAAGAGGACGGTAAAACTTCCTTTTGGCAAAGCAAGAAATTCCTGGCCATCGTGACCGTCTTTGCTCTGCTCATGCTGTCTTTCCCTTATTACTCCGGCCTGTTTTATCCCGATGATTCGGGAAACCGGAACATCAGCTACAGCGAAAGCAACGTCATCAATGCCGAAATTGACCTGGAAGGAATGACGTGCACCAGTTGTGAGCACAGCGTCAATCACGCCTTGCGAAGCGAAGAAGGGGTGATCGAAGCGGAATCGGATTATGAAACGGGGGTGGCCCGTGTCAAATACGATGCCTCCAAAACCGATCTTGACAAACTCTCGCAAGACCTGGAAGAAAAAACGGGCTACACGGTTGTGGCCAGCAAAAAACTTGAAAAGCAATGAAAACAACAATTAAAAGCGTACGACTGAACATCAGCGGCATGACCTGTGACCACTGTGCAAAAAGCATTGAAAAGGTATTGGAAAAGCAGGGAGGAGTGGTCGATAAATCCATTCGCTATCGCGAAGGGGGCGGAGAGGTTACATTTGACAGCAGCAAAGTGAGCGAAGCGGATCTGAAAAGTGCAATCGATGCCACAGGCCACTACCGGGTGGAATCGATAGAGGATTTAAGCACCCCCCAAAAAGAGGAGCCCGCATCAAATTACGATTTTGATCTGATTATTATCGGTGGCGGCTCGGCCGGATTTTCGGCTGCAAGTACGGCCGGTGAGCTGGGTAAAAGAACGCTTATGATCAATGGGGGGCTCCCGATTGGCGGCACCTGCGTGAACGTAGGATGTGTCCCTTCGAAAAACCTCATCCGGGCAGCGGAAAGCGTTCACCACGCAAGCCACACCCCCTTTCCGGGCATCCGGCTCTCTGCTCCGGAGCTTAATTTTTCGGAGATTATCCGTCAAAAAAAGGAACTGGTCGAGGCGCTGCGCCAAAAGAAATATATTTCCGTGGCAGAACACATTCCCGGCCTGAGCATCGTCTCGGGAATGGCCCGCCTGCTTGACGCCCATCGTGTAGAAGCCAACGGCCGGGTTTGGAGTGCATCGGCTATTCTCATTGCCACCGGTTCCCGCACCTACATTCCGGCAATCAAAGGACTGGCGGAAAGCAGCTATCTGACCAATCGCAGTCTCTTTGAATTGGAAGAAATGCCCAAAAGCCTGACCATATTGGGAGCCGGATACATCGGCCTCGAAATTGCCCAGGCCTATCGAAGATTTGGAGCGGAGGTCCGTATCATTGAATTTACAGACCGGCCGCTCCGCAGTCAGACACCGGATATCAGCGCGGAAATTCAAAATCATCTCGAAAGCGAAGGCATCCGCTTTTTTTCAAATCACCGGCTCGAAGAAATAAGGAGGGAAAACGGGGTGCTTCGGCTGAAAGGGGTGGACCGTGCAAGCGGAGCCGCCTTTGAATGGCAGGAAAAAGGAGCACTTGTGGTGGCTACCGGCCTTGCCCCCAATACGGACATACCGGGCCTCGAAGAAACCGGCATCCAACTGGACGAGCGCGGATACATCGAGGTGGACAGGGGCATGCGCACAAGTGTGGATACTGTATATGCTGCCGGTGATTGCATCTCCACTCCGGCCTTTGTATACACAGCCGCCCGGGAAGGCAAAATAGCCGCCCGCAATGCCCTGGAGCACAGCGGTGAAAAAATCGACTACCGTGCGCTGCCATGGGTGGTTTTTACCGATCCGCAGGTGGCCGGAGCCGGAATGGATGAAAACGAAGCGGAAAAGGCAGGAATTGACTACGATGTATCGAAGCTGCCCCTCTCGGAAGTGCCGCGCGCATTGGCTGCCCGCGATACCCGTGGATTTATTAAACTGATACGGGATAAATCAAATGACCGTCTGATCGGGGCACGCATTGTGGCACCCGAAGGAGGAGAATTGGCCATGCAGGCCAGCCTCGCCATCAAATATCAGATCCCGGTGCAGGAATTGGCCGATTCCTTTTTCCCATACCTCACCCTGAGCGAGGGCATCAAGCTGGCCGCCATCACCTTTGAGAAAGACCTTGCCTCCCTTAGTTGCTGTGCGAGTTGAGAAATGAGTGCTGCTAAATGCTAAAGCAAAACCGTTATGAAAGATTTTCAAAAAAGTACCCGGAATATCACTCTCCGAAACGATTAAAGAGAATTACCATGATAACTAAAACAATCGTTATCGCATAGTAATATCTTTTTTCTTTGGTCTTGCGATACCGCATATACAGCAGAAGGTTAATGGTATTTCCAATAAAAAAGATGAGGAGTGTATTGATCATTTCTTATTTCTTTCCACTTCAAATTTTCCCGGAGTTGTTCCAAAGAACTTCTTAGATCCATAAAAATAAATCCAAAAAACAGGAATAATGCTCAGGTTTAAAAGTAACAAAACATCCCTATGATAAAAACCGGCCAGCACTGAGATCCGCCACTTATAGCTCTGAACAAGAGCATGAATTAATAGACACCATTCTACCTCTTTCCCGGCAGCATCCAAAGCGAAACCCCGGGCTAACCGTCAATTCCGATAATTCCGAATCCCGGAAGCAAACAGGGCAGCACTTCATGGCAAATAGCACTCAAGTCCTTATTTTTATGCCATGGGCGTAGGGAAAAGCAGGGAGCCGGAGTTCAGGATCAGAAGGAGCCATCGCCTCCTGGCCGACCTCCTTTTCGGACTCATGGGAAAGATCTACGGTATCCGGGCCAAAATTCCTGAAGAAGTGCGAAAAATAAACGGGCCCTTTCTTTTTCTGGCCAATCACGTAGGCACTTACGAACCCTTTCTCTACTACTATTTTCTGCAAAAGCCCATTCATTTTGTCGCCTCCGATGCGGTCATGCAGGATCGGTTCATGAGCTGGCTTTTAAAGGGCTTCGGAGTCATTCAAAAGAAAAAGAACAGGCGCGATTCGAAAGTTATTCGCGATATGCTGCAGGTCAGCCGTGCGGGGCATTCGCTCGGGCTTTTCCCCGAGGGCAACCGCACCTGGACCGGCAATACGCTCTATTATGAGCCTTCCATTGCCAAATTGATCAAAAAATTGAATGTGCCGGTCATTACGGCCCGCTCAAAAGGCATGCTGCTGTTCAACCCCCGCTGGGCCAATCGCCTGCGCAAAACACCCGTACTGCTCGAGTATCATCTGCTCTATAATCAGGAAGAAATAAGCTCCTCGGATGAGACGGAGATTTTTCAGAAAGTGAGTGCCGCCCTTGCCCACGATGAGTGGGAGTGGCAAAGCAGAGAACGAAATCGCATCCGAAGCCGGCACCGGGCCGAATACCTCGAAAGCTTTCTTTTCCTCTGTCCGCACTGCGAGCACACCGGCAGCCTTCATTCCCGCGGAAACGACCTGGAGTGCAAGCATTGCGGAACAGGGGTTCATGTGGACGAATACGGATTCTTCGACTTTGGGCCGGATGCGAAAAGAAGCTTTGACAACGCCCGCGACTGGTTTGCCTGGCAAATGATAGCTTTTGAAAAACAAGTTGAAGACGCTCTGGCCCACCAGTCCGCAGAGCCGCTTTTTGTCGACCCTTCCATGCATTTCTTTGAATTTGCCGCTGACGAAGTAAAGAAATACGGACCGGCCGGAGTGCATACCTACATCGACCGCATCGAGGTGCACCCCGAAAAGGGACCTGCTCATATTTTCCCTTTGGAGCAAATCGATGCCATCAGTACCGAGCTGCATGAGCGCCTCGAGCTGCATGCCGGAGGAAAATCATTCCGGCTGAGCGGGAAAAAACCCGGGGTTTCTTCCCTGAAATATGAGATTGCGGCCAATATCATCTGGAAGAAGCAGGGCAGCGAGCACAAGCTCTCGGCCTATCTGAAAACATTTTTACAAAGCGGACAGCAGCCGGCCAAAGAAGGCCGGCCACCATCCGGTGCCTAGAGTTGCTGAAATTCGAACTGCGGAACTCCTTTGCGCCCGTTTTCATCATAATATCCCGTAAAACGAAGCTTGTAATAGTAGCCCTCTGCATCCCGGATCAGATAATTTCGCTGCGGGACAATGCTGTATTGATTGCTATTGAAATCATAGCGTTTCCAGTCATAGCCGATGACATCGCGGGCGGGTGTGAATTCAAATTCACCCATCATCTCCCGCTTAATTTCCTCAAAAGTGTGAAGCGAGTCGCGGGCAGCCAGCGTCTTCCGGGGATTGAGCAGCACACCAGTGACGAGATACGGAATGCTGTCGCCATCCACAAAAAAGATGCGCAGGTGGCGGGTAAAGAGAAGGTCCCAGTTCTCTTTCGGGGGTGAGATGGGTTCGGCCTTTTTCTTTTGCAGCAGGCTGATATATTGAAAATAGCGGCTGGTATCACGAAGAGAAATACGCAGCCGAAACCCTTCCTGCGAACCGGGATCGGCAAAACGGAGACCGAGCGTATCCCCGTCCCATGACTCAAACTGCAGCTTTTTATAACCGAGGGCCGAGGCATCGGGCTTGATGCCCATATCGAGTACAAACAGCTCGCGGCTCAGCTTTCCCTGCTTCAATATATTACCGATGACCGCTCCGGAAGGGCCTCCGGAGGGCTGATCCCATCTGAAATTCAAATCCCCGGGATTCGCTGCCGTATCGAAGCGGCTCCCGGCTGTTCGGGCAGCCATCATGGCGCGTGAGGAGTTGAGCCAGACAGTCAGTCCGCTGTCGCTTCGCTCTATGGCCAGATCCCAGTCCATCCGATGGTTGCTTCCGCTCACCGCGCCTTCGCTCAGGTCGTAGTAAATCTGAAAGGGATAATTGTCGCCCAGGTCCACCCGGTCTCTTTGCACCGGACCGGCCTCATGCGGTGTTAACGGTGTTTCGCGCTGAAAACATGAAGCAAGCACTCCGGCAAAAAGCAGGAGAAAAACGGGCAGTAATCGCTTGATTGACATTTTCACCAATTCATTTTTAAGTTCAGAAAAAAGGAACGGCCGTAGCCCATCGCCTGGCGCCCGCCCGCAGCCCCATGAACGGCTGTGGATATTCGTGCTTCCACATCGCGCAGGTCAAAGAGGTTTTTGATTCCCGCCTGAATCTGCAGCCGCTCATTTATAAAAGAGCGGCTCATGCTGAAATCGGCCATTTGAAACCCCGCCAGATAGTCGCTCTTCAGCACCCGGGTTTCGTCCCGAAGAAAATAGAGGCGCCTGCCCGTGTATTTGTAATAAAACTGCAGGTCGATCCCCGAATGACGTTCATGAAACTGCCCGTTCAGCACGAGCTCCGGTGAAGGAGTGAAAGACGGCAGAGAATCACCTGCCCCGGCCGGCATTTGATATTCAAGGCCTCCGCCTGCTTTGAGTTTCAGAAACTGCGAACGGAAAGAAAGAGAGACATTGCTTCCCATAAAACGCATGGCTCCGCTGTTCTCGTAGCTGTAAGCGGTGCCTCCCAGGGAAGAGAGCACAATCCGGTTAAAAAAATCAATAAAATAGGCCGACCATTCACTGCTGACTATACTGTGCTCCAAGGCCTTTTTATAGCTCAGAGCCAGATTGTAATTGTTTGATTCTTCGGCCAGCAGATTCGGGTTGCCCCGGATATTGTGGTTGACATCCACAAACTCCAGGTTAAGCTCTTTGAGGGACGGAGCCCGAAAGCCCCTGGCATAGGCCATGCGAATGATCAGTTTTTCGGAAAGGCGCCAGCGCATGCTGATGCCGGGCAGAAAGGGCGTGGGATAGCGGGTATTGAAAGCCCAGCGCAAGCCGGGCCTGACGGCAATAAAAGACCGTGGGGACCAGCGGGCACTGGCAAATAGCGCATAATCACCGATGGATTGCCTGTCCCCGGCCATCTTGGTTCCACGCCCCGTTTCCAGATTGAGATCAGTGCCCAGTTCGAATTGCCAGGGCTCTTCCTCCTTCACATGGCGGTAAACTGCCCGCAGCATATAGCGATCAAAGCGGGTGCTGTCCTGATCCCCGGGCGAAAGGGTCAGGGTCTCATTCAGGGTGACCAGGTCTTTGAAGTAGCGGTTCCGGATTCTTGAATACACATTGTAGGCCCCCTGAATTTCCAGTCTGTAAGCCTTTTCCGTTTTCCGGTAATGAATGCTGTTGTCAAATCTTTTCGTCCGGTAATAATGATCAAAAGCCGTTTCGAAATAGGGAGCCAGCGCAGCACCGCGATCGAGGATGAGCTCCCGGAAATAGGCCGAACGTATGCGAAGCACTGCATTCGCCAGCGAGCGCTGCCACTGAAGGCTGCTAAAGTACTGCTCCTTGGGGTTCCATGTTTTCTTGCGAGAATCCGGATCAGCCGACCAGCCGGCAAAAAAATTGCGCCCGCTGTGGAGCTGCAGATTGCTCTTCCCAAGACGGAAGCCGCCCCCTCCGTCTAAGTTGTAATGAAAGCCGGCTTCCCCGTAGAGATGAAGAAAAGCCGAAGCTTTTCTGCCGGGCTTCTTTGTGATGAGGTTGATCGTGCCGGCCAGGGCATTGCTGCCATACTCAATGCTGAGGGGGCCTTTTATCACTTCGACCCGCTCGATTTCATTGAGGTTGATCTGACCCGGATCGAGGTTGCCGTTCAGCCTGCCGATAAGCGGCACTCCGTCAATGAGAATCTTTACATTCTGCCCGCTCATTCCGTTCATACTCAGCGAGGAGCCGAGGACATTGTCGCGTGAAATGCGGATATTCATCTGATCCCGAAGGAGGTCTCCGAGGTTTACTGCTGCCCGCGAGTTGATATCCTTCTTTGTCAGTACCGAAACCGGCACCATTGATTTTTCCGGACTGCCGGGCAGGTATTGTGCCGTCACCACAAGGGGCTCCATATCCACTGCCTGCGGCCTGAGATAGTAGACATTCAATGCCTCCCCTTCTGACAGCGTATCCTTGACGGAAGTGAATCCGGTATAGCTGATATGAAGAAAAACACGGCCGCCAACCGGACAAGTTGCACTCCCCAGTTTGTCCGTGACGACCGTGTAAGACTCCCCTTTGCTACTTTCTAAGGATTTGAAAACAATGTGGGCATATGGCAGGGGACGCCCATCCTCTGAAGAGCGCACCTCGATTTTCTGCGCCCGGCCCGCAAGCTGAAAAAAGAGCAAGAGCAGCAGAGAGGCAAATTTTGCAAATGAGGCCATCCCGGTATTTTTCAAATCCCTGATTTATGTTTTTCTACTCTACAAATAGTTTTCTGCTTATTAGTTCTTTTCCGTCATCCAATAGCAGGAGGTAAGCACCGGCAGGCAGCGAGACGAGTGGCAACTCCAGCACCTGCATGCCGCTGTTCAGGCCCGGAAAGGATCGCATCAGAAGCGTTTTTCCCTGCATATCCACAATCTGCAAAAGAAGTTGCTCCGGGGCCCGCTTCAATGACAGCATGACATGCAGGCGATCCGAAGCCGGATTGGGATAAACATCAAAGGCCATGGTATTTATCTCCTCACCGACTCCCGTGCTTGTTCTTAGTTTTTTCAGATTGAATGAGAGATTCCCGCTTGATGCTCCCTCGAAAGAAGTAAAAATGAGGCGGTAGATGCTGCTGTCGGGGCGCATCAGCCAATAGAGTGTTGAGTCCTTTATCTCGTACTGAAATTGCACGGGATCGTAAGATTTCCAGTCATATCCCACAGCCGAGATATTCGTGCTGAAGCTGTATTGCCGGTAATCGGCTGTGCCTGTATCCACCGGTCCGGCTTTGGCAACCTGTATATCACCGGAAGTCAAGACCCCGGTAACCGGATAAAAGACACCCGGTGCGAGGCGGGCACTGTACTTGGTGAAAAGCAAATCCCATTCCTCTGCAGGAGGATCGAGGTCGAGACTGCGCATGGTACGCAGGTTATAGTAAAAGAAGCGCTTTCCCCGGTAATCGCTCTTGCGAAGCTGAAAAGTTGTGTCCTCGCTGTTGTCGGGATTGGCCAGGCGGATGGTATAAGTGTCTCCGCTATCCAGCCGTTTTATCCAGATTTTCTTCAGCCGGCCATCGAGCAGACGAATAAAGAAGATTCTCGTTCCAATGAGTGTTCCACCACCCGTGTAGAGGCCCCATCCGTAATCGGGATGCCCTCCGTGTCTGTAGTTAAAGGCCGACTCCTCCCAGGATGTATCGCTGTCGTAAACAGGAATCATACCGGCTGTATCGGCCGTAGCCCAGTCTCCGGTATCGGCTGCCAGCGGCAGGAAAAGCGTGGCACCCGCCCCTGAATTGACCCGTATGGAAGCAGAAAAAAGATTGCTGCTGAAAGCCAGGTCCCAGGCATCGCGAGGAGCCGTGGCCGTCTGACCCGAAGCCAGACCGAAGTAGACCTGATTCGCATAAGCCGGCCCCATGGAGAGGGTTCTGTTCTGCTGAGCCTGGAGGGCCGAAGCAAGCCAAAGCAGCATAAGAAGCGGAAATATTTTTTTCATTTTATTGAGATTTAAAAGTGTATGCCGGCAAAATTACGGGCGTATGCATCTGACTAAATGCCTTAAACAGGATAATAAATACCCAATTTGGTTGTTGAATTAAAAATTTACTATTTTTAGGCTTGAGCGGCTAAAACCCTTTGTATATCTGATAATTCAATTGCTAATCATTGTCTTCATGGCCAAAAGAAAAAATGAGAGTCATCCTGATCTGATAAAAAATACCTTAAAAAGTATTAAGGCTAAAGTAGCCCGGGCGCTGGAGAACAACAAAGCCGACAGCGCTCATTCGCTCAGTTCGGTAGAGGTGGTAGAGGCCGAAGACATGGGCCTGGTGAGCATGGAGACAAGCGCCCATCACGGCATGAGCCTGGATGTCAGTATTCACCCCCAGCTTGTCGTACTGGCCTTTGTGCTAGAGGGGCAAATTACCATCCGTTTTGAGCGCATGCCCGACAAGGTGCAGGTGCATCAGGGCCAGAGCATTTTCTTTTCCCATCCTTATTCTGAGATTCATGCTACGCTGGAGGTGGAAGGCAAAAGCAAACTGGTAAGCCTCATTACGAGCATTGAGAGCATGCACCGATTTTTCGATTCGACCCTGGATATGAATACGATCAGCCGCGAAGAGCTGAAACGCTATTACGACCCCCAGAAACTCTACCTTATCAAGCCCCTGAACGGCAAGATGAATATTCCGCTTCGCCAGGTGCTCCACCTTGAGATGGACAGCCACTTTAAGAAAATGTACTTAAAAGCCAAACTGCTGGAGATCCTGGCGCTGTATTTCAGTTACGCGGCCACGGATAAAAATACGGAGCTCAACTGCCCCTTCCTGGAGAACCCGGAAGACATCAAACGCATCCGCAAGGCCAAGCAACTGCTGCTGGCCCATGTTTCGGAGCCTTTGACAATTGCTCAGCTTTCAAAGCTGGCGGGGCTCAACGAGTTTAAACTGAAAAACGGGTTTAAAGACCTTTACGGAGCACCCATACACACTTATCTCAACGAATACCGCATGCAGGAAGCCATCCGCATGCTTGAAAAGTGCAACTATACCGTAAATGAAATTGCTTACATGCTGGGCTACAATAAGGCGAGCAACTTCATTTCCGCTTTTAAGCGGAAATATGGAATGACCCCGAAAAAATATGAACTGGAACTGGTGCGCTAGCTTCGCTTGCCAAAGCCGGCCTTTACTTTTCTTTACTTCACAACGCTAAATTTCAGAACTTCAAGCCGGTCGTCCGAGACAATCATATAGAAGCCGTTTATCAGCCCGGGCAGTTCAAAGGAGAGGGACCCCTCCGAATCCGACAGTGCACTTGACAATACCTGCCCATCGCTGCTGATCAGATAATAAGTGATTCCATACCGGGCATCTTTCAGGCTGATATTTCCGGCCGACTGCCGGAAGCTGATCTCTCCATTGTCAAGATGGCATTTATTGACTTTCCACGGGCTATGCTCTACCGTTCCGTCCGGACGCTCCTCAGCGATGCGCCAGAGCGGATATTGATAAGCATTCGCTCCGTACAAGCTGTTTGACAGACCCGCAACCCCGCCCTCCAGGCGATCGGCTTCCTGAATTCTTCCTTTCGAATCCTGCCATTCCAGCACATAACTGCTGTTATTAAACTCAGGGAGTTCAAACTCCAATAAAAGATTTCCCGACTGACAGCTTTGCCTTATAGAGGCAGGAAGGGGCAGGAGGGTGCATTTTCGGAAATTCCGGATATAGGCTTCGTTTTGTGCATTATTGAAATCTCCGGGGGTTTCATTGGCTGAACCGGCCGTGCCCACTGAGAAGTTGGCCACATTCCGGTAGTCGCCATCATTGAAATAGAAACATTTCCCCGATCCCGAGGAAGACCAGACTTTTAAATTGTCAGGACCACCGGTCATACTGCTCCCGTAGCTGATGCCGTGACAATAGCTCCCGTCAGGATATCGGACCTGGCCTGCATCCCCCGAATTTCTCATTCCGATAGAGGTCCAGGCAGTAGGTGCTATATATGTTTGACCTTTATAGTTGCAATTTCCGGCCGGTCCACTTGGGATGGATGTGCAGCGTTTGATTTTGGAACTGGTAATCGGCAATATATAAATCGAATCGTGCGGACTGGTATCATCCTCATCGTCAGCCGGCACTTTCGGGTTCTTGTCCAGAGAGTTGTAAATCAGAATAATAGAGCCATTCGGAATGTTTTGCCAGGCAGGAATGGAATCAAACATGTAGTGTCCCCGTGCGATGCCCATCCCTGTTGTCGTTGAAGTAGAGAAGCCCTGACAGCTACCGTCATCCGCCCCATTGTTGTCATCGATGATGTATCCGCGCAAGTCCATAGTGCCACATGCTCCGGCATCTACTACGAGTTCGATAAACTCTTTGGAACCACCCGGCCCGTTTGAGATTTCATTTACATAAAGGGTTTGTCCGTAGGCTGAAAAGCAGCTACAGAAAACGATGAGGAGCGTATTGAAGAACCTTTTCAATATTAAACAGAGGTATAGAGTTTTTCGTGGTCTTTATTTATACTGTAAAAAGTGAAAAATGTTTCTTTATATATGCGGGGGCCTCATGGCTTCAGGATTCAGAGTAATAAAAGGCTGATGATTACGCATCGGGCGGGAGCACACTTTGCTATAGCCGTACGATCTCAGCCCTGATGCAATGGCCCGAAGGGGGTCTTTTTGCAGAAATATTACCTTAGCAAAATGAAGATGCTCCTCTCACAAATGGCCCGCCTTTTCAGTTTCTTTAAAAAACTATGGGACCTGAAACAGAGTCATTATCTGATTAGCAATGGACTCATATTGAGTTTTATCCTTGGAATTCTGCTTTTTCTCGGGGCCCGTTTTGGCCTCTATGAGCCTGCAAATCCGGTCTACAAGAATCCCTTCTTTGCCATCGACCTCTCGTTTACACTCCTGCTGATCATTGAGCTGCTCAGCCTGATATTCGTCCTTCCCCGTTCGGTTGCCACGTCCAACAACAAACAATATGCTTTGCTCTCACTCATATTTTTACGCTACGGCTTCAAGGAATTCAGCCACATCCACAGTCTTTCGGAGTGGTCTGTACATTCTCCCGAACTGATTGACATGTTCGTATACGGCCTGGGCGGCCTCGTCATTTTCATAGTGGTCAATCTGGTCTCAAGCATGCAGAAACACGTCAAAATAAGCCGGGACGAAGATGCGCGCGTTTCATTCATCCATTTCAAGAAATCTCTGGCCCTCCTGCTTCTGCTCCTCTTTTTCGTAATCGGTTTTTTTGATATTCGCTATTTGATCGAAACAGGGCGCTACCGATCTTCCTTTGAGACCTTCTATACGGTGCTGATTTTCAGTGATATTCTCATCGTTCTTTTCGCGCTGCGCTACACAAGCGACTATCTCCGTGTTTTCCGATATTCCGCTTTCGTCTTGTCCACCATATTCATACGGATTGCCCTAAGCCTGCCCGCCCTGCAAAGTGTGGCCCTTGGTGTGGCCGGTGCACTATTTATGCTCGCACTCACCTATTCCTACAATCGATTTATCGGCAGCCCGGATGAATCCACTTCTTCCGAAAGGCAATAACGGCCAAATCAGACCGGAAACCCTAAGGGAGGAATGATTTTTTCGATTTGGGATAGATTAAATTCCGGATCACGGAAATCCAGATAATGGTGAATATCATGGTCAGTGAGATGACCGAGAGAGTCAACTGGTAAACAAAGTCCCCGATGATGCCGCTTGCATAGGCTGCGGCCGCGAGCACAAAACTGAATTCACCAATCTGAGAAAGCAGGGCTCCGGCATAGATGCTGTTTCGCCACGAGCTGCCGAGAAGCTTAAAGATGAACGCGTTTATCAGGCTGTTGGTCAGCATCACAAAAAGCACAATTGACATTACCAGCAGAATATTCTCACGAAGAAAAGCGAGGTCGAGCTGCAAGCCCACAGCCAGGAAGAAGAAAGTGAGGAAGAACACGCGAAATGGCACCATGGCCTGATCGAGCCAGCGGGTCGACTTGTCCTGCGCGATGAGAATGCCGGCAACAAAGGCTCCCAGCGCAGCCGAGAGGCCAAACCAGTTGCTGATCCAGGCAAATCCAAAGCAAATGAGAAAGCCGACAAAGACCTGCAGGTCATGGTCTTTAACAATTTCACGGTGGAAGGGGATGCGGAATAGACGATGCCGGATGGCAGCCCATAAAAAAGCAAGAATGAGAAGAGCTCCCAACACCATGCGAATGATATCCGGCACTTCAATCCTGCCTTCGACCATAAAGTTGAGCGTCAGCAACATGGGCACCACCATTAAATCCTGGACGAGCAAAACACCCGAAGTGAGCAGGCCCAGGCGCGTATTGATTTCACCTGTTTTGCTGAGATACTGAAAAATGATGGCCGAGCTGCTCAGGCTGATAATAAAGCTCATGAGCACGACCACCTGCCAGCTCCAGGCAAGACGGATGCCCAATAAAAAGATGAATGCAAAACTCAGGATGAGCTGGATAAGCGCTGCCACTACCGGCTTGACGAACTGTTTTCGCAGATCGGGAAGGCGAATCTCGGCACCGATAAAAAACATGAGTAATATAATGCCCAGCTCGCCCAGGTGCATGATGCTTTCCCGGTCCGTAATCACTGCAAATCCCTGCGGGCCCAAAAGAACCCCTGCCAGAATATATGCGATAAAATAGGGCTGCTTCATTCTTTTCAGAACAAAGGCTAAAAGCAGAATGGTCAGTGATATTATGACAATACCATTCAGCAGATTTCCCATGCCTGCAAGGAAGATCATCACTCTATATCCAGATATTTATTGCTGCTCAGCAGGCGTGCGCGTACCTTCTTCCTGACCGCCTCCGACTCCCGCGAACTCAGGAGATCTTCGCGAACGGCCAGCGACACATCGCTCAGCCGGAGCAAGAGATCATCTATATCGTTATCAGATATTTTTTCTTTGCGGGCCTTGCGGGCAAATTCATCGGCAAAGCGATTGAAGGCCTCGAGCACCTCCACACTGGCGACATAGGTTATCTTTTGATTCAGCAGACGGATTTCAATCATGTCGATATCCGTAATTTCTGCTTTGCTCATGATATCCTGCACCTGATTGATCAATTCCGTATAAACATTGATTTTCAGATCCAGAAACTTGATGGATTCCTCCTTGTTCAGCTCGGCCTGGGTTTGCTTGCTCAGCAGGGAAAAGGTAATGAGAGCCGTCAGTATGACGCCCAGCAGGGCCGCGTAGAGCTCAAAGGTGATCGGCATAACACTTTTGCTGTCCAGAATGCTGCGCACAAGCAGATATCCAAAGACCGTGACGATGGCCGTAGAGACAAAGAGAATGACTTGCCGGAATGAATGATTCATAGCCTGGATTAAAGATATTCAATTAATTAATTACGCTTTCCTCTTCCCGGGTCAGCTCAGTTCAAAGTGCTGACCCAGACGGGGAATTTGTACTTCCCAGCCCAGCATACTTTCAATTTTTACACGCAAAGCATCGGCCTGATGCCTTTCTCCGTGGTTCAGAAAGATGCGCTCCGGTGGCGAATCCATTTCCTGCAACCAATTCAGCACTTCTCTTTGGTCGGCATGGGCCGATAAAGAATCCAGATGCCGGATATGCGCTTTCACCCGGTGGAAGCGGCCGTGAAACTTTAGTTCCGTAGCCCCCTCAAGCAGTGCACGCCCCCGGGTGCCCTCGGCCTGAAAGCCCACCAGCAGAATACCCGCATCGGGATCGGAGAGATATCGCTCCAGATAGTCCAGAATGCGTCCTCCTTCGATCATTCCGCTTCCGGCCATTACCACGGCCGTTTCTCCCCTGCGAACGAGAGAGCGTGAACTGCGCGGATCACGAACCAGCCTGACGGCATCCACCATCGCTTTTGCCTCTGCCTCACTGAGGCGGTGCCACTGCGGATATTTCAGCATGATTTCCGTAGCATTGATGCCCATGGGACTGTCCAGATAAACGGGGATGGGAGGCAGTGCGTTTTTCATTCTCAGGCGATGAATTATGTAGATCACTTCCTGGGTCCGCTCTATGGCAAATGCCGGAATTAATAGTACGCTCTTTTTCCGGTAGGCGCGCCAAATGGCCTCTTTGATAACGCGATACGGGGATGTCTTGCTGTGGAGGCGATCGCCATAGGTGGATTCACAAACCAGATAATCGGCAGCTTCCGGATTTTCCCTCGGATAAAGGAAAAGCGGTTTTTCACGGCCCAGGTCACCGCTGAATACAATGCTTCTGCGGCCGTATTGAACACGCACTCCGGCTGACCCCATGATGTGTCCCGCATTAAAAAAGGAGAAATGAACTCCGTGGCCAAGATCTGCTTCTTGTCCGTAGCCATGGGCTTTCATCAGCGGCAAGACGGCCATGGCATCTTTCACCGTGTAGAGCGGCAGGGCCGGACGATGGTGCCCAAAGCCCTGTTCATTGGCTTTTCGCGCATCCTCTTCCTGAATTTTTCCGCTGTCGCGCATGACAATATCCGCTAAATCAATGGTGGGAGGAGTGCAATGTATGCTGCACCTGAATCCCTCTTTCACAAGTCTCGGAAGATAGCCGCAATGGTCAAGATGGGCATGGGTCAATATGACGGAATCAATGCCGGCCGGGTCAAAAGGCAGCTTCTTCCAGTTGAGTTGCCTCAGCTCCTTTAGTCCCTGAAAGAGCCCCGCATCAATCAGTATCCGGAGGCCGTTGACCTCAAGAAGTGTCTTCGATCCGGTAACGGTGCCGGCCGCCCCCAGAAATGTAATTCTCATTCTTTGCTCTTTCATTTTCCGATCTTAAAAAGAGACTCTACGCATCCATTTTATGGCGGTGGCGCTCAGGCGATTGCACATACTCCACACTGGGTTGTTTCTTCACCGGCTGGGGATAGAGGCTCATCAGCTGGAGAAACTCGACCGGAATTTCGGTGCTGACGTGGATGCCCATTCCCCGGGCTATGTCGGCATTGATGGCGTAGTCGTGTGTCCAGGTGCCCTGGCTCAGGGTAGCAGCCAGTTCCTTGGCCTTCTCTGCCCCGTAGTTTTCCGTCAGCAGTTCTTCCACAGCCTCCCTGATTTGCCGCAGTGCCTTCTCGCCCACATCGGCCAGTATCAGGGTCTTGTCTTCTACCTTATTGATGTCTTTTTCCCTGATCACCCGCGAAAGGGAAGCAGCCGGATATTCGCCCAGTTGCGGATCGACCGGACCGAGTACGGCATTTTTGCTCATGATGATCTCGTCTGCTGCGAGGGCAATGAGGGTGCCACCGCTCATGGCGTAGTGAGGCACAATCACACGGACTTTGCCCTTCCGGTTTTTTATGGCTCTGGCTATCTGCAGAGATGCAAGCACCAGTCCGCCCGGAGTGTGCAGCACGAGGTCAATGTCTTTGTCCTCATCGGTCGATTCCAAAGCACGGAGAATTTCTTCCGAATCCTCCATGCTGATATACTTTACGAGCGGAAAGCCCAGAAAGCTCATAGACTCCTGGCGGTGCACCAGCATAATTACCCGGCTGTTGCGCTTCTTCTCGATGGAAGCCAGCATGCGTTGACGTGCGGCCTGTATCATTTTTTGCCTGATGATCGGCTGCAAAGAAGCGATGATAAAGAAGAGCCAGAAAAGAGACATGGGATCGTATGTCTGATTCATTTTATTTTAAGATTATTGGTTAAGAATGAATGTATCGTTTATAATATTCATCGGCATAGTAGGGCTTTGCCCGGCCTCTGACAAAGAAGCGGTAAAGTAGCACTCCGGAAACGAAGCCTCCCACGTGTGCCCAGAAGGCAATGCCTCCGGCATTCTGAGCCATCATGGAGCTTGCCGTGCCACTGATAAATTGCCCCCAGAACCAGAGTGCCAGATAAAAGAAGGCGGATATCTCCACGAAGTAGGGAATAAAAAGAAGCGGAATAAGAAATACAATGCGGGCATAGGGAAAGAGAAACATATAAGCTCCCATAACGCCCGAAATGGCTCCGGAGGCTCCGATGGCCGGCATGGTAGAATCGGGATTGACGGCTATGTGGAGCAGGCTGGCAGCCACTCCCGTCAGGAGGTAGAAGGCCAGAAAGCGACCCCGCCCCATGCGGTCTTCCACGTTGTCGCCAAAAATATAGAGTGTCCACATGTTGCCCACCAGATGCAGCAGGCCACCATGCAGAAACATATTGCTGATAAAGGGCCACCAGGCATTGGGTGTCAGGCCCACTGACACGGCCCACTCGGGATGGGTGTATCGTGCAGGAATGACTCCAAGGGTGTAGACCAGCCGCTCAAGTTCTGCCGGTGAAAGGGAAGCCTCCACTGCAAAGATGAGCGTATTGAGCAGGATCAAAGCCCAGGTAATCACCGGGAAGCTTCGGGAAGGTATGGTGTCCTGTATAGGAATCATGTGCCTCGGTTTTGGATTTAAAAAGCGCTTTAAATTTCCTTCAGAAAACTGCGGATCAAACGCACCTGAAGGCGGCTGACCAGCGGATGTTCCCTTTCGGCATTCAGCAATACCAGCAAATAAGCAAATTTAGACAGGTTCCAGTCCCGGGCCACAAGGTGTTCTTCCTCATCGGAGATATACACCGGCTTGAAATGCTCCCTCACCGGAATGCCCGATCTGCGGCAGGCACGCATGGCCCTCGCCACAGCCCGGCTGAGCTCCTCAGGAGATTGAAAGCCCTTGTCCCACAGATTGCTCGCCTTGTAGCCCAGAGCCTGATTTATAAAAGCCTCCTCCAACTCATCAAATACCCGGCTTCGCCCGGCTCCCCAAATGTCAATCAGATATGAAGTCATAAGCTGCTTTTTTCTTAATGAAGTTTTTCCAGTTCCTCTCTGATTTTGCTTCCGGTTTCGCGGATCATTGCAGATACCACTTCCTTGCTTTTGCCCGTAGCCTCCGCGATCTCCTCTTCCGTCATTTCATCCAGCCAGTAATGCTCAAAGACCTGCCGTTCTTCTCCGGGAAGGCTTTCCAGCACTTCGGCCACCAGGTCATGAAATTCCTGATCTTCAATTTCATGAAGCACTTCTGCATCTTCTTCCAGCTTTTCGTTCAGCACAATCTCATCGCTAAACTTGTAATTCCGGTAAGAAATATCATCCAGCTCCTCAAACATGATGTAATCACCATCTCCGTCCACGGTGTATCGTTCATTCATCACATCCAGCTCTTTGTTTGCCAGCTTCGAGACATCCACATCGCCACTGGCTTCTTCGCTTTTGTCCTGAAATATTTTCTGCATCGTCTGGTAGGCAATCTTGTAGCACCAGGCTGAGATGTTAGCCGGGTTTTTCGGACGCTCTTCATAGTGGTTGTAGAGATTGCTCATCACCTCATCCATCACGTCCCCGATATCCAGCACAAGATGTTTTCCCTTGCCATAGAGTTTCAAATAACGCAATACATAATTGCGAATATGAGGCAGCAACTGATTCAGCAACTGCTCAAAGTGTTCTCTTTCCTTTTCTTCATAATACTCATCCAGTTTGTAGGCATACTGGGTGAAGTCTTCGGCTCTCCGGTTCTTTCGTTTGTAGTAGTATTCCTTTCGCTCCCGCGCCCGGGTCTTTTTCACTTCTGCAAAGGCCTTATCAAAGGCTTTCTTCAGAATATCCTCCGGCTCGCGCCCTTTCTCATCGATGTATACCAGGCGGCTCTTCAGCTTAAGCGAAACGGAAATCCGGTACTTGTCAGGGCTCGTTTTGCTGATAAAAACTTCCACCAGAGGTGACTTCGGATAGCCTTTCAGCAATTTTTCTATTTTTTTGACTTTCTCCGCAGCGATATTTTCGAGCTTTTGCCGAACTCCATCGCTTTCGAGCAATTCCTTTCTGTGAATGACGTATTTCATTTTATTATTTTTTTGAATCGGAGTGCAGGCCGGAACAATATGCTCCGGCCTCCGTCCCCGAAAGGGTTATACACTAAATGGCAGTTTCTCCTCATCGTTCACCGGTTCACGAAAGACCACCTTGCCATCGATGGCATCAATCACAATGTGTGAACCCGGATGCACTTTGTCCTGCAGAATGGCAACGGCCAGTTCATCCAGGACTTTGCGCTGTATGACCCGCTTGAGCGGCCGTGCGCCAAATTGCATATCGAAACCTTCCTCTTTGAGGTAATCGAGCAAATCCTGCGTCACGTTGAAGGTGATATCCTGCTTGGCAAGCTGCTCAGCCAGGTGCATGAGTTGTATCCGGATAATGCCCTCAATGTCATCCTTGGTCAGCGGCCTGAACATGATCACTTCGTCTATCCTGTTCAGGAATTCCGGCCGGATGCTTGTCTTCAGCAGATCCATCACCAGCACTTTCGTTTTTTCGTACACTTCGTTGATGTTCTTTTCTTCGGCATCTTCGAAGTTGTCGCGAATGATATCGCTGCCCATGTTGCTGGTCATGATAATAATCGTATTCTTGAAGTTGGCCACCCGACCTTTGTTGTCGGTCAGTCGACCGTCTTCCAATACCTGAAGCAGGATATTGAAAGTATCCGGGTGTGCCTTTTCAATTTCATCCAGCAGGATGACCGAGTACGGTTTTCTGCGCACTGCCTCTGTCAGCTGTCCGCCCTCTTCGTAGCCCACATAACCCGGAGGTGCCCCGATAAGTCTCGATACGGCATGTTTTTCCTGGTATTCGCTCATGTCAATTCGGGTCATCATCTTTTCGCTGTCGAAAAGATACTCTGCCAGGGCTTTGGCCAGCTCGGTTTTTCCCACCCCGGTGGTACCCAGGAAAAGGAAAGAACCGATCGGCTTGTTCTCATCTGCCAGGCCCGTCCTGTTGCGCCTGATGGCCGCAGCAATGGCATGGATGGCTTCCTCCTGACCGACTACCCGCTTGTGCAGTTCCTCTTCAATGTGCAGCAGTTTCTCACGTTCGCTGCGGAGCATTTTATTTACCGGAATGCCCGTCCAGCGCGAGATAACTTCGGCAATGTCTTCGGCCGTCACCTCTTCTCTTACGAGCCGTTTGCCCTCTTCTTCGTATTCGTGGAATTTATCGATGGCTTCTTTAAGGCGTTTTTCGGCATCGGGCAGCTTGCTGTAGCGAATCTCGGCCACTCGCGTCAGGTCGCCCTCCCGCTCGGCTTTTTCTGCTTCAAACTTGAGGCTTTCAATTTCTTCCTTGATTTTCTGAATATTCTGAACCGCCTCTTTTTCCTGCATCCAGAGTGCCATCAGCTCGGATCGCTCATCTTCCAGTTCGGCCAGTTGCTTGTTGATCTGCTTCAGTTTTTCCTCGTCTTTTTCTCGTTTGAAGGCTTCCCTTTCGATCTCTAGTTGCTGGATTTTACGCTCCAGCACATCCAGTTCCTCGGGTTTCGAATTCATTTCGAGGCGAAGCTGGGCTGCCGCTTCGTCAATCAGGTCGATGGCCTTATCGGGAAGATAGCGATCGGTAATATATCTTGACGAAAGCTGTACGGCTGCCACGATGGCTTCGTCTTTAATCCTGATTTTGTGATAGGCCTCGTAACGGTCTTTGATTCCACGCAGGATGGAAATGGCATCTTCTTCCGAGGGTTCTTCCACCAGCACCTTCTGAAACCTTCGCTCCAGGGCCTTGTCTTTCTCAAAATACTTCTGATATTCATCCAGTGTGGTGGCTCCGATGGCCCGGAGCTCGCCACGGGCCAGGGCCGGTTTCAGAATGTTGGCAGCATCCATGGCTCCCTGTCCGCCTCCGGCACCTACGAGGGTATGAATCTCATCGATAAAGAGAATCACCTGCCCATCGCTTTCCTTCACTTCATTGACCACCGACTTCAGTCTTTCTTCAAACTCTCCCTTGTACTTGGCCCCGGCTATCAGCGCGCCCATATCAAGCGCCCAAAGTTCTTTTTCCTTCAGGTCATCCGGAACATCTCCGTTTACAATGCGGAAGGCGATGCCTTCGGCTATGGCCGTCTTACCCACACCGGGCTCTCCGACCAAAATGGGATTGTTCTTCGTTCTGCGCGAGAGAATCTGAAGTACACGCCTGATTTCTTCATCCCGGCCGATCACCGGGTCGAGCTTGCCGCTCCTCGCTTTTTCGTTGAGGTTGATGGCATATTTAGACAGCGACTGATAGGTATCCTCAGCGCTCTGGCTGCTCACCCTGCGTCCCCCGCGAAGCTGTTCGATAGCCGTGCGCAGGTCTTTCTCATTCATGCCGCTGTCCTTCAGCAGATCGGCTACCTGGTCTTTGACCTGCAACATGGCCAGAATGAGATGCTCGAGCGAAGCATACTCATCGCCCATGTCTTTGGCAATCTTCAATGCCTTCATCAGCACTTCATTGGCCGACCGCGAAAGGTATTGATCGCTGGCTCCCGATACCCTCGGATATCCTTTTATAATCCGGTCGAGTGCCAGTTTCACATTTTCGGCATTGATCGAAAGCTTGTTAAAAAGAAAGGGGAGAATGTTTTCATCGACATCCATAATCCCCCTGAGAAGATGACCCGGCTCAATGGCCTGGTTTTCATTTTCCATCGCAAGCATCTGGGCCTTTTGAATGGCCTCCTGCGACTTTATTGTAAATTTATCCAGTTGCATAGTTCTTTATTTTTTTGATTTTCTAATTTTTTTTGTTTTCCATTTAAAGGTATTATGACTCCAAATGCCGGCTGATGATCTGCATCAGTTGAGGCTTGCTAGCCACACCCGATTGCCTCCAGATGGCTTCCCCGTTTCTGAACAAAATCAGGGTAGGAACACCGCGCACCTGATATTGAGCCGCAATCGCGGGATTCTTGTCTACATCAATTTTGATGATGCGCAGTTTTCCCTTCATCTCGCCAGCCAGTTCCTTCAGTATGGGCGATTGCATTTTGCAGGGGCCACACCATTCTGCCGAAAAATCGACCAGCACGGCTTTGTCGCCATTTATCAGTTCTTTAAAATTTCCTTTCATTTTCTTTTCGTTTTTCTTACTTCTTATATGTTTTCCTCAGCGCCTCGAAAAGCTTCTTCTGCTCATCGGTCACCGCAGCCGGTATTTCCACTTCAATTTTCACCAGCATATCTCCGTACCGATCCTTTTTGCCGTAAACCGGCATGCCTTTGCCTTTGAGGCGCAGCACTTTTCCGTTTGATGTGCCTGCCGGAATGCTGATTTTGACCGGTCCGCTGAATGTATTGACCGTCACTTTGCCACCGAGCACTGCGGTAAAGAGATCGACTTTCAGGGTTTGCATGAGATTGTCTCCCACACGTTCGTAAAGATGATGCGGCAAGACGTGGATGCGCAGATAGAGATCTCCGGCCGGTCCTCCGTTTGCTCCCGGAGCACCTTTGCCTTTTATCCGAAGCACCTGTCCGTCACGTATGCCGGGTTTCAGTTTCAGGCGGATTTTCTTTCCGTTGACATTCAGTATTCTTGAGCTGCCGTGAAAGGCCTCTTCGAGCGTCACTTCAATCTCTGCTTCATAGTCACGGCCCTTCATCGAGCGGCTGCGAGCTCTGCGGCTGCCACCGGCAAAACCCCCGCCTCCGAAGATGGTAGAAAAGAAGTCTGAGAACCCTCCTTCTCCGAACATATCGGAAGCATCTCCGCCATAACTGTAAGCACGGCCACCCCCGGTCTGCTGCCACTGGCTCCAGTCAAAATCACCTTGTCCGCCAGCCTGCTGAAAGTGCCTCCAGTTCTCACCCAACTCATCATATTTCTTGCGCTTCTCCGGATCTTTCAGCACCTCATAGGCTTCATTGATTTCTTTAAACTTTTCTTCTGCCTTTTTATCCCCCGGGTTCTTATCCGGATGGTACTTCACAGCCAGTTTTCTGAATGCTTTTTTTATGTCCTCCTGCGAGGCTTTTTTGTCAACTCCCAGAATTTTATAATAATCTTTGTATTCCAATTTCTTTCTTTTTTTTAATCTATCCCTTAATATCTCTTTCCAACTCAATCCTGTCTATGTATTCCTGCAGGTAAGGATTGGCATATACCCCATAGGCGTCAGCCAACCATCCTTTTTTCCCGTCATTGCTTTCGATGGCATACAAGACCGACATATCATCCAAATCCGTATTTCCTTCAAATCGAAATACTTTCACAATTTTCAAATCTTCCGGCTTGTATTTCTTTTGTGATTGCACTTCCGTCAGTCCTTCAGGCCCTGCAACAAACTCGCTGCGGTATCCTCTGGCATTGAGATAATTGATGGCTTCATACAAGGTTGAGGCATGTTCTGCTCCATTGTCGTTTTGCATCATGCCCTTAAATGCCCCATACAAACCCGAAGCCTGAGATTTCGATGAAGGCTCCACCTTCAGCAATGCATTCTGATTGAATACCTCGCGGTGGGGGCCCTTTTCGTCAAACCACTCACACTCCACAAACTCATCGCTCTCAAACGTCCCTACGAAGGCTTCTTTCTCTTCAATATATTTCAACACCGTCATCACGGGTCCACCGCTTTTCAGTTGTACTTTGTCTCCCGGTTTGAAGTATCTGGCCATAGTTCCTGTTTATTTCTTTCTATCCTTTGCAAGCCTTTTCACACGCTTTCAATCGCCCTTCAGCAAAGCTTATTCCAGCGGCTTTTTCGCCCTCATATACGTCATATTGGCATGCTAAAAAACTTTCAAATATGGATTAAAGCCAAAGTGTCAGCCCGAAGCATTCATGACGATGAAGGACAATGATTATCTTATGCCATCTATACAAAGCAATATAAGAATTTAGAATCAGAAGTCAGGGGATGAAAAAGGAGAAAGACATCATCCGTTTTGAAGGCATCATCGAGGAGTTGAAGGGAAAAGTGTATAACCTTCATATTAAGGTGCCACCGCACATTGTCAAACATTATAAGGCCAAGGGTGTGAAACGATTTCTTATTCATCTTGGCCCGGAGCACCATAAATATGGGGCCATCCTGCCGTCTTCGACCTTTCACTATATTCTGCTAAACCGGGATGACCTGAGTAAAACAGACCACTTCACGGGGGATACCCTCGCAGTTTCTCTCACCGCTGATGAATCCAAATACGGCCTGCCCATGCCCGAGGAACTGGAAGAGATCTTTCGTCAGGACGAAGGAGCCGCTGCTTATTTTGAAAAGCTGTCACCCGGAAAGCAACGTGCTTTAATCCACCTGGTCTCCAAAGTAAAAAATACGGCTTCCAGGATCAACAAGGCCCTCGCCATTGCCGCACATCTGAAAGAGGAATCGGGTCACTTGGATTTTAAAAAGCTGAATCAGCTGATAAAAGGCTATAATCGGAAATTCTGAAACTTCTTCAATATTGCTTAAAGCTCCCCAACCTTCAGGCAGGCTTTGCCCAATCCCGGGATGATCATTTGACGAATAAGACCAGGCAAAAAGAAACGCCCCGATGAGCAATCACCGGGGCGTTTTCATTAATTTTCATTAAAATGTAATTCGTATCCGGAAGACCTATTCAAAAAGAATGGAAGAGGTCGTCATTCCGGCATTGATTTCAACGCGTATGATATACATGCCTTTGGAAAGACCGTTTCTTTGCAGCTGATAATTGCTGCTTTCAATGCCATTCTTAAAGAAGACCAGCTTGCCACCCATGTCATAGACCGTCACACTGTGGATGCGTTCGTTGCCATTGGTAGTGATATTCAGCACTTCAGCAGCCGGAACCGGAGAAATGGAAAGGTATTCTTCTGCTCTGAGTTCTTCCACACCCGTAGAGGTACAGTCAAGTCCGAGCACCTCGCAGGCACGAGGGGCAAAGTAGGCCATGATGGTGTCGATATAGGTGCGAGCCTTTTCAGCGCTCATATCGGGATTGGTCATCAATCCGTTGGCTGAGTTTACATTGGTCGTAGTATCCCACCATTGCCACGGAGCACTGTCAAACGGATTGTGTCCGAGGATGGGGAAGAGTCCGTCATATCCGTCATTTCTGGCATTGGCCACATCCGAGTAGTCACCCGCATAGCTTTTGCCTGCGAAAGCTGCGTTGTTGTTATAGCGTGTCTGGAATTGCTGAACGGTATAGCTTCCGGCAACTTCTACAACAGGAAGGTTAAAGCCGGGTACAATCACCAGTCCGATTTTGTACGGAGCGAAAGGATCGGTAGGTACGTGGAAAGAGATCAGCGGAACCTGTCCGGCATCCACCCAGGAAGTGTCGCCACAGGCACCACCCATGTTGACAGCAAGTTGGAAGTTTCCGTCATAACCTACGTGATTGGGATAGTTGAGTGTATCCCCGGGAGGGAATCCGGGATAGCCCTGAGGAACAATACCCACGGAATCACAATTAAGGTCCCCGTTAATCGGCTCAATGACCATTGGGATGATATTTCCGCTGCTGTCCTGCACTACAAATTTACCACCCGGAGTGAGAGGGATTTCCAGATAATCGTCCAGGGCGGCTGTATTCAGTGCGAGGTAGCCTCCGGAGCCTGAGCCCCAGACTACAATCTTTCCGTCATCCACACGGAATGCGTTGCCGGCTTCCGCCACATTGCGCTTAAAATATTTTACTGCCGTGTGTACGTCCTGAATGGCCCGGTAAACTGCATTGATAAGGGTAAAAACGCGCGTAGTTTGATCCGGTGCGATAGGATTCCATCCCAGGCGATAGTCACAAACAGCAGCCACATAGCCCATTCGGGCCAGGCGTGTGGCCAGCTCTACCATGGTCGAGTCGTGGATGGTACCTCCCGTACTTCCATTCTGCGGATAAGGCAGAAAGTTGCCTGTATGCCACAGCAAAACCAGCGGTCGTTCGGAGAGGGTATCACCGGTAGGTTCGTATACATCCATCACCAGCGGTTGCGGAATGGCTTCACCGAACTGGGCAAGTGCCAGCACCGTGGCGTTCACACCGTAAATTACATTGGGAGTAACTGTTACATCTGTAAATACTTCGTTGAGATAACGTGTATTCTGAGCCTGAGTAGCCAGCATGGTGGCCATCAGCAAGAAAAAAGTAGTAAAAATTCGTTTCATAGGTCTTATTTGGTTTATTAAAATCATTTATTCCATTCGTAAGATACTGAAAAGTAGGCCAAACGGCCAATTTTCGGACCTCCGTAAGTTTGAAATTGTGCTTTGTTCAAAATATTGGTAGCTCCTGCTTTCAGCGTGGTTTTCCATTTCTCGATATGCCAGTTAACCTGGGCATCCAGCAGGTCATACGTGGGGATAAATCCGGTGAATTGAGGAGAGCCTTCAAACAAAAATCCCTGAACCCACTTGTAATTCACATTAAAGCTAACATTTCGAATCGTTTTTCCAAAGATATTGAAGTCAATATTGCGTCCGCCCGCAGAAATATTGAATTTATGCTCCGGTGTGTTGAAGGCCGGAATAATCGGATCTTCTTCAATGGCATTGAGCTTATTCCAGCTGTAATTGCCTCCCAGTTCATACTGCCCGATAAAATATTTGATCCCGATATTGAAGCCCTGTGTTGTCACATTCTGAGTAGAGTTGGCTGCATAGCGAAAGATGGTCAGATCACGCACCAGCCCGTTCTGGCCAATGTCTGCATCGATTCCGATATTGTATCCGAGAAAATCCTGATAAAAGTTGAAATAGAAACCGGCATCAATAAATATTTTTTCCCAGAGGATGGTACGATAACCCACTTCAAGGGTTTTTACTCGCTCGGGCCGCACAGGGTCGATATTGAAGTAAACCAGCTTATTGGTATTGAGACTGTTCCGGTAATCCTGAAAAGAAGAGATGGTGATCAGCGAATCGGCTCCGCTCAGATTGCCCGCCAGGATGGCCCTGCCGACATTGAGGAATAAATACTGATCGGCCAGCGTGGGATTGCGCAGGGCCGAAGAAAAAGACAAGCGAAAGTAATTGTCTTTCGAAGGATTCCAAACCAGCGAAGCTGCCGGTGAAAAGACATAGTTGAAATTCTGATTTTTGTCCGACCGGATGGTGGCACTGAGCGACAGTTTATCATTGGCCAGGTCTTTTGTAAATCCGGCATAAACCCCGTACTCATAGTTTCGGATGACCCTGCCCGATGTATCGCTAAATATGGTACCATCGGTCTTTGGCGTGTAGAGCCTTCCGCTGAAACCTGCTTTTATTTCTTTGACAAAAGACGGGGTAAAGCGATATTCACCCTGTACATGATAAAGTGCCGAGCGGTCGTAGAAAAGGGTTCCTTTCTCTTTGCTGTTGTTTTTGGCTGAAGTGATCCGGTCGAATTCGGACTGGAAAGAAGGGGAGCCCGGTTGCAGAAACTCCGGGTCTCTGCTGTCGGCCCACTGCTGGGCCATGTTGTGCCAAAAAACCAGGGAATCATGATACTGCTGCATCCACTGGTCGGCTGCAGACTGATCAAAAGTGAACTCAAAAGTGACCGGGTCAAATTCCAGATCGGGA
>WFPF01000116.1 GCA_015487695.1 Chitinophagales bacterium
AAGCGAGCGTCAGGGTTGAACGAAATGAACATCGGGACGAACCATCAAATCACTTTGTGATGATATTTACCCTGACCGAGCGAAGCGAGCGTCAGGGCTCAGTAAGCCAGCATTAAGTTGCTAAAAGAACTCTCGCAAGCGGAGGCCGGCTGCCTGCAGGGCCATAAAAAAAGCCCTTCGGGCTTTCCCGAAGGGCTCTGCGGAGGAAGAGGGATTCGAACCCCCGGACCCCGTGAAGGGTCTCCGGTTTTCAAGACCGGTGCGTTCGACCACTCCGCCATTCCTCCGCTGCAAAGATAGCTTGCGCTTTTTGATTTCGAAAGTCTTTTTCAAACCGATGATGGAATTCCGCCATTCCGCTATCTGACGCGTTTCGGGCGCGTCATGCGCTGATACTTGACGCTCGTATTCAGCTCAAAACCAATGAGAAGGGCGAGGCAGTTAAGATAGATCCACAGCATAATGGCAATCAGTGCGCCAATGGAGCCGTAAATCTCATTGTAGAGATTGTAGTTGTTGACGATAAAACTGAATACCAGCGAAGACCCTACGGAGAGGATGGTTGCAACCATAGAGCCCAGGGATATGAAGCGAAATTTCTTGCGCGTGGCCGGGGCATAGTAGTAGATGAATGAAATGCCGAAAAAGAAGACGAGGATGATTACCATCCAGCGGAAAACCGAAAGCAGGAGAAACTTCCAATAACTTTCTATAGACAGCGCTTCGGCCAGGAAATTCAGCAGTTGGTTGCCCAGCACTATGAGCACAACGGATATCACCAGCAGCAGGAAAAGAACAGCCGTCAGCTTGATATCGGTCAGGCGCTGGGCCAGAAATGAACGTTTGCGAAAAAGCCGGTGCGACTTGTCGAAGCTTTTGGCCAGGGCATGCACCCCGTTGGTAGAGAAAAGAAAGGCCATGATAAAACCGATGGACAGCAAATCGACCCGCTGAATGCCGGTAATGTCGGTGATGGCGCCCTCGAGCATCTGGTATGCCGTGCCGGGCATCACCTGCTGCAGATTGGCCAGGAGGATGTCCTGAAAATGATCGATCGGGATGTAGGGAATAAGGGTAAAAAAGAAAATAATGCCGGGGAAAAGCGCCAGGATAAAATAATAAGAAACGGCTGCGGCCCGCATGGTCACGCGGTCATTACTCAGCTCGGAAAAGAAAAAGCGCAGGACATAATACACGGGAACCCCTTCAAATCCCGGAAAGGAGACACTCTTGGCCCATTGCAGCACCTGTTGCACCTGCGGCCGGTCCTGTATCCACTCGTTGAATGTTCTCCGCGTTCGTTTCACAATCCGCCTTTCCTTATTTTTTCCATCAGAAAAGAGGGTATCCCGATCACTTCCATGCTTTCCTTGTCTACAAAGGCGAGCGTCACCTCACCGATACTGAGCAATTCCCCGCTCTCGTCCAACACCTCGGAGACAAAGGTGATACGCCTGTCGGGCATCCCTTTGAGGGAAGTACGAATGGTCAGCAACTGGTCGTAGACAGCGGGTCGCAGAAAACGGCTTTTCAGGCTCGTCACCGGCATGATCACGCCTGCTTTCTCCAGGTCGGCATAGGTCATGCCAAACTGCCGCAACCACTCGGCCCGGCCAACCTCATAGTAAAGTGCATAATTTCCGTAGTACACCACTCCCATCTGGTCGGTTTCGGCATATCGTACGCGCAAGCGGGTTTCATGCGGCTTCATTTCACTTGATTTTATGCAAAAATAGGGAATATGGACACCTTGCCCCGCGTCCTCTATTTCTTCAAAGCACGTATCCATGCCTGCCGGTTTCGCTCGTGCTGCGAAGCCGTCCGGGCAAAGTTGTGATAGCCCGAAAAATCGGGGCGGGCACACATAAACATATAGGGATGCTCTTCGGCATGCAGGACGGCTTCAATACTCGACTTCGAAGGCAGACAGATGGGTCCGGGCGGCAGACCGTCAATTTTGTAGGTATTATATTCCGATTCGGCTTCGAGGTCGCGCAGGTAGACCCTCCGTGAAGAAAAATCACCCCGCGCAAAGCGTACCGTGGGGTCGGCCTGCAGGCGCCAGCCCCGCCTCAGCCGATTTAAATACAAGCCTGCCACCACAGGCTTTTCATCTTCTTTGGCCGTCTCTTCTTCGACTATCGAAGCGAGGGTGATAGCCTCCATGGGCGAAAGATTCTTAGTTTCCGCTGCCTGCCGCCTCTCCTCGTTCCAGTAGCGATCGTATTCCTTTTTCATGCGGATAATAAAATCCCTCGGTGAGATGGTCCAGTACATCTCATAGGTATCCTGAAGAAAGAGGCCCATGATGCTGTGCCGGTCGAAGCCCAGAGAATCAATGAATGCAGAGTCACGGAGCCAGCGCAGGAGGCTGTCCGCTGAAAATCTCAGCTGTGCAGCGATGTCTTCCGCCAGGTCTTCGGGCAGGCGGGCCTTCCTCACAATGACCCGCACGGGGGCCTGGGTGCCCGAGCGAAACATATTGATGATCTCGCGATTGCTCATCTCCTTCTTCAGCCTGTAGTGCCCGGCCGGCACCCCGGCATCGCTTGCTTTCATCAGCTTCATCGTCCGCTTAAAGGCCTGTATGTCCAGCAATGCCCGGTCGTTTTCGAGGCTGTCGGCCAGGTCATGAAAGGTAATGCTTTGATCCAGATAAAGTTCATATTCCGGAATACGTACGTTATTTTCAAAGACACTGCTGTAGAGTTGATTGACATACCAAATGCCTGCCACAATCAGGATCAGGAACAATACCGTGATAATTCTCAGCGGTTTTCGATGTCGCTTACGTATCTGTAAAAAACTCATTTTCTTTGCTTCACTTTTTCAATCCATTCCAGGGCTTCCTTGTTCCCGGCCTGCTTTCTAATCCACAGGCGGGCCAGATCCCCGGCCTTCTTAACTAAATTACGGCTTAAATAGTACTGAATCAGGTTCCTGTATGCCAAATTATAGTCCGGATCAAGGGCTACGGCTTTCAAAAGCAGCTGCTCACCTTCGTCTTCGCGGCCGGTATTCAGGCAAATGGTGCCGAGATTGGCCAGTGCCGGCAGATACCACGGCTCTTCCGAGAGGAGGAATCGAAAGTTCTTCTCGGCCGCTTCTATTTTCCCGCTTCGCAAAAGCAGGGAAGCATATCTGTTTCTGAATTCGGCCTGCAAAGGCATCAGAGAAACGGCATCCGATGCGTATTTCAATGCTCTTTCATCCCTTCCCAAAGCCGCATAGGCTTCGGAAATGCGAAATGCAGTATAGGCATCTTCTCCCCGCTCCCCTTCCCGGTGCTCCACATAGCCGGCCAATCCGGCATAATCCTCCCGCAGGTAGTAGCTGTGGACCCTGGTTTCGAAATAGAGCACACTTTGCTGCTCACGGCTTTGCGAAAGGTATAACGCAGCCGAATCCAGGTATGCCACCCGCCTGCCAAATCCTTCATAGAGGCGCAAAAAGCCTCTTGCCATGGTGAGGGGGCTGCTCTCCGTGGTGCTGAGGTTCTCAAGCCTTACGAAGCGGAGCTCTCCATTCTTATCGTCCTCTTCCGCTGATGGAACGGATATACGGTGATCGGTGATGGCCACATGCGGTATGTCCACACTCCCCGATCGCTGCATGTGACAGTCGATGCAGTCGTTGTTATTGCTATTCAGCCGCTGCGGCAGCGGCATACTGCAGTCATCGTCCGGACCGCTTTTGTGGCAGCCCAGGCAGGCCCGTATGAAATGCGCCCTCCCCGTTTCCTTTACGCTGATGTGCGGATTGTGGCAGTTGATGCAGCTCAGGGTGCCTTCCCCGTAGCATTTGCTTTGCCTCAAACGCTCGGCCTGCGAGGCCATGAGAAAGGGATCGCGGGCCCCTTCAAAGCGGGGAAGAAAGACCTGCGCAAAATCAGAGAGACGCATACCGGGGCGAAAGTCCTCCCAATGCTTCCCTTCATTCAAAACGGCCACCCCCTGCAAATGACAACGCTGACAGAGATCCATCTGCAGCGGCACCGGCAGGCGGGCGGGATTGACAATGCTGTAATCTGCCATGCGTGAGGTGTCGGTCAACTGTCCGGATCGGATCCGCTCCACATGCAGGGAGCCCGGGCCATGGCAGCGCTCACAATCTATTCCCAGAGGAATCTTTTCATACTTGTTTTCACTTCCCGGCACGGCCTGCGGCAGGGCATTGTGACAACTCAGGCATTCCATTCCTATGGCCCGGCCGAAACGGCTGCGTGTACCGCGGAAGCCCGGTGCCATGTCCCATATCTTCTTTTGCGTGTAATAGGTCACCGGCACCTGGAAGAGATAGCCGTTCTTTTGCATCATGTGTGAGTTCGTGTGTTGTCCCGACCCGATGATGTAATCTACCTTCTCGATGCGCCTGTGCACGGTATCACCCGATTCGCCCAGGCGGTATTCCAGAACTTTCAGGGTATCCCCGTCCCAATAGGGATGATAGTAGAAATTGGCCGCGCTGTCATATACGAGCGCATCGGGACCGAAATGCGCATCGGAGCGCGAACGCCCGGCCCGTCCGAAGGAGCGCCCCATGCCCGTCTTTTTAAAGCTCGCATGTACATTCGCATGGCAAGTCATGCATGTTTCCATGCCCACATAGCTCACACTGTCATGCAGGTTCAGAAAGGGACTTGCCCCAAGCTCCTCCCGCTCTGCTTTTCCACAGGCTGCCACGGCAAATAGCAGCAGAATCAGTGCCGCTCCGTATCCCTTATGTGACCCTGTGTTTTTCATCGTTCCGACTCCCGTGCAGAGAGGCTCCGAAGTTAAGGACTTTGCCTGCTTTCCCGAATTAACTTTCAGCCTGCGCACCGTCTATGAAAAGAGATTCCTGCCCTTTTTCGGGGATTATGCACTCATTTTTCGAAGCGATAATTCGATGGCGATAGCGGGCAATCAGGCGATAGATGAAATCCCTGAGGCCTTTTGGCACCACGAAGGCGATGACGGAAAGCGACCAGGGGAAGCCCAGCAGCCGGAGGGTTCGCAAGGCAGCCGTGGAATAGACGCCCGCCTTTCCGTTTTCAAGTAAGATCAGGCTGTCACAGTTTTCCGGAATCGATTTCTCTTCCTTTAGGAATTGCTGCGCCAGGGGGCTTTGGAGGCTGACAAAGCGGAACTTTCTCTTTTTATCGTGCCTGATCACCCATTGCACGGAGGCCTGGCACAGGCCGCATTCTCCGTCAAAGAGAAGGATCGGATGTGCTTTGCTTATGACGGAAAGCTTTCTTTCCATGCGTCTATACCTCCTTTCAGGTGTGCGACATTCGACAGTCCCGACTCTTCCGCCAGCGTAGCTGCCATCTGGCTGTTCTGGCCCGAATTGCAGCAAAAAACCAGCATCTCACATTCCTCCGCCCGCAGTTCTTCAATACGTGCAGGCAGTTCGTAGAGCGAGATATTGCGCTCGCTAATGCTGCCTTCCTCAAATTCCCATGCCTCGCGCACATCAATGAGAATGACTGCGCCCGATTCCATTTTTTCCTTGAGATCTTTCGCTTCTATTTCTGTCATTTTCGCAGAAGTTTAATGAGCAATTATAAATTTAGCACTAAAGCTTTTTCTCTTTTCGGCAAACATCAAACGCAGGATATAAAAACCCGGCCTGAGCGTGCTTACGTCCAGCTCCTTCCCGTTCAGCGTGCCCTGCAACACTTCCCTGCCCTGCACATCCACGATTTGATAATAGGCCGTTTCCACTGCTTGCACATTGCGGATAAAAAGGCGCTTCCGGGCCGGATTGGGATAGATGCTCAGCAGTTCCGGCCCTTTAATCACGGCCCTGCCCGAGGGAATATTGAGTGCTTTGCCCATGACGGGTCGTATCATCACCGTGCCGCCAAAGAGTGAGGGCCTCCAGCTGCCGCCCGTATAGAAGAAAAGCTTATTTTTTCGCGGTGAGTTGATATCAAAGCCAATCTGGAGCGAGTCGGCATTGGCCCGTTGGAAACCCACATAGAAAGAGTCGCTCATCCAGAGAGCCGAGTCCAGTACATAGGTATAGAATCCGTTGATGGAATCGACATATTCGGGGTGTACCAGGTCTTTTCGGTAGCGGATGCTGTCATCCGTGCCCCCGGCTCCGTCAATGCTTTGCCAGACGATAAGGTTGACGAGTTCCTTGTTCAGGTTCTTGTCGATGTGCGGAAAGTGCACCTCAATGGCCTGCAGGGAATCGGGCCGATTGAGGCGGAATTTGAGGGCCAGCTTCGGACTCTTGCCCACCACGAGGTATCCCCTTTCGGCAGATCCGTCATCATAGGCGAAGTAATTGTAGAAACGCTGCACGTGGAAGATGGTATCATTGAATCCGGTGGCCGGATCGGGCGGAGAATTGAAAAGCACATAGCGCACGCGGATGGCCAGACTGTCGCAACTGAGCCCTGCTGTCAGTGTTTTTATTTCATCGCGGAAAACCGGCTCGCGAAGAAGGGTGTCGCTCAAGGGCGGGAAGTTGATTGTCTGAAAGAAATCGGACTTGAGCAGACTTTGCGTGCAACTTTCCTCCGCGCGGTAGCGGAAAGTGGTGTTTTTCACCACATTAAAATGATTTACGGCATCGGCATAGAGGCTGTCGCTCAGTTCCTCATCCTCAAATCCCGCAAACTGCCCCAAAGGCATGGCATGATATTCTTTGAGCAGCGAACGTGCCGGGCTTCTGAACGCCACATCATTGAGCAGGGTGTTCTTCACCGAGCGGTCTTTGTCCAAAATCACATAGTCGAGGTGCCAGTGATCTACATTGCCCGTAAGGGTGGCATAATTGCGGAAGCGAAACTGGAAATTGCTTTTGAAAAACTTGACTTTGTTCAGTTTGACGAAAAAGAGGCGGAAGCTGTCGGGCGACATACCGGTCGAGGTGATGGAAAACACTTTTTGCCAGGTGCTGTCGTTCACCTTAAACTCGAGTAAGAAGGTATCGCGGCTGCCCGGAACGTCCCCGTTGCCTTTGGGTTCCAGAAAGAAACTCAGCATCAGGGAATCGGAAGGAGAAAAAGCACCGATATCGATCTCGCGGCTCGTCAGGGTATCGGCCGGGCCGTAGGACCTCTTTTTCATATTGTAGGGGCTTCCGTCAGCTTTCAACCCGTCAAACGTGGCCACGCCTATCGTGGGCGGATTGCGGGGCAGGGTCGAGTTGACAAATACACTCTGATCGGTCCATTTCCCCGGGTTCGGATAGTAGGAGCGATTCGAAAAGTCATCAATAAACGGCAACGTCAAAGCCGCCTGTGACGAACGGCTCTTTTCAAGTTTCCTTTCCTTTTTTGCCGGCTCATGCAGGCGCTTGTTTGAAGGAAGCGGAATCAGGTATTCCTGGGAAAACAGGAAAGCCTCGAAGCCAAAGAAAAGAAGGGAAAGAAGCATCGCTCGCATGCAATAGGATTTAGGGGTTAATGCTGTCTAACGTGGAAGAAATGCTATCCATTGCCGGCAGGCCCGGATTGCTGGTATCGACCAGAAAATCGTAGGCTTCGGACGAGATAAAATAAAGATCGACAAACTCACCGATGCGAATGGTCGCCCCCGAATCGGGCACCTGTTTGTAAACCCGCGCATTGAGGGAGTCTTCGCCCGTCACCACCGATTCGTGGTAATAAAGATTGCCGATATTGAGCTCGTACGCTCCGAAAAGCACGGCCTCGGCATCTCTTCGTGTCAGGCCGATCAGGCTGGGAACAATCACGCGCGTCTGTCCCAGGCCACTGCCCACCACCAGGTCGAAGACCGTCCCCTTGGGATAGTGCGCACCGGGCACTACCTTGAGATCGTCTTGCATGAGATACATGACCGTATTGGGGTATTTGAAAGGTTTGTAGATCTTCTCACCGACCTGAAATCCGGCATTCTCGAGTTTGCTCACCGCATTGCGCAGCGACAGACTTTCGACATCGGGCACCACGGCCATGTCGGGTCGTACCGAGCGGATGGTAATGTAGATCGTACGCCCCGTTTTCACCTTGCTGCCGGGCCCCGGTATCTGGTTGATAATCTCCTCGGGCTTCAATTTGGGATTGTAGACACTGTCAATGACTTTCAGATGCATGTCTTTGCCTTCCAGAAAATCCCGGGCCTCATCGAGGGTCATGCCGAGCATGGGCGGCACGGTCACCGATTCGCCATGATGGGTATATACATCGAGGTACCAGAAAACGGCCAGAACCAGCAAGACAAAGAGCGCGACCGCCATAAACAAATGGAGCCAAAACCGCTTGCTGCTCAGCAGATACCAGATGTATTTAATCCATTTCATAGTTTCCTTTTCAATCCGCCCGCCCTCAGGCGCTGGCAAATTTCCGTTTATTTCGTTTCATTCCCAACTCTATGATCCGGTCAATAAACTCATAGGGTTTGTAATTATTGAGTGCTGCCTGATGAAATATGCAGGTGGCCGGGGTCATTCCGGGCAGGGAATTGACCTCAATGACGATGGTCTCCACCCGTCCGTCATCGAAAACACGCACAAAAGCATCGATGCGGCAGTATCCTTCCACATTCAGGATTTCGGCTGTGCGCTGGAGTTCGTGTTTCACCTTTCCGGCTATCTCCCCGTAGCTGATGCGCCCCGTTCCGAAGCGGGCCGGAGTGATGTTCTGCCCTTCTCCGGCAAGAAATTTCTCCTCCAGCGTCAGCACGGCATCTCCGGCCAGCGATTCCGAAGGCTCAAAGACTTCAAAATGACGCTCCCCCTTTTCGTCCGTTTCGATGAGCATCCCGCCCGTCACTTCCATAAACTGGCTGGCACCTTCCGGGCCGATGAGTTCTTCTATCAGCAGCCGTTCCTTTTGCGGAAACTCTTCCGCACTCTTCAGTTTCAGAATACGGGCTGCTCCCTCCCCGATCGACCATTCGTCCCTAAAGAGGGTCGTGGCAAATGCACGCATCTCTTCCCGGTTCCGGATCACTTTCACTGCCGAACTGCATCCGTCATCTACCGGCTTGGCTATCAGGGGGTACGAAAAAGACTTTTCCAGTTCTTCCAGGCATTCTTCAGGATTTCTATCCCAGCTTTCGCGCTCCAGCACGCGGTGGCGGGCCACGGAGATGCCCTGCTGGCGCAGGCGCTCATTGCTCTCGTATTTATCAATGGTCAGGCGCGAGGACTCGGGTCCCGAACCGTTGTAGGGAATTCCGTATTTCGCAAGCTCTTCCTGAATGCGGCCGTCTTCGCCCGGCCGGCCGTGCAGCGCAATGAAGGCAAAGTCGATCTCCGCAGCCAGTTCATCAATGCGCACGGGCACCGGCTCAAAGCGATAGCCCGCCCGGGCATATTTTCCGGTGATCCACTTCGTCTCGCTTTTTATCTTCTCAATCACGGGGTGATGGGTAAAATTTTCAATCTTTTCACGGATGTCATCCGCATTGTCTTTCAGCAGGAGATTGATCGGAATGATATGGAGCCTGAATTCCTGCTCGTTGCCACTCAGAAAGACCGGCACGGGTTCGTATTTCCCCGAGGAAGCCAGTTTTTCGAAGATATTGCGACCGCTTTCCACACTGATGTGGCGTTCGCTGCTGTATCCGCCCAGGATGACCGCCACTTTTATTTTTTCGGCCCGGTGCGCCTGTTTCTCCTCCAGGGCCCGGTCGAGGGCGGGAAGCAGCCGGTGCATGCCGCGGTAACGGACACCGCCTGCCAGGCGCTCGGCCAGCGAAGTGCGGATGATATAGGTCAGAAACTGGCCCGGTGCCAGCCCGATCTCTGCCGCCTGGTGGAAAAAGAAAGAGGAAGGCAGCATGCCCGAGGTCGTGTTCGGGTCGTTCAGGTAGATTTCGCCATCGTCCCGGATAAAGCCGTCAATGCGGGCATAGGTATTGAAGCGAAAGAAATCAAAAAGCTTTTCGCTGGCACTCCGTATGCGCTCGATATCTTCTGCTTCCAGATCAATCGGGGTGACCTTGCGGGCCAGGCCGGCCAGATACTTGCTGCGGTAGTCAAAGAGGGCTTCGTTCTTCAGGATTTCGGTCGGGGGCAGGGCCAGTGCCCGCCCGTTGGCCAACGTCTCCTCCCGGGTTTCATTGCGAAGCACAATGCAACTGAACTCGCGCCCCCGGATAAAAGACTCCAGCACCACCTCGCTTTCGCCATATTCGGCCTCGAGCATCAGTGGGTCGTTGTAACGGTCAAAATGCGTTTCGAGGGCAATGAGCAGATCTTCCGGATGCTCGTAAGAGACCCCGTCAATCCTTACGGGCAGCCCCAGCCCTTCGCGGATATCGCTCAGACGGGCTACCAGCTCCACCCGCTCTTCCGGCTTGTACTGCCGCCAGTGGTCGCAGGTAATTTCCTTTCTGAAAAAGGCGGCATTTACCTTTTCGACAAAGCCTTCAAGCCCGTCCTCTTCGACAATGGAAACACCGATGGAAGAGCCCTGATTGGAAGGTCGCACCACATAGGGAAATCCAATTTCCTTTTTGACGCGTTCAAAATAATTTTCGGGATTCTGTGCGTCCCACTCGCTGCGCCTGATGCTGAAATAGGCCGGATGCGGCATGCCGGCAGCGGCCATGAATTCTTTCTGCACCGCCTTGCTGATGCCGATGGCCGAAGGCAGGATGCCCGATCCCGAGTACGGAATCTCCAGTGTTTCGAGCAGGCCCTGTATTTCCCCGTCTTCTCCGAAACTGCCATGCAGGGCCAGAAAGGCAAAGTCGATGAGGCCGGGCAGCTCTTCGGCCGGTATCAGGCGACCTACTTTGCGGGCCATTTCTTCCAGCCTGCTGCGCTCCATCGCACCGAGGCTTTCCACATAAATCTGAAAACGATGCGGGCTTTCGGGCAGGAAATCAACGGGGGGATAAAAATCGCGGATGCTGCCCTTGTAGATAAAGGGCCAATCGAGCAGAATGAAATTTTTCAGGCTGTCGACAAAAACGGGAACGGGCTCGAAGAGGGATTTATCGAGGTTGTCGTACACCGTTCGCCCGCCAGCGAATGAAATTTCACGTTCGCGGGAAGGCCCGCCAAAAAAGATTCCGATTCTCATCTGCGCTAAAATTACCTCTATTAACTGAATTTCCACCCTCTTTATTCCACAGCAGCGCCCCGGAACGAAGTGAAATCAGGCCGGCCGTAAATCCTCTTTATCTGACGGACTCAGGCACCGTGAAGAAATTCTTTTTTCGCCAGCAGCACGGCTTCGTCTTCTTCGTGCTCCGGATCGGGAATACAGCAATCTACCGGGCAGACGGCCGCGCATTGAGGTTCTTCATGAAATCCCATGCATTCGGTACATTTATCGGGGACGATGAAGTAAATATCATCGGCCAGCGGGGCTTGTGGGGCATCGGCATCGACCTCCCGGCCATCGGGCAATGTGATCGTGCCATGCACATTCGTTCCATCACTGAAACGCCACTCCACGCCTCCTTCATAAATGGCATTATTGGGGCATTCGGGTTCGCAGGCTCCGCAATTGATGCATTCATCGGTGATCATTATGGACATGGCTCGAAGTGTTTTAGTTTTGCAATCAATCAAAGATACTTGCTTTTCATCAATCACTAAAAAGAGGCACGAAGCATTTTTTGCACATGAATAATAAAATAATCGATGCCCTGGCTGCCCTCGGAGACTTTATCACTTCCATGCCGCCCGAACTGGAAGAAAAGGTCGAAGAAGCCTATCTGCACAACCGCTGGTTTACTGCTGAGAATACGAAGTTTGCCCTTGCATCCATTGCCGGAAGCATGCTGCAAAGGGAAAAATTGGAAGATTGGCTCGGCCATTACCCGGTACCCGCTGAGCAGAAAAGCAGGAATGTGGGACTTATCATGGCTGGCAACCTTCCGCTGGTCGGATTTCACGATCTGCTCTGCGTGCTCCTGAGCGGACACCGTGCCCTCATAAAACTATCGTCCAAAGACCGTATACTCCTGCCCTTTTTGCTGAAAAAGCTCGAAGCATACGAAGCACAAATCAAAGACCGCTACGCCTTCAGCGAGCGACTCCGCGACTTTGATGCCGTGATTGCCACGGGGAGCAACAACAGCTCCCGCTATTTTGAATATTATTTTGGACGCTACCCGCATATCATCCGGAAAAACCGCAACAGTGTGGCCGTTATCACGGGCGATGAGGACGAAAAGGACCTGCTGGCGCTGGGCGATGACATTTTCCGCTATTTCGGGCTGGGCTGCCGCAATGTGTCCAAGCTTTATCTGCCCGAAGGCTACGATCCGGCCCGCATTCTGAGTGTCATGGAAGCCTTTCAGAATATCATTCATCACGACAAATACCGCAACAACTACGATTATCACCGTTCGCTTTACCTGCTCAACAGCACACCCCACCTGGCCTCCGACTTCCTCATGCTGGTCGAACACGAGGCCATCCCCTCGCCCATGGCCACGCTTCACTACGAGTTTTACAGCGATAAGACCTCATTGAAAGCAGCTCTGGCGATGCACAGCCACGAGATACAGGTGGTGGTAAGCAAAGATCCGGAGATCGGGGAAGTGGCTCCCGGCCAATCGCAGCGTCCCGGTCTGGCCGACTATGCCGACAAAGTGGACACTATGGCGTTTTTACTGCAACTGTGAGGCGCTCTTCGGGGTTGAGCCCCTGCCGGGGATAGGCAGCCGACAGGTTTTGCTCTTCCACGCGGAAACCGCATTGCCGCAGCCGCTCGTAATAATCCCTTCCGTAGATGCGTACATGATCGCGCTGGCCAAAAGCCCGGGCCCGCTCTTCTTCCGTCTTCAGCGCGGGGTCTTCGATGCTTTTTTCCAGCACCTTCGAGAGCGGCACCTGCAAAATCGCCCGGGCGCCCGCTTTCATCACGCGGTAAATTTCACGCATGGCGCGCCTGTCGTCTTCAATGTGCTCCAGCACGTGGTTGCACAGCACGAGGTCAAATGCATTATCATCAAAAGGCAGATTGAGCACATTCATTTCTTTCACATAGCCGGGGTAATCATAGCCTTCCGCAAAAAGATCCCCGGCCACATAGCTTGCAAAACCATGGGCCTGCAGCCTCGAAGCAATGGCATGCGAAGGCGCGATGTGCAGAATGTGGTAATCTTTCTTTGCAGCTGAGAATATCCCCAGCTCATCGCGAAGGTAGAGGAAGACGAGTTTGTCGCGGTCGTAGGCTCCGCAACGGTAGCAGCCGCCTCTCCGCGGGGCCGCCCCCACCACCTCATAGCGCCTGAGTACCTCATAATCATTGCCGATGGGAGCCAGATCGCGGGAACGGTAGCCGCAGAGCGGACACTCGTAGTTCGTGCCCGAGTGCAGCAGCAGCTTCAGGCTTTTTTTTATCCGCCTTGCCAGCTTTTTCAGGGGCTGCTCTTTCATATGCTTCTTGTTCTTTCCATCTCCCCGCAAAGTTGCGGTCTTTCTTTGTCTTTTTCAATGGTCCGGGGTGTGAACCCCGTCATCTGTTCATAGTAAAATAATTTGTTCGGTTGATATAAATTCATTATTTTGTGAACTATTAAACCAATGAAGTTCTGAAATATGGCAGACAAGATAATTTACCATTTGCTCTCTGATACCTGCAAGGCACTGTCGCATCCTATACGTATAGAGATTATTGAATTGCTTGGCAAAGGAGAACTGGGCTTTTCTGAGATTTCTGAAAGAACAGGAGTAGCTAAATCCAACTTATCACAACATCTTTCGGTGATGGTAGAGAGGGGAATATTAAGACAACGGAAAGAAGGATTGAACTCTTATTTCAGATTGTCCTCACAGAAAGTGACAGAAGCGTGTCAACTGATTCGGGAAGTACTGATTGAGCGGCTTGAGAAAACACAGGAAATTTTGAAAACATTTTAATTTAAATGCTAGCAAAAATGAGTCTTTATGTTGGCCAAATAGCTTGGACTTGCGTTTATAAATCCATGTTCACCTTCCCGATTAATACAGGAAGTATGGATAAAAAGGCAAGTGTTGAGTCTGCCAGAACTTGAACAAAGCATAATTGCTATAATGACATCGATGCCTTGGGACATATGATCTTAGTCGTACGGAAAAACTAAAGAAAGCTGACTGAATTCAAAAAAAAGTAATTATCTGATCAATAAAAGAAACAACCATGAAAAATGCAACTTCAAAAGAAATAGTGGCAATAGTTGTAATGGCAGCCCTTGCTCTTGCTTACGGATGCAACAGTAACAAAAACAATAAGCATTCAATTTTTGATCAGCAAGATACTTCTGTAGTGTCAAAGCTTAATGCAGAGCTTCAAAATGCCCAATCCTTCAATAATTTATTGATGATGTACCAGGATAGTTTATCAGAACATAGCGATCCGGTAATGATAGAATATTATAATGGTATGATAGAGCAATACGATAGCGCTTATCATTATTCCGAAGCTTTGTGTCAAGGGTATTACGACCAATTAGAGGAAATTCATCATTGCGATATGATAGCAGAATGTGAATCTATGATGGGTAATATGGCGGGCCATGGTGGTATGATGGGAGGATACGGGTATTCGGATACCCAAAACGGTCACGTTTGCACGATAATGGAAGATATAAAGGACTATTGTTCAACGAAAGAAAAGTTAGAATTGGATCATCAGAAATACTGTACATATTAATTACCTAATAAGGATAACTATGAAAACAAAGAACATGATTTTAGGATCTCTGATTCTATCGATTGTTTTTATTACATCGATCAGTTCGAGGAATGACAATAATTCAGTCTCCATTAGTCCCAAGGTGCAGGACACCCTCATTACAGGCCAAGAGTTATTTCGTCTTAATTGTGCGGGTTGTCATGGAACTGACCTGGGAGGAAATCCACCAAACTATCCTGCGCTTACGGATATTAAGGATAAACTGACCAAAGAAGAAATACGTATACAAATTAAAAAAGGCAAAGGAATGATGCCTCCTATGTCTCACTTGTCAGATAATGAAATTAATGCCATTGTCAATTATTTGTTTGGTGAAAATGGAAATGAACAGGTAACTATGGTTGCTGCACTTTCCCCCATTGAGCAAGGAGAAATGTTGTTTAAGAGCAATTGTGCGGGCTGTCACCGTGCAAGCTCCAATGATCCGAAACCTCAAAATTCCGGCACCCAAATGTGTTCCATGATGGAGCCTGCCGTATTAGCCGGTGCAAGCAAACGATTTACAAAAGAAGAGTTTCTGAATATTTTGGAAACAGGGCCTTGTTATATGCCTTCTTTCAGTTATTTAAACAAAGAGGAAAAAGAGGCACTGTATGCTTATTTGAAAACACTGGAAGGAAAGGGAGAGGCAAAGCGGCCCACAATGGGCGAAAAATGTCCGATGATTAAGAAGGGCAGGTCATGTTGTGGTGGTGGGCAAAATTAGGCAGGAATTTAGAGAATGCAGACAAGGTTTTTAAAGAGAAAAGCCCCAAAGAAGCGTTTGAAGCGGAAAGGAAGAGCTATGGACAATGCGCAAATCGGAAGATGGTTTAGGACAATTAAATACGACAAGATTGATCTGAATCCGCCAGACGATGGCCTGCACCTTTATCAATTGTGCGATGAGTTTATAAG
>WFPF01000117.1 GCA_015487695.1 Chitinophagales bacterium
CCAACGACCACATCACCTATCCCAATATTTGCGCCATAGAAGTGAGCGCACTGAGCGATGCCATTGTACAGGGAAATCCGATAGCTGATTACATTCACCAGCAGGAAGACAGCCGCTTTCAAATAACGGGTGGTTACGCGGGCTACCTGGAAGGCCTTTACTATCTGATTGGAGGTCAAAAGTTTATGGGGCTCTACAACCCCATGGGACCGGGACACGGCCCCGGTTTTATACAGGAATACAGCAACGCAATCAAACGCTTCAAACTTCACTTTGACGGCACGAACATTGAAGTGAGCAACTACAGCGAAGAGATTGACACGGCCAACCTCCACAGAAGAGACTACAACATGGTGCCCCAGATCTCGGCCGATGGCCGTCAGGGCTTTACGGCTTTTACGGGCGTTTTTCGCTATGATGCCGATCTTCCCTGGCTCAACTCGGTAGACATCTACGATACAGGCTATATCGTCCGAAACGATTACTCACAACTCCTGAATCAATACCACAGTGCCCACCTGCCCCTTTACGACCAGACCGGCAACATTATGCATACCCTTTTCTTCGGAGGAATAGGCCAGTATGCCTATGATTCGGCCACGGGGGAGCTGATAAATGATGAAAATGTGCCTTTTGTAAAGACGATCAGCCGCATCACACGCTATGCGAACGACAGTGTGGCGGAATCGGTGATGCCCGATGCCATGCCCGGCTATCTCGGGGCCGGGGCAGAATTTTTCGAAAATCCGGAGGCGCCCTACCTCCATGGCGAAATTCTCGATCTCAATGCTTTGCGAAGTGACAGTGAGCTGGTTGGATATATTTTCGGTGGCATCCAAAGCACGGTACCCAATTCATTTTTCAGCAATACAAACGGACTCAGTTCGGCCAGCAATCGCATTTTTGAAGTATACATCGGCCGGGACCCCGGAACGGGACTCCCCTGGCAGCGCATCGGTGAATCGGCATTGCTGAGTTTCGAAGTATTTCCCAATCCCAGCGATAATGAAAGCACCGTCCGCTTCTTTGTAGGCAAGCAGATGCGTCCATTTCTTTATATCTACGACAACAGCGGGAAAATGATTAAAGGCTTTGATTTTGGCGTATTAAGCCCGGGAACATATACCCACACGATTTCGCTGCAGGGATATGCCAGCGGAAATTATCTGATCAAAATGAGCAACGGGCGCTTTGAAAAAACGAGGCAGCTCATCGTACGCTGATACTAATAGTACCTTATCTCGAGAAAATTAACGGTTCCTGGCGGGGTTTTTACCTCTGCTTCGCGAACGCCCAAGACAGGGTGTGAGGCCCGCACGTAATAATAATCGTCATCGCGGGCCAGAAATGTGGCCACTCCGTTGCGGTCAGTAGTCTGAATACCGTCCCATCCTGTGTTGGCCTTCCGGTCCTGTTTGCTTAAAAAAAGCTTCACCTCCACACCCGGCAAGAGGCTGTCTTTCCTTGGTGAGTCCAGTTTGTAAATGTGTATAACGGTCACTTTTACCGTTCGCAGATCGGATTGATTTCCTGTATTGCTCGGTGTTTCAACCGGGATTTCTTTGCTGCATGAATAGAGAAAGAAAACAGAGAGGACAAGCAGAAGTGTGCGCATCAGATTATAATTTGTCACTCAATATAACACTTTTTTCTAAGTGTCCTTCAACTGCCTTTTACAATTGCCTCAAAAGATTTTCCATCTGCACTTTCTCTTTCACCACTTCCCCGACTTTTTCAAGGGGAATACGTTCCTGTTTCATGCTGTCCCGCTCGCGTATGGTCAGTGTCTGGTCTTCGAGTGTCTGATGATCTACCGTCAGGCAATAGGGTGTGCCGATGGCATCCTGCCTGCGATAGCGTTTGCCGATGGCATCTTTTTCATCATACTGGCACATAAATTCCAGTTTCAGCCGGTCGAAGACCTGGCGTGCTTCCTCAGGGAGTCCGTCTTTTTTGAGCAGTGGCAAAACCGCCACTTTTACCGGAGCCAGCTCGGCTGGCAGGCGGAGCACGGTTCGCTGGCTTCCGTCTTCCAGGGTCTCCTCATCCAGCGCCTGGCTGAAGACGGCCAGAAACATCCGGTCGAGCCCGATGGACGTCTCAACCACCGAGGGCACATAGCCGGAACCCAGCTCCGGATCAAAATACCGGAGTTTCTTTCCGCTGAACTCCTGATGCCGTGCGAGGTCAAAATCGCCCCGTGAATGAATGCCTTCCAGTTCTCTGAAACCAAAAGGAAAATGAAACTCGATATCCACGGCCGCACGGGCATAATGTGCCAGTTTCTCATGCTTATGAAATCGCAGAATCTGATCGAAAGAAGGCCTGTTGCTATTATTAATCTTGATATCCTGGTAGTAAAGCGTTCTATGCCATTTCATGCGCTTCTCCTTCCAATAGGTATACCACTTCTCCTCTTCGCCCGGCCTTACGAAAAACTGCATTTCCATCTGCTCAAATTCCCGCATGCGGAAAATAAACTGCCGCGCCACAATTTCATTGCGAAAGGCCTTGCCTGTTTGGGCAATACCGAAAGGAATCTTCTGACGGGTGCTTTTCAACACATTCAGGAAGTTTACAAATATTCCCTGCGCGGTCTCCGGACGCAGGTAGAGCTTCCCGGTTTCTCCGGCAATGGTCCCCAGCTGTGTGCTGAACATCAGGTTGAACATGCGCACATCGGTCCAGTTCTTCGAGCCCGTCTCGGGGTCGGCTATTCCCAGCTCCTCAATCAATGCCTTGAGGGCAGCAAAATCTTCTTTCTTCAGGGCCTCGTTCATGCGGAAATTGATTTCCTCTATTTTGGCCTTGTTGCGCAATACATTCGGATTGGTGGCCAAAAACTGCGCTTCGTCAAATTCCGCTCCGAATCGCTTGCGGGCTTTCTCTGTGTCTTTGGCAATTTTTTTATGGTATTTCTCGAGATAATCTTCAATGAGTTGGTCGGCCCGGTATCTTTTTTTTGAATCCTTGTTGTCGATCAGCGGGTCGTTGAATGCATCTACATGGCCGCTTGCTTTCCAGATTTCGGGATGCATAAATATGGCCGAATCGAGGCCCACCACATTCTCGTGCATCTGCACCATGGATTTCCACCAGTAATTCCGAATGTTGTTTTTGAGCTCCACCCCATAGGGGCCGTAGTCATAGACTGCGCTCAGTCCGTCATATATCTCACTTGAAGAGAAAATATATCCGTATTCCTTGGCATGCGAAACGATGGGTTTCAATGCATCCTGTTGTTGTGTTGACGCCATGCCTGCAAAGATAAAGCCTCATCAGGCAGGATAAAAACAGCAAGTGTGCGCCTTAGTCATTAATTTTAAGCCTCAATCAATTTTCGGAAATGAAAAAGCTTCTCTTTTTATCCCTTGCCGGCATCCTCATTTTTGCAGCAGGCTGTAAAAACTACAGCGATGGCCCCCTGATTTCTTTCAAAAAGCCGGAATCGCGGATAGTAAATACCTGGATTCCCGAAAAGGTTTATGACGAACAGGGCAATGACATCACCAGCCAGTTTGAAGATATAAGCTACCTCTTCAATTCTGACGGCACTTTAGAGATACGATTGCTGCTGGGAGGTGTTTTTCAGACTCAATCCAGCGGTACATGGGTTTTCATCAATAAGAAAGATAAGCTTGTCCTGAACTATTCGGGCACTTTTATCACAGCCGTTGACACCCTGAGCATTCTCCGGCTGAAAAGCAATAGTTTCTGGTACAAAAGCCAGTATGGCAAGGAGTTTCATCTGTTGCCGGAAGCCCGCTAAGTCATCAGACGACTGCCGGCCTCTCTTCCCCGAGGATACCCCTCCTTTTAAAAAATACGGCAGTACGATCCCGTTTAACTTAAAGATAATCTGAGAGTAATATACCGGTAAGAGTATATCTCAAATTTTGCATCATTCCATTTCGAGAGTTTGTAACCATTAAAAACATCAATGCAATGAGAGCAATTTTAGCAAGTTTTCTTCTCCTTCTTTTTTCTTCCGGCCTTCGCTCACAAAACACCGTCACAGTTAAAGATGCCGACATAGGGCCCAACGATCAGGTGACATGGACCAGCAACAATGTCTACCTGCTTGACGGATATGTCTTTGTCGATTCCGGGGCCACACTGACCATCGAAAAAGGTACCGTCATCAAAGGACTGGCCGGCAACAGCATCAGCAGCGGTGATCCGGCCTCTGCACTCATCGTAGTTTCCACGGCCAAAATCTACGCCAACGGAACGGCAGACGAGCCCATCATTTTTACTGCCGAAATTGACGATATAAATGATCCCTACGACCTGGACGAAAGCGACCGCGGGCTCTGGGGCGGGCTGATCCTTCTGGGCAGTGCCCCTCTGGGCAACTCAAGTCCCATTGCTACCATCGAAGGCATCCCCTCGACCGAAAGTCGTATCAAATTCGGTGGAAACAACGAGAACGACAACTCCGGATCGCTCACCTACGTTTCCATCCGGCACGGTGGGGCCGAGCTTTCACCGGGTGACGAAATCAACGGACTTTCCCTGGGCGGTGTAGGAAGCGGCACCGTGCTGGAGCACATTGAAATCTTTGCCAACAAAGACGATGGTATAGAGTTTTTTGGCGGAAACCCCATGCTCAAGTGGGCTGCAGTGGCCTTCTGTGCCGATGACGGTTTCGACTGGGATCTGGGCTACCGGGGATCAGGGCAGTTCTGGTTCTGCATTCAGGCCCTTGACGATGGCGATCACGCAGCCGAGATGGATGGAGCCAAGCCCGATGGGAACGCCATCTATTCAAATCCCACGGTTTATAATGCCACCTATTTCGGAACCGGTATCGACAACCAACAGGCCGGGGGCATTGCTTTGCTTTTCAGAGATGCTACAGCAGGGAAATACTACAATTCCATCTTTACTGACTTTGGTAATAAAATGATTCAGGTAGAAGACCTTCCTGCCGGTTCGGGAGTCGACAGCCGGCAACGGATGGAAAACGGAGAACTCATTCTGGCCAACAATATCTTTTTCGGTTTTGGCAATTACAGCACCCTCAATGCCGACCTCAATACGGGATACATACAATACACATCCGGTGCAGAAGACAGCAGTTGTCAGTTTCTGATCGACCACTTCAACAACCATAACAACAGCATAGTCGATCCGCAGATCGGAGGAATCAGCCGCCTGCCCGATGGCGGACTGGACCCGAGGCCTTCTGCAAACGGTCCGGCTACTCAGTCACTGGCCGCCTATCCTTTCAGCTCCTTCTTTACGGAAGTCAACTACAAGGGCGCCTTCGACCCGACCGCCACCGGCACCTGGGCAGACGGATGGACCGCGCTCTCATCTTACGGATATCTGAAAACCTTTGTAGGGATAGACAGGAACAAGCCGGCTGATTATGCCATGAGCGAGATCAGCCCCAACCCGGCTCAGGGATCTGTTTCTTTCACCCTCCGGTCTACAGGCAGCAAAAACGTAGACATTGAAGTACTCAGTACCTCCGGCCGGGTGATGATGCAACGCAGCGAGCAACTCGGCCCTGAATCGAAGCAGCGGATTGAACTCGACCTGCAATCATTCCCTGCCGGAATTTACTTCATCCGCGTCAGCAACGGAGCTTCCTCCATTAGCCGGAAAGTGCTCCTTTTCTGAGTAAAATATCACATCATAAAAAGAGGCTCTCTGAATAGGAAGCCTCTTTTTCTATGTCTGTACTTAACCATTCCTTAACCTTTAACTTAAGCAAATACAATATATGTGAAGCCGATGGGCCTGGGTCGCATTCTATTTTTGCATAAAAGCATTTGCAAATGAAAATCAAAGCGTTACTCGGTTTTTTTCTGATCTTTCTCACCACCACACTTCTTGCCCAGCATGCCACAATAAAAGGAACGGTGACAGATGCCGAAAGCGGTGAAACGCTCATTGGAGTGAATGTGATCATTAAAGATCCGTTTATGGGCTCCAATACCGACCTGAACGGACACTACGAAATCAGCAGGGTGCCGGCAGGCAGCTACGACATTCAGTTTTCATACGTTTCGTATTCCCCCCAGATAATTAAAGGTGTGGAAGTGCTGCCCGGAAAGGAAATTGTGCTGGACGTAAGCCTCAGCCCCGAATCGATGGGCCTGGATGAAGTGGTGATCAAAGCACGCAAGATTGACAACACCGAGAATGCCATTCTTTCGATGCAGAAAAGATCCCTTTCGGTGCAGGATGGTATTTCGAGCCAGGAGATGAACCGCTTTGGAGTGAGCAATGCCGCTCAGTCGGTCAGGAAAATTACCGGAGTGAGCATTGTGGACGGGAAGCACATCAATGTGAGGGGCCTGGGTGACCGCTACTCCGGAGCACAGCTCAACGGAGTGACCCTCAACAGCACCGACCCGTACAGCAACAGTGCTTCTCTCGACCTGATACCGGCCAATATGCTGGAGAAAGTAATTGCCAGCAAAACATTCACACCTGACATGCCGGGCAACTTTACCGGAGGCAATGTGAACCTGACTACCAAATCATTCCCCGAAAGCAGATCTTTTCGCGTGAGCCTGGGCAGCGGCTACAATACACAATCCAGTTTTAACAGCGAGTTCCTTTCATTCGATGCCGGCCGCTATGCCTTTGCAGGATACAATGACGGCAGCCTCTCGCTTCCGGCATTGCTCGCTGACGAAGAAGTAAGAAACGAGCTCAGCAACGACATCTATATCAAAGCCAGGCGCAACGAAAGCTATGCAAAGCTCCTCGACCAAAGCATCAAAAGTGTTCGCCAGCAGATGGCCCCGGCTGAGCAGAACGCTCTGGGCAACTACAGCTTCAGCATCTCTTATGGAAACAGTTTCAAACTCTTTGGCCGCGATTTTGGCGTTCTCATTGGAGGAAATGCGGGGCGCACCCTCACCCATTATGCCAATGGCAGCCAGGCAGCATGGGACATTACCGGACTTGAAGCACAGTCACTCTTTCCCTTTTTTCAGCTGAACGACATGCGCAGCATCTCAAATCCCCGCATCAACGGGCTGGCAACATTAAGTTACAAACTGAGCGAACACCACGAACTGGGCATCAACCTGCTCTACAATCACGATGCGCAAATCACAGGGCGATATCAGAAGGGCCCGGCTCCCGGTTTTATCTCGGCTTCCAATGCCCTGTTTGAAACACGCACCCTGCAGTTTATGGAGCGTGGCCTCAGCAGTTTCCAGCTGAGAGGAAAGCACTTCTTCCCCGCTCTGGGAAAACTAAAAGCAGAGTGGATCGGAGGCATGACCCGTTCTTTTCAGGATGAGCCCGACCTTCGCTTCTTTGCCAATGAGGTCCGCGACTCGCTCTACCTGATCCGCGTTTCGGAGTATTCGCTGCCGGCCCATTTCTTCAGAAATCTGCAGGATGAAAGCAAAGAGTTTAAGCTTGACCTTGAGCTCCCGCTGTCGGCTAAGAATTCATTCAATAAATTCAAATTCGGTGTCCTCGCCAATGAAAAGAATCGCGTCTTCAGCGAATACCGTTTTGATGTCAACAATGCCAAGGGAAGAGCCTATAACGGAAATCCCGAAGATTATTTCGCATCTGACAATCTCGGCATCATCGGCTATGATTCGATGCGTCATCGTAACATCACCGGCCTTTACCTGGTCAACAATACCCGGGCTTCCAACAATTATCGCGGCAGCCAGCGCATCTATGCCGGCTATGCCATGTTTAGCTACGAGCTCTTCAATAAACTGAAGATAGCCGGTGGCGCGCGCCTCGAAAGGACGGAGATCAACGTACAAAGTGAAGACAGCACCCTGCAGGCAGGGAAAATAGATGAAAATGACCTCCTGCCCGGTATCAACCTCATTTACCCGTTGACGGAAAACATGAACCTCCGTGCTTCGGTCAGCCGGACCATCGCCCGGCCCAGCATGAGGGAGCTCGCTCCTTTCTCTTCCTTTGATTATATCGGTGGTTTTATCTACATCGGGAATCCGGATCTGAAGCGAACACTCATCAGCAACTATGATTTGCGCTGGGAATGGTTTATCCGTCCGGGCGAAGTGCTGGCTGTCAGTTCTTTCTATAAAAAATTCAACGATCCGATCAGCAAGTTTTACAATTCCGAAGCTTACAATCCGGAGATCATCTATCAGAATACCTCCACGGCTTTTGTTTACGGTTTGGAGTTTGATTTCAGAAAAAAACTGGACTTTATTCACCCCTTGCTGAAAAACTTCAAGCTGGGCAGCAACTTTACTTATATCGTTTCGCGGGTGGATATGGAAGCCGGAGAATACGAGATTCTCAGCAGCATCAACCCCGAGCTGAAGCCTTACCGGCCCTTTCAGGGTCAGTCGCCCTACATCATGAATGCCATGCTCTCTTATGATGCCGACTCGGCAGGCATACATGCTATGCTGAGCTACAATGTCTTCGGTCCGCGCCTGAGCGAGATAGGCCGCGAAGGGGTGCCCGATATTTACGAGCGACCCCGCCACATGTTGAATTTTAAAATATCCAAAAAAATAAGCAGCCGCTTTGAGGCCAAAGTGGAAGCCCAAAACTTGCTGAATGCCGCCTATTTAAAAAGCCAGCAGTTCAAAGGGCGGGAATATGTCACGGAGTCGTATCAGATCGGACGCAGCTTCAACATCGGGCTTAGCTACGTATTAAAATAAGGGGATCAACTCTCGAAGACCAGTATCGGGATGCTTGCCACGCGCAGCAAATCTTTCGAAACGCTCCGCCCCAGGATCATCCCCAGAAAATTGCGGTGGCGGTGTTTCATTGCCAGCATATCGGCATCACTCCTCTCCATATAGGCAATGAGGGCAGCCACCGGGCTCTCCCCTTCCAGAAATTCATAGTGTATATTCTCCTGGCCGAAAAGGCGCTTAACCAGTTTTGTGAAGTTCTCAACTTCTTCTGGGGCGGCTTTCCCCTCTTCCACATCCACATGCACGATTTCCAGCGTAGCTCCCATTTCCTCTTTCAGTTCCACAAGGGTTTGCAAATCCAGATCGTCCATGGAGTGAAAATCGATGGCATAGGCAATTTTTTCAATGCCCCGGTAGCTGTAGGACCCGGGCACTACGAGTACGGGCCGCTCCGACTTCGAGACCAGTGAGGCCGTATGATTCCCGAAAAACAAATCTTTCATTCCGGCATATCCGTGGCTGCCTGCCACGATGAGATCTGCCTGCAAGTCGTCCGCAGCCATCAGGATGGCATCGGCTACCAGCCCTGAGCGCATCTCTTTCCGGACTTCGGGCATATCGAGATCAGGCAGTTCTTCCCTTATTCTCTGCAGGGCATGCTCCATCTCCTTCATTACCTCGGCCTCAACTTCTTTCCAGATCTGATCCATCAGATCGCCCGGAGTTTGTGCGAGGAAGGCTTCCGGCTCCGTGACATGCACCAAGGTCAGCTTCGCCTTTAAATCAACGGCCATTTGGACGGCATAACGCAGTGCGTTGTGGGCATTCTCAGAGAAGTCAGTGGCGACCAGAATATGATTGAGCATGATAAACTATCTTTTATACAGTACCAACAATGGATCGAAGAAGATCACCTACATAATAGGCCACGAGTGCGGCCACCGTACCCAGCATGAGCGTTTCGATGATGCTGCGAATCCGTGATGCATGGGTCACGTAGCTTTTCAGGAAGCCAATGAAGATAAAAGCCAGGCCCGTAAACAGCGAAGAAAGCAGGAAGAGCCGGGCAGGCGGCATCTCGTAAAAATAAGATACCACATAGCTCATCAGGGGAATAAAACCAACCAGCACAAAAGCCGAGAAGGTAGCCAGGGCCGTCTTCAGCGGAGAAGCTGCCGGATACTGCAGATTGAGCTCTTCCTTCATCATCACATCGACCCAGCGGTCGCGGTCGGCCGTGATCACATCAACTACTTTTTCCAGCAAATCCCCTTCAAAACCTTTTGCTTCATATATTTCCCTGATTTCATCTCTTTCCTTGTGCGGAAGATTATCTACCTCCCAGTATTCGACCTCTTCCTGCCGCTTGTATTCATCAATTTCCGCTTTTATCGAGAGATAATTGCCAATAGACATGGACAGTCCGTCAGCAAAGAGGTTGGCAAAGCCGAGGATGAGGACCACCCCGATATTCAAGTCGGCACCCACCGCACCCGCCACCACCGCAAAAGTGGTCACACTGCCGTCCATGCCGCCATATACAAATTCGGCCAGATACTCGCGCAGCCCGCCAAAGCCCGCACGACCGTGAATGTTGTCCTCGAATTTTTCTCTTTTGATTTTTTCTGTTCTACTCATGAGCAATAAATATGGGTACCGAATTGGACCGGATCAATTTTTTTCCGGTGCTGGGCTTAAACAATTGCGAAAACGCATTGCGCCCAAACGCTCCCATGACCACAATGGATTCCGGTGACATTTTTACGTAGCGCAAGAGTTCCTCCCTGGCTTTGCCCTGCAGCACTTCACGATACAAATTCTTCTTGTATCGCGTCAAATACTGCATCATTTCCGCCTCATAAGGAACCGCTTCTCCCTCTTTGCGCACCACCGTGATCAGGTTGGCTTTTGCCGAAGCTACCAAATTCGGAAATAAATAGAGGAACTGACGAATGGCAAAAGAGGAAGAGGAAGAGCCGTCAAATGCAAAATTAATCAGCTTCAATTCGTGAAATTGCTCGGGGACCACAATGACCGGTGAATGGGTATGGCTCAGCAAATCCGAAACCAGGCGCATATCGCCCTGTATGCTGAGATTCGAGAAATAAGTTACCGCCCCGATGATGAGAATATCTGTAAACATGGAACGATCAATGAGCTCGACACCGGGTACTCCTATTTCATGTTCCGCCTCGCAATGCACACCGCTTGCACGACAGCTTGATTCAAATTTGGCTACATTTTCTTCGATCGACTGCCGTGTACTGCTTTTCAGCTCCTCGAGCACCTCATCGGCTATACCAATCACATCGGGCGCTTCGAATATCGGGCTAAACTGATGATAGGCACTCACATCCTCCAGAAATACACCTTCGATCATGGCCCCTTCCGATTTGGCCAGCTGAATGGCATAGCGAAGGGCCGCATCCGAATAGTAAGATCCATCAAAGGCTAAGAGAATGTGTTTCATGGCCCGGGCTTAAATGTTCATCAAAATATCCAGTAATTTAAGGGTTTCTCCTTTTCGTTTCATCACAAATACAGGGATCTTTTTGGTAATCCGAAGCAGTTTTTCGGTTGTGCTCCCCAGCACGATGCTCGAAACCATGGAATGTCCGCGGGCACCGATCAATATCAGGTCACAGTTCTCGCGAATGGCCTGTTCGTGTATTTTTTCTGCCGGATTATGCTCTTCACCCAGGACAATCACGGGCTCCAGCTTCAGTTTTTCCAGCTTATTGTTCTTGACAAATTTCTCGAATTCCCTTTCTGCATTTTGCTTCATGATGCCGGCAAACTCTTCATAGCTTTTCCCGGTGGAATAATAGCCAATGGGAACATGGTAGACGTGAAGCGCTACGAGGCGGATCTCAGGAAATTTTTTACGAAAGAACATGGCCTCGCGAAATGCCATGGCCGAATAGTCTGAAAAATCAGTGGGCATCAATATGGCATCCATCTGCAACTCGGGTCGGGGAGGAATGAAGATGACGGAACAGGGGGCCTTGCGACTGAGACGGTGGGCCACAATGCCGGCTCCCTGGCGTTCGTCTTTCTTTCCTACGATCACCAGATCAATGTCGTTCATTTTCGTAAACTTTAAAATCTCATTGAAGGGATTCCCTCTGAAAAGATGAGCACTCAAATTAAGGCGTGTATCGGGTTTCCGTTCGTAGGCCTTGTGCATGATCTCGCTCCTGAACTCCTCATCCGACTCGAAGCTGGCGTCCAGCTCTTCCAGCACATCCAGCTCGTGTATTTCTTCCTGCACCACGTGGAGCAGGTCTACACTTTCCGCTTCGAGCACTTCGGCCAGAAAGAGCCCGTAGCGAAGCAGTACTTCGTCCATCTCGCTGCGATCCAGCGCGATCAATACCTTCCTGATGTCTTTCATGATTAAAATGTTTTTCCAAAAATGAACACTTCGAAGATCAATTGAAATGACTTTTATCAAGGAAAGGGATTCCATGCGCATTGAGGCCGTGGAATTGCTTTCGTTAACATTGCATTAAAGTTGAAATAAGCCCTTCTTAATTTGCTTATTGTAAATTCGCAATAACCGATAATCAACTTCATGGCAAATTCCAATCTCAGCATTTTGGTTGTGGATGACGAACCCGATATCCTTGAGTTTATTAAATACAACCTTGAAAAAGAAGACTTCCGGGTGGTATTGGCCCGCAATGGCCTGGAGGCGCTGAAAAAGGCAGAGGAGATAAGGCCGAATCTGGTTTTGCTTGACATCATGATGCCCGAAATGGACGGCATCGAGACCTGCCGGCAGTTGCGGTCATTGCTGGGGTACAAAGACACCCTCATTGCTTTTCTCACCGCACGCAATGAAGACTTCACACAAATTGCCGCCTTCGATGTGGGAGCCGATGATTATATCACCAAACCCATCAAACCCCGGCTTTTGCTCAGCAGGGTAAAAGCCCTGCTCAGAAGGCATGCCGAAGAGAGTCAGGCCAACCTCATCGAAGTGGGACCCCTCAAGATTGACCGCGAGCGTTTTGTGGTGAGCATCCATGAAAAAGAACTCGTGCTGCCGCGAAAAGAGTTTGAATTGCTCTTTCTGCTGGCCGGCAAACCCGGAAAAGTCTTCAAACGGGAAGAAATACTGAACAAAATCTGGGGAAAAGAAGTGATCGTGGGAGACCGGACGATAGATGTTCATATTCGAAAACTGCGCGAAAAGCTGGGTGACAAGATTATAAAAACAGTCAAAGGCATCGGCTACAAACTGGACCTCTGATGAAAAACCCCACGCCCCGGCAGATAGCACTTTACAGTGCGCTCTTTACGGCCATCGTGGTATTTGTCCTCGTTCTGGCCATCCAGCTCATTACAGGGCGGCTCAAGCCCATCGAAGCCCTGCTTGCCTCCGTTTTGATTATTCCGTTCACCTATGCCCTCAACCGCTACCTGCTCAACACATTCATATACCGGAAGGTAAAGCTCATCTACAAAAATATTCATGAGCGAAAGCGCGATCCGAAATTGCGCCAAAAGCTGACCCTCCACGACAACATCCTCGATGAAGTGGAACAGGAAGTCATGGAATGGGCCGATGACAAAGCCCGAGAGATCAAAGAATTGCAGGAAAGGGAGAAATACCGGAGAGAATTTATCGGCAATGTTTCGCATGAGCTCAAAACACCCATCTTCAATATCCAGGGCTATCTCCACACGCTGATAGACGGAGGAATCAATGATGAAAAAATCAACCTTGACTACCTCTACAAGGCGGCCAACAACCTAGACCGTCTCGATCAGATCGTGGAAGACCTGGAGGTCATTTCTCTTCTGGAATCGGGGCATCTGTCCATGCAAATGGAAAAATTTGACATTCACAGCCTGGCCCGGGAAGTGATGGAATCGTTGGAGCTGCAGGCCGACAGCAATGACGTGATGCTCGGATTCAAGAAGGACAGCAATAAGAGCACCCTGGTAATCGGTGATAAAAAACGCATCCGGCAGGTGCTGACCAATCTCATCAACAATGCCCTGAAATACAGCCGGGAGAACGGGCGCTGCCAGCTTGGATTCTACGATATGGATGAATATGTGCTCATTGAGGTCTCTGACAACGGCATCGGTATTGATCAGAAACACCTGCCCCGCCTTTTCGAACGCTTCTACCGGGTAGACAAAAGCCGTTCGCGGCACGAAGGCGGCACCGGACTGGGACTGGCAATTGTAAAACACATCATAGAAGCCCACGGACAAACGATCAACGTCCGCAGCACACCGGGTGTGGGATCCACTTTTGGCTTCACACTAAAAAAAGCTTAGGGCTTGCGCGGGCGCTGCAGAATATAGCGCAGGCCGATGTTGAATGTTTTTCCTGCTCCGCTGTTTTTCCCGAGGAAAAAACTCGTAATAAGCAACTCCCCTTCGAGCTGATCCAGAATGAAATACTTAAACCCCAGGCCGCTTTGAGCATAATAAGATGAAATGAGGGGCTCACCAAAGCTGGGGGTCCACTCCGACAAAAAGTATAAAGCACTTTTTTCGCCCGGGAAATAGCTTACGATCAGCTTGAGCGGAGTGGATAGCAGAAAGCGATCCCGGCTGAAGGTGTAATCGCTGCGCAACCATATGTCGAGACCCCCGTAGAGCTGCCATTGCGGATGCAGCATGCGGTCCATGTTGATCTGAGTCCATAGAAACAAACGGTCATATTCAAGAAAAGGCTTGCCGGAGATACGGCCCTCCATGTCCTTCTTTACGGGAAAGTAGAGGGTCGACTGAATGCTGAGACGGGGCATGCTGCGGAAAGGTATCCACCTTATCTTCGGCCCTATGCCACTCAGCCCCGACTGGGCTTCCGTGTTGTTCCCCGAATGGAAAATAGCGAGCGGAGTAGAGCCCGGGGGGTCCAGGCTTACGGCCTTGTAGAGCATATCTATGCCCACATTGAAGCGCGAACTGATGCCGTAGCTCCATTGTACGATCTCGGTAAAATAGCTCGCTCGCGATGAAAGTGCTCTTTTGCGTCCCGCGGCATCAAAAAAGCGGGTCTGCGAATAGAGATTGCTGAAAAGACGCCATTCCATATGCCCGGCCTGCAGCAAACTTGACGGAAAGAGGTAGTAATTGATATCTTTCGTATCATTCTGCAATTGGGAGGCAGGGCGATACCAGCTTACTTCACTTTTTTTTTAATATTCAAACTCCAGTCGTAGGGATAATAAGTTATGCTGAAGCTTTCAGGAATATGCTCTTTCCGGTAAGCGTTGAGAAAGGCAATCACATTACCGGCACTCTTCAGAAAGTCGTCCCGGTACCATTTGAAGATCATTGGCAATGCCACGGATTTCGCTTTCCGGTCTACCCTGATGTATCCTTCATCGTTCAGCGCTTCGCTTGTCGCCTTTTGAATCATCGACTCCACATTGTCAGGACGAAAAGCCAGCGAAGGAATGGGCGGACAACCGTTGGCACCGCATACCAATACAAAATGGAGGCGCGGATCGAAAAACTTTTTCATCAGGATTTCCTTCTCCAGCTCATTCAGGGTAAGCATCTTCCCTGCGATTCGGTGTTTTTTCCTGTCGAAGAGTCCTTCGATATCCAGGGGAGAAGCGACCGGATAATGATCGGTCAGCTCTTTGATCACCAGCAGATTGTAGGCATTAATGTAAAAGGCTTTTTCCTCTTCGGGCGAAATTCCCTGCACGGAAAAATCGCCTATCTCCCGGGTCAGCTCATTGATCAGTTCCTTGTCTTCTGCCAGAATCTCATAGAGCACTTTGCCGTCTTCGACATAAGCCCGGAGCAATTGGTCGGCATGGTCGAAAAAGAGAGACTGAGCGGCAGAATTACTTATTCCGCTTATTAAAAAAACAGTAAGAATCAGTATTTTGTATATCAACATGCATACAAAAATGCAGAATCAGAAATTAAATTCATTTGCGATGGAGTCATTAGTCAGCAATTTGTCAATAACTTGACATGCGCTTGGCTGCAAGCTCCATTAATTTGCCTCTAAATCATTCCAAATGCACATTCTAATCATCGGCAACGGAGTAGCCGGAATTACGGCAGCCCGCTATATTCGAAAGAGGAGCAGTCATGCCATCACCGTAGTCTCGGCTGAGTCAAAGCATTTCTTTTCGCGCACGGCACTGATGTACGTTTATATGGGTCACATGCGCTTCGAGGATATCAAGCCCTACGAAGACTGGTTTTGGGAAAAGAACCGGATCGATCTGCTGCAGGCCTATGTAGAAAAAATAAACACGGACAAAAAGACCGTGAGTCTGAGCACCGGCAATGATTTGCCCTACGACCGGCTGATCATTGCCACCGGATCGGCAAGCAATAAATTCGGCTGGCCCGGTCAGGACCTCCGCGGGGTGCAGGGCCTCTACAGTCTTCAGGATCTCGAAAACATGGAGACCTACAGCCGCGACCTGAAAAAGGCCGTGATTGTAGGTGGCGGACTCATCGGCATAGAAATGGCGGAAATGTTTCTTTCGAGAGGCATTGAAGTGTGTATGCTGGTGAGAGAAAAATACTATTGGGACAATGTCTTGCCCGAAGAAGAAGCCCGGATGATTACGAATCATATCCGGGATCACCATATTGATTTAAGGCTGGAAACGGAACTGAAGCAAATACTCGGCAACGAAGAAGAGCGGGTGGTGGCCGTGGAAACCAGCAAAGGAGAGACCATTGAATGCGGCTTTACGGGCTTGACACCGGGGGTGCATCCCAACATCAAAGTGGTGGAAGGAAGCCCCATTGAGTGCAGAAGGGGTATTCTGGTAAATGAATATCTGGAAAGCAATATCCCGGGAGTATACGCCATTGGCGACTGTGCCGAGCTTCGCAATCCTCCCCCGGGACGCAAAGCCATAGAGGCGGTTTGGTATACCGGAAAACTGATGGGCAAGACCGTTGCCCGAAGCATCTGCAAAGAAGCGACTCCCTACCGCCCGGGAATCTGGTACAATTCGGCCAAGTTTCTGGATATCGAATATCAGGTCTACGGATCGGTGGCAGCCAGCGGCCAGTCCGCTGAAAACGAAGAATCATTTTACTGGGAGGATGCAAAAAAGCAAAGAAGTATGCGCCTTGTATTCGACAGAGAGAGCCGGAAACTGCTTGGAATCAATGTGCTGGGCATGCGCCTGAGGCACAATGTGGCCGACCAGTTTCTGCGTGAGCAATGGCCGGTAAGCAAAGTCCTTCAGCATTTCAATGCCCTATATTTTGATCCTGAGTTTTACCGCAATCCCATTCGGGAAATGCTCAAAAAATTCAATGCTGAATGCAATGAAACAGTAAAAGCCCTTGACTTCAAGGCAGTAAAACATCTGGTTTTCGAAAACTGAAAGTTATTATCATGAGCTCATTATATGAAAACATTTCGCTGACCCCGCACAATAGCATGGGGAAAAAAGAGCGCGCAGGACTGACCCTTATGGCGCTTGGCTTGCTTGCCTTTTTGCTCTCATTCATCACATTTGCCGGACCGGCCATGCCCTTCCTGTCCGGTATTTTCTTTACCGTGGCCGGGGGTGTGGTGTATAGCAGGAAAGAGAGCCGCTGGTCAACAGGGAGTATGCTTCTTATTTTTCTCGGGCTTATTTCTTTCCTCTTTCTTATTTTCCGCCCATCCGCCCTTTCTCCCCTCCTGATTTCACTCTTTTCATTTGCTTTCTTTGTTTTGGGGGCTGCGATATACATTTTCTTCCGTTTCCGAAAGGGAGAAGCCGGCATTCGAAACAACGGCATCACATTCTCGCCCCTTACCCGGAAAAACGGGGCGCTGGCATGGGTCCTCGCGGTGGTGATCACGGGGTTCTATATAATGCTTTACTGGTTTCCCGAACAGATCCATGGCCTTATCCTGGCCGTGGACCCGATTTACGGAGCGCTTTTTGGCAAGAGCGGCTTGCCTGAAAGCAACGGAGGCCATTACAATCCGTGGTTTCTCTATGGCTTCCTCTATACCGTAGCCGTACTGCTGATGGGTAGCCGCTTTATGCTGAAATACCGGCACAATCGTTACCAACTGCTGCGCACCGCTTCGGTGATGTTTTTCCAGGTGGTTTTTGCCTTTTTTATTCCCAATGTCCTCGCTGCGCTCAATCACCAGGAGCTCTATTTCCACTATTTCTGGCCCCTCGATTATGATGTACTCTTCCCGTCCAGCATTGACACCCTCATGAGTGGTGACAGCCTCAGTCATTTCTTCTTCTGGTGGACGCTTGCCATCTCATTTCTGGCGGTTCCGGTGCTCACCTACTATTTCGGGAAACGATGGTACTGCTCATGGGTCTGTGGCTGCGGAGGCCTGGCCGAAACCGCGGGCGATCCCTTCCGGCACCTCTCTGACAAATCGCTGAATGCCTGGCAAATCGAACGAAAACTCATTTATCTGGTCCTTGTCCTGATAACAGCCATCACGGCTCTTCTGCTCCTCGACCGCAGCTTTGACTTATTTAACGAGAGCACTTCCCTGGCCTTCAGGAAAGGCTACGGCTTTGTGATAGGGACTGTCTTCTCGGGTGTTATCGGGGTCGGGTTTTATCCCATCATGGGCAGCCGGGTCTGGTGCCGCTTCGGATGCCCCCAGGCGGCTATTCTCGGCATTCTGCAGAAATATTTCTCGCGCTTCAGAATCAGTACCAACGGTGGCCAGTGTATTTCCTGTGGCAACTGCTCCACCTATTGCGAAATGGGCATCGATGTGAAATGGTATGCCCAGCGGGAACAAAATATCGTCAGGGCCTCTTGTGTGGGTTGCGGCATTTGCTCGGCCGTTTGTCCGAGGGGTGTCTTGAAGCTGGAAAACGGACCCCTAAAAGGAAAAACAGCCATACAGATAAACCGGAACGAAGTGAAAATTTTAGATGAAGAACCGATAGGCTGAAACTGTGAAAAAAACGGATGTAATAATACCTGCCTTTAACGAAGAGAACAGTGTGGGAAAGGTGATAGCCGCACTGCCCAAAGAATGGGTGCGGGAGATCATTGTTGTCAACAACAACAGCAATGACCGTACGGAGGAAGTAGCGCGCTCGGCAGGTGCTACCGTCCTCAGGGAGGAAGAGCAGGGCTATGGCGCAGCCTGCCTGAAGGGCATGGAATACATTGCCTCCAAAAACCCCGAAGAGCAACCCGGGCTGGTTGCCTTCATTGATGCCGACTTCAGCGACTATCCCGAAGAACTTCCCTTGCTCATCAGGCGCTTGGAAGAGGGATACGACCTGGTGATCGGTTCGCGGGCACTCGGTCAGAAAGAAAAAGGCGCCATGATGCCCCACCAACGCTTTGGCAACTGGCTCGCCACCTTTCTGATTCGCCATCTTTTTGGCGTCCGTTTTACGGATCTGGGGCCGTTCCGGGTGATCCGGTATGACAAGCTGCTGGCCCTTGAGATGAAAGACCGCAATTACGGATGGACCGTGGAGATGCAGGTAAAAGCTGCCAAAATGAAACTTCGATGTAGTGAAGTAGCTGTTAGCTACCGCAAACGAATCGGGAAGTCCAAAGTAACCGGTACCATTAAAGGCTCTTTAGGAGCCGGATACAAGATTATCTATACCATCATAAAATCTTTCTGACACCCCATGCAATATCTCATATTCATTTTATATGTATTCGCAATGACCGGCATACTGGCTTACTGTCTTTTGCAACTTTCTCTTGCCATGAAATATATGAAAAGCAAGCGCCAGCCGGAGAAGCAACCCGAAAGGCCGCGTGAATACCCCATGGTAACCGTACAGTTGCCGATTTTCAATGAACTCTATGTAGTCGACCGGCTGCTGGATGCCGTGGCATCTCTCGACTATCCGGCAGAGAAACTGGAAATCCAGATACTGGATGACAGCACGGACGAAACACAGGATCGTCTGAAGCAAATAGCGGCCGGGCTGAGATCAAAGGGCCTGGATGTGGTCTATCTTCACCGGAGCGACCGGAGCGGGTTCAAAGCAGGTGCCCTGCAGGAAGGAATGAAAGTGGCCAAAGGTGAGTTTATCGCCATTTTTGATGCCGATTTCATCCCGCACTCCGATTTCCTGCAAAAAACCATCCCCTGGTTTGCCGATGAAAAAATAGGCGTGGTGCAAACACGATGGCTACATATCAATAAAGATTTTTCACTACTTACGAAAATACAGGCGCTGGCTATTGACGTACACTTCACAATCGAACAGCGCGGGCGAAACAGTTCGGGATATTTTATAAACTTCAACGGGACAGCAGGTATCTGGCGCAAAACCTGCATTGAGGAAGCCGGAGGCTGGAGTGCCGAAACCCTGACCGAAGACCTCGACCTGAGCTACCGGGCACAGTTGAAAGGCTGGAAATTCAAATATCTCGAAGAGGTCGGAACACCGGCCGAGCTCCCTGCCGAGATCCACGGTTATAAATCGCAGCAGTACCGTTGGAATAAAGGCGGAGCGGAAACTGCCAGGAAAATCATCCCCCGGCTTATTCGTTCAAACTCCAAAAAGTCACAAAAACTGCATGGTATCGTTCACCTGCTCAACAGCAGCGTCTATCTTTTCATTTTGGGCGCTGCCGTCCTCAGCGTACCGATGCTCTGGGTAGCCCAGTCGCTTTTTTCGCGTAATTTTTACTTATATCTCTCCATTTTCCTTGTAGCAACCATTGCCACATCCATTGTGTTTTTCATCGCGCTCTACAGCACCATCGATGATAAAAAGAAGGCCCTGCCCTATTACCTGGGACTTTTCCCGCTTTTTTTATCGGTCAATCTCGGATTGTCATGGCACAATGCCCGTGCCGTTGTCAACGGGCTTCGTGGAAAGCGGACACCTTTTATACGTACACCTAAATTCAATATCATTTCAAAATCGGACGACTGGAAAAAGAAAAAATATTCGGTAGGCAAGCTCGACCTCAATACAGCCATGGAAGGATTGTTTGCCCTCTATTTTCTTGCCGGCATCGCCCTGGGCATCTACTATGGCGACTACGGAATGATGCTCATTCACCTCATGGCAGCCTATGGATTTGCCACTATTTTTTACCATTCAGTACTTCAAAAATGGCTGCTAAGATCCTGACATCCCTGCGGCTCCTGGGCATTTTCGACTATCTTCTGATCATCCTGTCGGGACTGCTCTATTTTCTGCTTGGATATCGGGTTGAACGTGATTCATTTGCCCTCTTAATTCTTATTCTTGCCGCTCTTTTTCTCTTCGCGCTGCTCCTTTTTCGCTCTGCGCGAAAGAGGCCTGAAAAGTTAATTGGAATGCTGGCAGCCGCAGTCCTTTTCCGCCTGCTTTTTATTGCTTCCGAACCTCGTCTTTCGGATGATTTCAAGCGCTATCTCTGGGATGGCAATCTTACGGTTCAGGGCATCAATCCCTATTTATTCAAACCCTCGGAACTAGCTCCCGAGACCGGCCATGTCCTCGGTGACTGGCGGACACTCCCATTGCAAAAGGATTATTACTCCGTCTATCCGCCCATTCCGCAGGCCGTCTTTGCCGCGGCCTCGCTGCTTCCCCAGCGCAGTGGACAATTGATCATGCTTCACCTTTTCACCCTGTTGACGGAGCTGGGATCTATCTTCCTGATGCTGCGCATATTCAAACAGTTGAGGCTTCCGCTTCCCCGGTCCCTGCTCTATATTTTGAATCCCCTGCCCATAATCGAGTTGAGCGGAAATCTTCATATCGAGGTTTTTATGATCTTCTTTGTGCTCCTGGCAGCTTACTTCTTCTATAATAAAAGCTTTGCAGCGGCAGGTCTTTCCCTTTCCGCCTCCATCCTCTCCAAGTTCATACCGTTGATTTTCCTTCCGGCCTTCCTCAGCCGACCCTTGCTTAAAAAGAGCAACATTGTCCTTCTTTCCGCTGCATTTCTTCCCCTGCTTCTGCTGCTCATTTTAAGCGGTTTTACAGGCACATTGAATATCCTCTCTTCCCTGAGCCTGTATTTCAATACTTTCGAATTCAACGGCAGCATCTATTCATTAATCCGCTGGGCGGGATACGAAATCAAAGGTTACAATGTCATCCATGAAATCTCATTTTATCTGGGGCTCTCCGTAGCCCTTTATCTGATCATCCTTTCCTTGTGGCATATGGTCCGGCCCTTTCAAAATGTCTTTGTCTTCTTCACGCTGGCTTTGGGGGGCTATTTTTTACTGGCTACCACGGTCAATCCGTGGTATATCACACCACTTCTCGCTTTTGGTGTTTTCACCCGATTTCTCACTCCGCTGCTGTGGAGTATGCTGGTATTTCTGAGTTATCAGGCATTCAATACAGCAGACTTTCATTTGAGCACTGCAACTTTAGCTATTGAATATGGTATTTTAACCCTTGCCATCCTATACGACCTTATAAATAAGTCTCATGAGTTCATTCCGGGAAAAACAAATCCTGCTGCGAGCCCGCATTAAGTACGACCGCATTGCTCCTTTCATCGGCAATGAGCCCATCCTTGACATCGGAAGCGGAAATGCCGGGGTAGTGAAGCTGCTAAAAGATGCGGGACACCGGGTCACCGCCCTGGATGTAAAGAATAAATCGCGGTTCCCTGATATTGCGCCTCTTATCTACGATGGGCAAAAACTTCCATTTGAAGACGAAAGTTTTCATACCGTCACCCTGCTGACCGTGCTTCACCATTGCGACCATCCCGTGCAGATTGTGCAGGAAGCCGCACGGGTGTGCAGCGATACACTGCTCATTATGGAAGACCTTTATGACAACCAATATGAGAAGGTGCTGACGCATTTTAGTGACAGCCTGGTAAACTGGGAATTCAGAGGCCACCCCCATTCCAACAAAAGCGATCGCGAATGGCAGCGCCTCTTCGAAAAGAACGGGCTCGGCATGGATACCGTCATCCATTACCGCTTGGCCCTCTTTTACAAGCAGGTTCTGTATGTCTTAAAAAAGAAAAAGGGATAATCCAAATGATTATCCCTTTTTCCATAAGCCGGAGTTGATTCTTAGTCTGCCACTTTAAATTCAACCCGTCTGTTCATGTAGTATTCTTTTTCACCCTTGGCATTTGGTATGATTGGTTTTGCTTCGCCTTCATACTTGATATTGAAGCGTGAGCGGTCAATTCCGTAGTTATCTACGAGGTAGTTGACAGCTGCTTCAGATCGCCTTTGTGAAAGCTTCAGGTTATATTCCTCAGAAGCACGCTGGTCAGTATGGCCGATTACATCCACTTTGATGTTTTTGTAACGGGTCATTACCTCACCCACATGGTCGAGATTAGCAACATCTTCTGTCCTGATTTTTGATTTGTCGAGATCGAAATGAATCATAGGAAGGAACCAACCGTCTATGGAATTTTCCTTAATCAACTCAATGACTTCATCTTTTTTCAAGCCTTCAGGCCATTGTGTTTTGCAATCAACGATCGGGTACTGAGGAGAAGAGAACGGTTCGGGATCTTCATGATCCGGGCACCCGTCACCATCGCTGTCCATGGTTACACCATTTACGTCCACAACGGCACCTTTCGGGGTATTTTCTTCATCATCCCAGATATCCGGAACACCGTCACCATCGGTATCGGTGAAGTCGGTTTTCTTGTCAAGGTATGCCAGGTAATCGTAAGTATAATCTACCGGATTGACGAACCAGGTAGGTTCTTCTGCATTTTTACCCAGGTTGTAGCCTACATTGAACATGGTATAGTTAACTATATCCGTGTTGGCTGTTGCTACGTTGATGCTTCTGCTGCCTGTTTCGTAAGAACGGAAGGCAAAGTTGTCGAGATAATCACTTCCGGTAAAGATGAAACGGGTTTCCAGTCCCACCTCAACGCGTTGTGACAATCTGAAGCCCATACCCAAACCACCGCTTATGGCGGGAAGCACGTCATATCCACTTACGTTGAACATGGCACCACGGTCCGGAGAACCGGCTGTTTCAAAATTGTAATCCAATTTTCCTTTAAGATATTTCACTCTTTCCCTTACTGTATTTCCTGCAACCGATTCGAAGTCATACATATTGCCGTTGGCATCGAGTGCATCAACTGATGACTGATGTCCCAATAAACCTACACCCAGGAAGAGGTAGGGTGCAAAATAGGTATTGGGTGAGTGGAATTTGATATTGTTCAGGTTGAACATAATGTCTCCTGAAAGGAAATGCTGAGAACTTTTATAGTTCAGATATGCTCCTCCTGTACCGGTAGCCTCATCATAGTAGTCTACCCGGGGATCACCACCGGCATTGAATCCGTAGTTATAGCGGATGCCCGACTCGTAAGTTCCGTCAATTCCGTAAGCAAATGCACGGTTGTAATATCCCCGCAAGGAAACTACATAGCCGAGGGCTTTGCGAATGTAAGCACCACCGGCATAACCAATCTGCGGTCGCACATCACCACCAATACTTGCAATTCCGGTATGAAGGCCAATTTGCCACATGTTGCGCTCTTTGGCAGGAAAGTTTGTTTCCATATTCAGCCATTTCTCATGCTGCTCCATTCGGTAACTCGGAATATTAGCTTCATTGGGGCCGGGTCGCATCGGTTCTTCCTGAGCGCTCAGGGCCGTAAATACCAGTAAAGCAAGGGTAAGGAGTAGAAATCTTTTCTTTTGCATATTGGTTTAAATTTTAAAAGACTTTCGGTTTCAGGTTTTAATATTACAAAGCAAAAATAAGCCAATTTTCACGTAAGACCAATCAAAATATTGACCTTCCATTGTGAAAATTACTTATACGCGCCTAAAAATACAAAATAAATATGTATTTCAATCATATCTGTCCGGCCTTTCCCACTCTGCTTTAAATCTCTTCTTCCCGGCCGGAAATCACTTCAAATATGGGAATTTTTAAGAAGTCATTAAAACTTTTCAGCGATTTGAAAGTGTGAAAAATTACATTTTCTATGTCCGGGCTGAGCAATTCCTCGTCTTTTAACGCCTTCATGGCAATGAAGTCTTTGTGTTTCAGATATTTAAGTGCCGGGTTGTCCGTTTCATACCCCTTGGGCGCTCTTTTGAGTTGTTCCCCCATCAATTCCCCGAAATGTGCTTTGAAGTTTTTTTCGTTCAGCAGCGATTCAAAGCGACCCAGATTGTAATCGATTTCCTGGCGGATTGCTTTCAAAATTGCGGGAGACGGATGATAGACTCCGCCACCGGCAAAACTTTTGTCCGGCTCGACATGCAGATAGTATGTCGGTCCTCCGGACTTGCGGCCGCCAGGTGTGATGGCTGCTCCAAAATTCGTTTTATAGGGTGCCTTGTTTTTTGAAAAACGTACATCCCGGTAGATCCGGAAAATAAAAGAGGACGGCCTGAGGCCCACCAGGCCCGGTTCCATGGGGATCATGCGCTCAATGATGCGGGCCACAAATTCCTCGAATCCTGCCTTTGCATTAAGGTATTCCGCTTTGTTGGCAGTAAACCACTGCCGGTTGTTATTCTCCTTCAGCTTCGTTAAGAACGCCAGGATTTCTTTTAGCTCCATTCCCGCTCATTTTGATCTAAAACTCAATACTTTTGTGGCAAAATAAGGAATTATGCCCAATAAAGAATCGGAGGTAATCATACGGGTTTCGCTGGACGAGCAGGGAATACCGGAAAAAATATTCTGGCGTGCACCGGGCAGCGGGGTACCCGAACCCAAAGAGTGCAAAAGTTTTATCCTTTCGCTCTGGGACAAAGAAGAGGCAAGCGCCATGCGGCTGGATCTGTGGACCAAAGACCTGCGAATAGATGAAATGGACAAGTTTTATTTCCAGACCCTCTACACCATGTCCGAAAACTATCTGCGGGCCACGAACAACGAAAAAGGAGCTGAGGACCTTAAACAGTTTGCACTGGCCTTCGCCAAAAAGGCCGGCATTATTTCTGACGAGCCAAAGGGATAAATTCCTTTGCAAAGCATCCGATTATTGCGCTGAAAGATAATCGTAGATGGCCAGTTGCGCCTCCAGGGCTTTGCCCTTCTTCGGAACATAGCTGTTGAGTTGGTGGGGGTCAATTATTCGTGCTTTCACATTGTCGGCCCATTGCAGGTCCAATATGTCAAGCACCATCTGCTTTAGCTCCGGTTTTTTTATCTCAAATGCACTTTCGATCCTGCGATTCAGGTTTCTTGTCATCAAATCGGCTGAAGACAGATAGGTTCTCTTTCTGCCGCCATGGTAAAAGCTGAAAACCCTTGCATGCTCTAAATACCGGTCTACAATGCTGATAGCCTTTATGCGGCTGCTGACCCCCCTGATCCCGGGCACGAGGCAGCAAATGCTGCGTACAATCAGCCTGACATCCACACCGGCTTCAGAGGCCTCGTATATCTTCCGTATTATCTTTTCATCCTCCAGCCCGTTCATCTTCAATATCATTTCGGCTTTTCCCCCTTTCCGGGCCTCTTCGATCTCAAAGTCAATGAGGTGATTGAGCTCTTTGCGCATATTGACGGGGGCCACAATCAGCTCCTTAAAAAGGGCTTTGCTTTCAACACCCGCCAACACACGGAAAATCTCCCGGATATCGGATACCACCTTTTCGTCATCCGTAAAGAATCCGAAATCGCAATAGCTGCGGGCAGTCGATTCATTGAAATTGCCCGTGGCCAGGTAAGCATACGCATGAAGTTTCTCCCCTTCTTTTCTCGTCACCATGCAGATTTTGCTGTGAACCTTCAGCACCGGCAGGCTGTAAAGAACGTTCACTCCCGAAGATTCCAGCCTTTCCGCAGCCTGAAGATTCCGCAGCTCGTCAAAGCGAGCTTTCAGTTCGATAAAAACCGTTACATCCTTTCCGTTCTCCGCAGCTTTCCTCAGGGCTTTGATCAGTTTCGATTCTGCCGCTATGCGATACAGCGTTATTTTGATAGTAAGCACTTCCGGATCGCGGGCAGCCTGGTAAAGAAAATTCAGAACCGGATCATAAGAGTGATAAGGAAAGTAGAGCAGGATTCGCTGTCCTGAAAGTCTTTCGAATATCCCCTTACGCTGCTTCAGCGATTTCACCTGCAAGGCCGGAAGAGGCTTGTAATCAAGGTTTTTCCCAAAGCGTGGAAAATCAAATAAATGTTCGTAGCTGAGGTAGCGGTCTCCCGGAATTAAATCCTCTTCCTGGAGTGAGAGCGCGTCCATCATATACCTTTTCAGCCGGGGTGACATCTTCTTGTCGTGCATGATGCGCGTTATCACACCCGTACTTCTCTTCTGAATGAGTTTTTTGATGGCCTTCACCACATCACCTGAAAATTCATCCTCTATTGGTATATCTGCATCGCGTGTCAGTTTGATGGCCCTGGATTCAAGAATATCATAGCCGGGAAAAAGTTTGTTCATGTTGAACCGGATTACATCATCGAGGAACATGACATAATTCCGCCCGTCAAGCTCCGGAAGAGTCACCCAGCGCGATAAATGATCCGTTGGAATTTCAAGGCTGGCATAAACGCTTCTTCTGCGTTTCCGGGAGCCTTCCTCAGTCGTCTGTTCGCGGGGCACCATGCGCAGAAAAAGGTAAAGTGTGTTGTTTTTCAGGAACACCGATATTTTGTTTTTGATGATGATCATGGGACGGGACCAGGGACGGATATTTTGATCAAAATACTCGCTCAGAAATTTGTGGTGGGCACTTTGCAACTTCTTTTCATTGATGAGGTAAATATTCTCTCTTTCCAATCCGGGAATCACTTTTTTGTAAAATGTATCGAGGAAGAGCTCCTGCTGGTAGGCCACGGTCCTCATTATATCCCGGTGTACAAGGTGCGGGTTGAAGGGGATCTTTTTACTGGCTTTGCTGCCCAGATGCATCATATGCCGGATCGCACTTACCCTGATTTTGAAAAACTCATCGAGGTTGGAAGAATAAATGGCAAGAAATTTAATCTGCTCGAAAAGGGGCACCGTATCGTCCATGGCTTCCTGCAAAACCCGGTGGTTGAAAGACAACCAGCTCAGCTCCCTGTTAAAATACGGAACCTTGCTCCCATCATCTGCCATCAGATAATAAAGCGGATTTACCTCTTTTGGAAAAGCCAATTATTGCATTTTTTTAGGATAATCGAAAAAGTCCAGAGAATAGGGAATTGCTTCGAGCTCCTTCCAGTCGGAAAGAGGAAGATCGATGCTGAATACTCCGCAGGTAGGCATGTTGTCAAGCCGGGCCGGACTCAGCATATTCGCCAGGTCAGTGATCCCAGGATTGTGTCCGGTCAGAAACAAAACATCGGCCCGGCCGCCATGTTTTTGTATTGCGCGGATGATCTCCTCAGGGCTTGCCAGGTATAATTCATCCAAAAATTTGACATCCGATAAGCTCAGGTCAAATGAAGGCAGCATCAGACTTACGGTTTCGCGGGCGCGCACAGCCGTACTGCTCAGCCACAGGCCGGGTTTGAGATTCCTTTTTGCCAGACGCTGGGCCATTTCCGGGCTGTTCCTCCTGCCTCTTGCATTCAGCGGCCTTTCAAAATCAGTCTGATGCGAATCGGTCCAATCCGACTTGGCATGTCGGATGAGCAAGAGTTTTTTCATCCCCGCAATTTAAGATTTTCCAAAACAGTCTGCCACCCCGAAGCTTGCAGATCTTCATATTCATCGATATCCACCAATTCGGGAAGCAGCCGATAACTAAGACCGGAATTTACAATTTTCTCTATGCTTTGTTCCAAAACCAGCGAACTGCTCCAGGAAATATCCTGAAAAAGTTGCGCCTGAAAAGAGTTCATCCCGAGAAGATAATAGCCTCCGTCATTGCTCGGCCCGATGACGGTATCATGGCTCTGCAGTACATCAAATGCTTGGCTGAGATGCTCCGGCCGGATCTCTATATTGTCCGTACCGATAATAATTGCCGGCCCGAACCCCAACTGAAATACTTTCTCAAAAGCATTCCGCATGCGCATGCCCAGCCCCTCTCCCGTCTGATAAAAGATTTGACTCTTAGGCATTTTGAATGGCAAGCCTCCTTTTTCATCCTTTTCGGTAAGAAAAAGAAAAACTTCGGCTTCGCTGTGATTCAGAACATGAAAAGTGTGTCTGAGCAATTGCTTGTAAACCTGAAGTGCCTGATCATCTCCGATTTTGGCAGCCAGCCGGGTTTTTACTTTTCCGGCTACGGGTGCTTTGAGAAAAACGATAACGGCAGGATTCACAGGCTTATTCATTGCGTTGCAACTACCATATTCTCGAGCATCGGACGACTTTTTTCCCCTTCTTCCACCCGGATAATTGCAAATTCATCCGCCTCTTTGACATCGCGCATTCTCTGAATCAGGTAGGGAGACTTATTCATGTCAAGTACTCCCAGGCTGACGGCATCATTTCCTTTAAATGCCCATACCTGATAGTATTCATTTTGCTCCAACGCGGGCAGGCCGGCCGGATTCACATACACCTGCCCGTTCTCCGGGTTCCAGTAGATGTACGCGCTGGCATCGGGCGCTATGGGCATGCCATCAAGCCGTACATGCAATATGTTCTCATTTGACATGGCTCTGAGCAATCCGGCAGATTGTGTGGCACCGGTATGAAGAATCTGATAACTTGCGTACAGAGAATCCAGTTGATACTGTGTCTTTTGCAGCTCCCGTTCAATCCTGTCCAGTTTCAGCACGAAGTAAATGGCTGCCACCGCAAGAAGTATGGCCGTGGCTGCCAATACCTTATTGAATATCCTCAGTGGATTGCTCATAGTTAGCGGATCAATATAAAGTTTCCTTGTCTTTGGCTCAAATTGCCTACCTGGTCACGCACTTCCAGTATATAGATGTAAGTACCCATGGGCATGGGTCTGCCGCCCATGCTGCCATCCCATCCCTGCATCGGGTCGTTGGTCGAGAAGACCAGATTGCCCCAGCGGTCGAATACTTTCAGATGCAGCAACTCGAACAAATCATTGGCTCCAATGCTGAACCAGTCATTCTTACCATCCCCGTTGGGCGTAAACGCATTGGGAATATACAATTCAAGATAGGGCACCGGAATCACCAGTACCGAATCAATTGTAAAGCAATTGAATTCATTGAATCCGGTCACATAATACAGGACTGTATCCTCGGGCTGAACCGTAATGAAATTATTTCCCGAATCAACGATGGCAATGCGGGGACTCCACTCATAACGGGCAGCCCCTTCTACTGTGAGTGTCGTCTTCGAGCCGAAGTAAATATAGATGTCATCGGATGCTCCGATTACCGGTGAAGGTTTCACTTCGACTAATATCGTATCGCTGTTGTAGCAGCCGTTGCTGTCTACAATCTCTACTACAAACGTCTGTGTCTGCGAAGGAATCAGGGAAGGATCGGCTATAGTCGGATCATCCAATGGCCCGGCAGGACTCCAGTTATAGCTGACTCCGTTTTCAGCATGCAGTACCAGGTCCTGATATTCGCAGATAATAGTGTCCGGCCTTGCATTCGGGTCCATCGGGATATAGACTTCGACATAGACACTGTCCCTTGTAAAGCAACCGAGTTCATCGCTTACTTCTACATGATAATATCTTGATTGAGTGGGTGTAATGACTGGATTCGGAATATTTGCATTGCTGATTTCCATGTCAGGCCACCACAAATAGTTCAATCCGCCCGAAGCTTCGAGCACAAGGCTGAGTGCCAGACAGACGCCTGTATCAGGGGTGATCGTAACTACGGGCAAAGGACGCACATCGACCCGCACATTATAGAAACGATAGCAACCTTTGTCCGTAAATCCCTGCACGGTATAGACCGTAGAGACGGCCGGTGAAGCGACCGGATTGTCGCAGCTCAGGCAAGATAAATCGGGATTGGTCACCCATTGGTAATAGGCACCTCCGCTTACCCGCAGTCGGGCTGAATCTCCTGCACAAATAATGGTATCGGGGGAAAGCTGTATGGCATCAGGTTCGGGGTTGACAATCACCTGCACCGTATCGGTCAAAGTACAATTGTACTGATTGTACCCTGTCACAATGTACGCGGTGCTCACATCGGGCGCAATGACCGGATCGGGACAGTCATTGCAGGTTACGAAGCGGGTTCCCTGCCATATGAAACTGTCGGCACCGGTAGCAAACAACTGAATGGTATCATCCCAGCAAATGGCTGTATCCTCACCCGCATAGGTGCTGGGCAACGGGTTGACCACAATCAGCAGGGTTGTATCGCTGCTACAGGCGTTTTGATCAAGTACAGTCAGTGAATAATTAATGGTATAGGGCGGACTGGCTACCGGGTTTGCAATATCAGGATCGCTAAGGCCCAGCGCAGGTGTCCATTTGTAATTCGTTCCGCCACTGGCGCTAAGTTGTGTCGACTCCCCAAAGCACAAGGTGTCCTTCGTAACACTGATTACTGCCACAGGAAGCGGGTTGACTGTAATCAGCACCGAACCCGTATCTACACAACCATTGCTATCCGCCACAATGGCCATGTACTGAGTCGTAGATAAAGGAGTAGCCACCGGAGTCGGGCAGTTTGCACAAGACAAGTTGCTGTCCGGTGACCAGGTGTACTGTGAAAAGCCTTTGGCAAAGAGCGTGATACTTTCTCCTGCGCATATTCCGGTATCGGCAATGAAGTTGCCCGGTTGCAAGACATTCACCACCAATTTGAGGGTATCTTCAAAAGGACAACCGTTGGTATCCACTCCTGTGATCGTGTAGACGGTCGTCAGATCCGGGAAAGCAAGCGGATCGGCAATATTCGGATTGCTCAGGCTGGAGGCCGGTGACCAGTTGTAGATGGCTCCACCACTGAAAACCAATTGTGTGGTATCGCCCTCGCATAAATGGGGCGGATCGGTATATGCGGTATGTGGTGGCGGGTAGACATGAATATTGACCGTGTCACTGTCCACACATTCATTATTGTCTATTCCGATAACTACATAATCTTTGCTGACTGTTGGATAGATTACAATCGATGAGCAGGAGCTGCAGGACTTAGAGGTATCATCAAGCCATATATACTGGCTGGCACCCGATAAGTTCACAATTACGGAATCACCGGGACAAAGCTCCTGATCATTTCCTGCTGAAACGGTGGGCAACTGGTTCACAAAAACAGTGACTTCATCGCTCACCTTACAGCCGTTCGTATCTCTTCCTGTCAGCGTGTAGGTATTGGTCACCCGTGGCCAGGCAAGCGGTGATTCACAGCATTGGCAACTTAGCGTGGAGTCCTGCATCCAGATAAAACGGCTTCCGTTAACGGCTTGCAGCATCACTGTATCGCCCGTACATATGGTCGTATCGGGTCCGGCACTCAGACCTGCCACAGGTTTCACCAGGATGCGAATGGTATCCCACACCGTACATTGCGTGATGCTGTCATAGAGCGTCAGCGTGTAGGTCGTATTCACCGATGGAGTGGCATAGGGATACTGCGAATTGGGATCAGACAAGGAAGAGGCCGGTGCCCAGCTAAAGGTAGCCTGCCGTGTGTTGGTTTCAGCGACAAGTTGCGTAAAGTCGTTGGCACAAATTACATCCTTTTCAGCAAGCAGACGCAGCTCGGGCAGTTCCGTATATACAATCACGGTATCGCTTTCCACGCAATATTTGCCTTCGGAAGAAATGGTCAGAGTATAAGTCGTGGTCTGATTGGGCGAAGCGGTGGTATATGGCGATGTCGGATCTTGCAAGCCGGTCGGAGGCGACCATTGAAAGGTTGGCTGAAAGGAGACATTCTTGAAGGTCGGGCTCATCGACACACTGGGACTTGTGCATTTGCGCAAAGGGTCTCCCGCATCAATGATGGGTCGGTCGTTTGGCACTACCACCGTCTTATCTCCGGCTTTGCAGCCAAAAGCATTGATGGCTGTAACGGAGTACTGCCTGCCGATACTCGGAAAAAGAAGCACCTTGTCAGGCGATCCCGTATGCCGCAAATCAATCTCGGGCTCCCAAATAATGGTGCTGGCTCCTGAATCATCGGCTTCGAGCAGAAGCGTATCGTTTTTACAGAGAAATACATTCTTCGGAAGATCAATGGTCGGAGACGGATTGATGACGATATCCTTTATAATCTGTGCCTTACAGCCCGTATTTGCAAAGACATCCAGTGTGATGGTTTTCACTCCTTCACTGTTGTATTTGTATTTCGGATTTTTTTGTTGTTTAAAGTCCGTGGGTGTAAACTTCCAGTTCCAGGCAATGATTTTCCCGTTGACCGGATTGGTAGAATCCTTGAAACGTATGGTCTGGCCCGAACAAAGGGGTTCTGAGTATGAAAAGTTGGGGATCGGGGTTTTGTATATTTTCACAATCATCTGATCCATATCCATGCAGGCTGCACCGGGCTCTGCGTACAACGTTACCAGATAGGTCCCTGTATCGGGATAGGTGAATGTAGGACTGTATTCCGATGAAGTATCGCTGGCCACACCCGGTATTCCGAAATCCCAAAGGAAGGAATCTGCCTGACCGGTATTCAAGAAGTGGATGGTATTGTCCACGCAATTAAGTATCAATCCGTTGGGTGTGCCGTCATTGTCTTCAATCGTTGCGACCGGTTGCTTCGTACAATTCACAATATTTACCTGAATTTCCCTTCGGATATTACCAAGAAAGCGTCCGTTCTTATATTCTTCCGTACAAGTCGTCAGCACATGGGCTCCGGGCGTATTAGGAACCCCTGTCAGCAGTCCTGTCTTTCGATCAATTTTCAGTCGCGGGTTCGAGCTTGCCGGATAATGCGAACTCAGGCCCGGGGCATAGATCACTGAATCAAACGGGGGCATCCAGGAACGGGTATAGGGGCCTCCGGCAAGGGCCGCACAGAAGGTATAGACCAGCGAATCCTGATCCGGATCATAGTCATTGGAAAGGGGCTTAGCTACTAGGCTTTTGCCCGAATGCGTATGCCAGTAATCATTCAGCGCTGTTGGTGTAATATTAACTGATTGCACAATCTGAATGTAAACAGTAGCCGTATCACAACCCAAATTATCACAGACCTCATAGACAAACTGATCCGGCCCGGTATAGCCCGGTGTGGCGTTGTAGTTTATCGCACCCTGCTCGGCCAATGCGGTCCCTTGACTTGGCGGAGTAATTACCGATAACGTATACCCTGCCGTTTCACGATCGCGGTCAAAGTCGTTCTCAAGTACATATATTCTCCTGAAGTATCCCTCGTACACATCTACGGCATCATCATGTGCGGTAATAGGATAGGACGTGTCGCGGATCTCAAAATAGGCATAGGCAGTATCACAATTCCACCGGGCAGGGCTCTCGCATACCAGATACTTCAGGGTATCATATCCAAAGAAATTCTGGTCTGCCATGTAATAAAGCAGGCCGTTGTTTTCAATAAAGGCGTCTCCGTTCTTGGTGTAATTCACTATGCGGTAGCTTGAAGGATCCACCGCACCATCGTTTTGTTTGATGTCGTATTCCCCAAAATCATTCTTAAAGATGGTGAAGTAATCATCCACGGCAAGAGTTACGTTGGGATCTTTAGCTACCCATAGATATACACGGGCCGTGGATTTCATCACGGGGTTGGCGGCATCTGCTATTTGATAATCAAAGGAATCGCGACCAAAGTAATTGTTATCCGGGTGATAAATAACCTGACCATCGACCAGGTTATATATGTAGCCATGGACCGGATTGACCGTAATGCGTACTGCGGCCGGATCCAGATTGCCATCCGGATCAGAATCATTGGCAGCCAGATTGATCTTGCGCGGTGTGTTGAGTTGTATGTTAAACTGATCATTGGCCGCAACGGGTGCTGCATTTGAGCTCACATTGATTTGAACCGTAGCCGTACGGCAGTAGATGGACATCCCGTCATCGCATACTCGGTAAGTAAATTGATCCGGCCCGGAGTAGGTGTTGTCCGGTTTATAAATCATGCCGCTGTCAACCAGTACCGTAATATCACCGTGAAGCGGTGCGCTGACAATCTCAAGCGTAGCCCTTTTTATTCTGCCGTCCGGGTCCAGATCATTCTTCAGCGGCTGAAAGAAATAGGGCCGGCCATAATCAACCGAGATGGCATCATTGTTTATCTGTGGAGGAACGTTGTAATTCAGGTTGATAGTCACTGTAGCACTCCCGCATTTCTTGGGTGTACCGTCATTGCATATGGAGTAGGTAAACTGATCTGTGCCGGTTGGCGATGAATCCGTGGGATAGTATACAAAGCGGTTTCTGAAATCGATGATAGCCAGACCGTAACCGGGCGGAGTTACGAGGCGGAGTGTTTGTTCGTCCAGCTTTCCTGAAGCGATATTGTCATTTTTAAGTACCCGTATGGGGGTAGGCCCAAAGGCAGAAATAGTGACAGCGTCATTGTTGACCTGCGGGGGATCATTCGATATAACGGTGATTCGCACCCATGCCTCGTCACAACGGCTTGGAACGCCATTGTCGCAAATCCGGTAACTGAAGGAGTCCAGTCCGGCAAAACCCGGATCGTGCTGGTAAAGTATCTCTCCTTTCTGACTTACAAAAACCTGTCCGTGCTTAGCCGGCACCACAATATCAAATGATTCGAAGCTGATATTGTTTTCCGGGTCTACATCATTTTTGAGCAGATCTATAATCGCAAAGGTGTTCTGCCCAATCTTCTTGCGGTCATCTACCGCATTAGGCGGTAAATTGATGATTGTCGCATTGACATAAATAGTAGTTTCATCGCAGTCGCCATTGTCATCACAAATCCGATAGCTAAACTGATCCGGTCCTACATAACCGGAATCCGCCTGGTAAGTAAAACTCAGATCGGGATTGATCGTAGCTGTTCCATTGAGTGGAGGCACGGTAATAACTACCGACCCGAAATCCAGATTCTCATTAAACACATGATCGTTGAGCAGCGGATAAATACTGTGCGGGAAAAAACAATACGGGTCCATGGTGTCAGATGCTGCGAAAGGCAGGTAGTTGTTCGCTTTTACGAAAATCTCAATGCGGGCCGTATCACATTTTTGCGGGCTGCCATTGTCACATACCGAATAGCTAATCTGATCAATACCATTAAATCCGTTGTTGGGTGTATAGTCAATCTGTCTGCCTGTTACCGTGGCACTGCCATGCATTGGCCCACTGATAATCTGAACCGTTCCTGAAGTCAGCAAATCACTGTCTTTGTCAAAGTCATTGTCAAGGACCGAAAAAGTCCCTCCGGTGTTAAAGTCCAGCAGATACTGGTCTTTAAAGGCAAAGGGCTTATAATTTTCATTTTCCACCAACACATAGACCTTGGCCCAATCACAGTAATCCTCAGGTACCGCATCACAGATTTGATAGGTAAAACTATCGAGGCCAAAAAATCCATTGGGCGGGGTATAGTTGATTCCTGTAGCCCCCACGGTAGCCACTCCGTGAAATGCTTTGGTCGAAATACTGACACCGCTGTAATTCAGTGTTTCCACCTTGTCGAGGTCATTGGCAAGCACATCGAAGCTGCCACTGCTGTTGATCGTTATGCGAAAGGTATCGTCTACGGCAAAGGGCGGATAATCGGCCGGCTTTCTGATGAGGTAGACCCATGCCGAATCGCAGGAGGCAGGTGTTTCCGTGTTGCATACAAGATATTGCAGCGAATCCAGTCCGTTCGACTTCAGGTCAGCCAGGTAAAATATTTTATTCACCAGCACGGATGCCGATCCATGCCTGGGGGCTTTCAGAATTTTAATACTTGCATTCGAAAGGCTGGAATTAAATGCTTCATCGTTGTTCAATATCAGCACATTGGTGCTGGGGGTATTGAAAATATGAAAATCGTTGGCGGCAAAAGTCGGATTTACTGAACGGGAAACCGTCACATACACCGTGGCTGTATCGCAATAGCGGGGATCACCCGAATCACAAATGCGGTATTTCATACTGTCGAGCCCGACATAGCTGCCGTTGGGCACATAGCGCATTGAACCGTTGGAGAGGTACCAAATATCCCCGTAAAGCGGATTCTCGATCACCTTCAAGGAGGCCGGATTGATGGCCATATCAAAGTCATTGTCGTTGGCCAGCAGATCCACTTCCACCTGCCGGTCAGTGGTCGTACTCATATAATCGTCTGTAGCCTGCGGTGGAAGATTCTCATAGGTCACCCTGATATAAATTTTAGCCATATCGCAGGCAGTCGGTGACCCCTTATCGCACGCCCGGTAGGTCAGGCTGTCAAGCCCCACAAAGCCGGCATTCGGCACATATGATAATCTGCCGTTATTCGGATTGATGGATGCAGTACCATGCTGCGGTTGAAAAACAATACTCAACATCGATTTATCAAAGCCTCCGTCCGGGTCGACAGCCGAATTGTCAAAGCGGAGCGTATCGTTCACACA
>WFPF01000118.1 GCA_015487695.1 Chitinophagales bacterium
GTTTTCTTACCCTGAAAGTAGACGGAGAAGCTTACGAATTTAAGGATGCCGCCTGTGCATATGCCAATGCGGTTTTTTCCATGACCATCGGAGTGGGCGCTGCCAACACACTCGGATTTTACATCAATTCCATTGATGCCGAGGGCACTTTTTATACAAACTCGATGGAAAACAATGTCACGCTCTATTTTCCGCTCAAAGACGGAACGGAAGTATATATCAAGGAAATCACCGTGATAGTGACAAAGTTCACGGATAAAGGGGTGGAGGGCACCCTCAGCGGCACCGTTATTAACTCCCTTACGGGCGATGAAGGATCCATCACCGAGGGTCACTTTTCCGGGGAATACTGATCCTGATTTATGACGGGGGAAGATGAATGGAACAGCTGCAGACATGCAGCTGTTTTTTTTGATGGCCCTGTGTGTGAGGCTGCCGCCAGCCAGAGAAATTTATTAATTTGCCCTCAAATAACGGAAGTGACCGGATAAAATGTAAGCCATGAAAAAGTGCCCTGTACTTATTTCCTTCTTTCTTCTTTTATTCTTTCCGCTCCTTTCAAGGGCCCAGACCGAAACTTCGCTCTTCACCGTAGACACCATTCGGGTCAGCGAGGCTTCCCGCTATTACGGCAAATACAAAAGCTTTTGCGATACGGTCAAGGCTGTGCGCGAGATGCAGGCCGCACAGGGCGGATTGAGCATGATCACCCTCGGGAAAGGCCCGGAGGCGCTTCAGATCGTCATTTGGGATGACGATGCCAAAAAATTCCCGGAAGCCATCAAGGTGCTCTATCATCCGGGCGATCGCATCTGTGTCATCGGGCAGATCTCGAAATTTGGAGACCACCCGCGCCTCGAAGTGGGCACTCCGCGGCAGATTCACAAAGTGCGATAGGACCGGGCGACTTTATGCTTTTTTAACGCGATGAGGCCGGGGCGGCTTTATCAAAGCTGCCGGATATTTTTCATATTTGCTGCCGGAGCCGGACACTCCGGAAAAAAGTAAGCAGTATGAGGAATAGCTATATGACGGGCCCTGCCAATTTATTTTTTATCCTCTTGCTCTGTCTGCCCCTTCAGGGCCTCTTTGCACAGACCTTTCGCGGGCTGGTGCTGGATGCGGCAAGCGACAATCCCGTTCCCTTTGCCGTGATCTATCTGGATGAGCTGCAATCTACGGCCGTCACGGATGTCAAGGGTGTTTTTACATTCAGAGAACTGCCCCCCGAAGCACTCCACATCCATATCAGCTATGTTGGCTACAAAACCCTCGATGCGATCATTGATATCCGCCAGCGCACAAGTGATACCTTTCGTCTGGAAGCGGCCCACACCCGCCTGAAAGAGCTGGTGATCTCGGTTCCGCATGGCAAACTCGAGTATGAGAATGTCGTAGCCATCGAGCGCCAGCGCCTCGACCGCCTGAAGAATGCGGCTCCGCTGACACTGGCCGCGGCTGTTTCGGCCATGCCCGGTGTGGCTCTGTACAGCACGGGGCCGGGCATCGGAAAACCCGTAATCAGAGGGCTGAGCGGCAATCGCATCGTCACCTATGCCCAGAATATCCGGGTCGAAAACCAGCAATGGGGCAATGAACACGGCCTGGGCGTGGGAGAAATCGGGATCGAAAGTGTGGAAGTCATCAAAGGGCCCGCCTCGCTGCTCTACGGTGCCGATGCGCTGGGCGGGGTCATGTACTTCGTTGACGAACGCTATGCCCCGCAGGGGCAGTATGAAGCCCGGGCTGGCATCGGACTGCACAGCAACGACCTTTCGGGCAGCTCCGACTTTGCTTTTAAGGTCAACCGGAAGAATGTGAAATTCAACCTCTTTGCTTCGGCTGCCGCCCATGGCGACTACCGTGTGCCCGATGCATCGAGGATCTACAATACCCGATTTTCCGGTGAAAACCTGAAGGCCGCCCTCGGCTACAACAAGGGCATCTGGATCAGCAACCTGCGCTACAGCTATCTGCTCAATCACTTCGGCATCAGCGAGGGCGACTCAATCTACCGGGGTGCAAGCGACTACGGCATGACGCTGCCCTTTCAGCGGGTCGCCCAGCAGATGCTAAGCTGGGAAAACACCCTCTACACGGGTGATTCGAAATGGAAGATGATACTGGGGTTGAGCGAGAATCGCAGAAAGGAATTTGAGGACGATGCAGAGCGGCCGGCCCTCGATATGCAACTGCAGACCGGCACCTACGACCTGAAGTGGTACAGCGCACCGCTGGCAGAAAAACTCACTTTCATTGCCGGATCGCAGGGCATGTGGCAGGTCAACGGCAACCACGGGCCCGAGCTTTTGGTGCCCGATGCGCGAACCCTCGATTTCGGACTCTTCCTCATGGCCAATATCAAAGTGAGAAAACTCACGATGCAGGCCGGTTTGCGCTTCGACCAGCGTTCAATTATGACGGAAGAGCAGCTCGCGGGGAGCCTTCTTTTTCCGGCATTGAAGCGCAGTTTTCAGGGCCCCAATTTTTCATTCGGAGCCAGCTACCGGGCGGGGCATTTTACCCTGCGCAGCAACTGGTCTACCGGCTACCGGGCACCCAATGCATCAGAGCTGCTCTCGAACGGTGTGCACGAGGGCACCCTGCAATATGTATTGGGAAATGCGGACCTGCGCAGCGAACAGGCGGCCCAGAGCGACCTCTCTTTGTCCTTTGAAAATGAGCATATCGAGTTTCAGGTCAACCCCTTCTTCAACACGATCTCCAACTTTATTTTTCTGGCACCGCTCGACAGTGTGGTGGCGGGGGTGCCGCTATTCCGCTATGAGCAGGCCGATGCCCGCCTCTTCGGGGGCGAAGCCCTGGTTCACATTCATCCGCATGCCATCCACTGGCTTCATCTCGAGAGCAGCCTCTCCAGCGTTTGGGGCAGACGTGCAGATGCTGTGCCTTTGCCGCGCATTCCGGCCGTGCGCATACATAGCAGCATCAGTGCTTCGTGGACGGCTAACAAGCACAACGGCAAGGGCGAGGTTTTTCTGAGTCACCGCTATTATTTCGCACAGCGCCATACGGCTCCTTTCGAGTCGGCCACACCGGCCTACAGCCTGCTGGATGCCGGCATCAGCTATGTGCTCGAAAGCAAGGGCAGGAGCTGTCGCATAAAGGGCGGAGTAAAGAATGTCTTCAACACCCGCTATATCCCGCACTTATCGCGTTTCAAGCCCATGGGCATCTCAAATCCGGGTCGCAACTTCTATCTCAGCCTCGAAATATCACTCCACGGAAAACTCCGGGAAGGGGAGGAATGAGTATAAAGGACGGAAGAGGTTAAAGAAGTGGATGAGGGGATAAGTTTATAAGTGGAGAAAGCCGTGGGCAGGTTGTACCGAAAAAATTCTAAAGCGAAATGGCTAATTATTGATTTCAGAACAAAGAACGGGAAGAACTCCGAACAAGGAATATCGATTAACGATTTCAGATTTATTGGTGATCGATGGAATAGCATCCTTTTCTCGATTATCAAAGTTCTTCAATCTTAATTCCACTTCTAAAATCAGCGTTCGTTAATCGGTGTTCGATATTCAATAACTGCCCCCCGCGAAGCAAAGATGAATGACAGCTACCCGGCTGTTCATAAACGGCCTTGCGTTTCGTAAGCGGGCAGCTGCCGGATGAGCGCTGATCTTTGGGAAGTTTATAAGTGGATGAGTTTATTAGTTTATAAGTTGAGAAAGCCGCGGGCAGGTTGTTGAAATCGGCCTCGTGCTTCGAGAGCAAAGATATGCGGTATGTTTATAAGGCTCACTTTTCTTTTTTTCCTCTACTTTTTTTAGAAAAAAGTAGCAAAAAATCGCGCTGTGAATCTTTTTCAGGCCCACAGACGCCTTGCCCGGAAAAATCCGGACTCGATCCTTCGCTGTGCTTCGGATCTCAGACAGG
>WFPF01000119.1 GCA_015487695.1 Chitinophagales bacterium
AATTTTACAAGATGAATCAGCTGCGGAAAACCCAAAAACAATCTAAAATATTCATGCTTCTGCCTGCCCTCCTTTGGATGGGGCTCATCCTCCTGGATTACCAGGTTCGTGTAGATTGGTTTGCAAAGGCGGCACAGCATTTCCATCACAGCGGACTGCTTGCCGCTCTGGCTTTCTTCTTTGCCCTTTTCCTCGTTTACAGCGGCAAACTCAAAGGAAACGGAAAGCTTACCTTTCATCGCGTCACGGGATGGAAAGTTCTGATGCTCTGGATAACGACCGCGGTGATTTTCTTTGCTGCGGTCAACCTCCAGGCCGAATACCTTAGCAATCCCCTGCAGGGTATTCTTTATTTTGCCGGGCACACAATGCTTCTATTTTCCGCCCTTCTTTTTCTGTTGCTGGCGGCAGCGGCCTATGGCCTTCTTTTGCTTCGCTTTATAAAGCTTCAAACCCCGGACGGCAGCAGGAGCCTGATAGCCGTAGCCCTCGGCTTTGCTCTCCTGGGCCTCTTTTATTTCGTTTTGGCGGCTTTCGGCTTTTTTCAGTTTCTCCCGCTTTTGCTCTTGCTGCTATTGCCCCTTCCTTTTGCGGGCAAAGAACTCCTTCCTCCTCTGAAGAAAAGCTTCCTCGATCCGGTTGAAGCACAAAGTATCTCCTGGCCTGCCCTCATAGCTGTGGCCCTGCTCCTTCTGCTCACGGCAGCCAATTTCACCTCCATGATACGTCCGCTGCCCATCGGCTTTGACGCCTCAAACCTCTATCTGAACATTCCCCACCTGCTCAGCGAGAAAGGCGCCCTCCTACGGGGAGGACAGGCCTATAACTGGAGCCTGATCATGGCGGGCGGGTTTAGCGTTTTCGGAAGTACTCCGCTGGCGCTGCTTTTGTCCATGCTTCCCGGAGTGCTCAGTGTCTTTGTTTTAATTCGCCTTATGCGCTTATCGGGTGCCGGGCGCAGCAGCTCGCTTATTGCAGCAGCGGTGCTGTATTCCCTCCCCGTGATGATGTGGCAAAGCACACAGGAAGCCAAAGTGGACATGGCCCAGCTTTTCTACGGACTCACAGCCCTGCTTCTTTTTGCCGAGTGGAATGCGGTGCTGCGGAAGAAAAAAATCAAAGCGGACAGCTGGTGGGCTTTTCCTAACGAGCTGCTCAAATACTGGATGCTTATCGGCATTGTCAGCGGTTTTGCCATCGGCATCAAATACACAGCCCTCTTTGCCATCATCGGGATGGCCGTGGCACTGGCTTATCAGCTGAAAGGCCGCCCTTATGCCTGGCTGGGCATCTATGCGGGTATGGCAGCCGTCTTCGGATTGGGTCTCTACAAACTGACGACCATCGGCATTTCGCTCGGGACGGCATTTCAGATTGCCGGGATCATCCTCGTGGCCGGCATCCTTCTCCTCGTGGCCGGACTGCGAAGCAGGCGGGAGAAATTTGTCTTCCCGCTCAAACCTTTTATTGTTTACGGCATTTTCACTTTTCTGCTTTTCCTGCCCTGGCTGGGGAAAAATTACCTGGAAACGGGTAGTACTTCTTTGAAAGTCCTGATTACCGGAGAGTCGCTCTTCCCCTCCATCGATCCGGCTGCCGTTGGCAGCGAATCGCTGCTGCGGCCCCCTCTTCCCCGGCAGTATGCTTTCATTCGTGAGCTGCATCCCAGGCTGCTGGCGCAAAAGGAGCCGGGCAAACCGGTCCGCAGTACGCGTTCGCTTCGGAAGGAAAAGAAGCTGGAATCGGGGGTTTACGAAGAAATTGCGCGTTACGGAGGATATGAAGCGCTTTTTCTGCGCTACCTCTCGCTGCCCTACGATATCAGCATGCAGAGCAATGTGCCTTCATTTGCCAACGGCATCGGGTTTCTTTTCCTCCTCCTGCTGCCCCTGTTGATTTTCCGCATTCCCCGCAGCCGCAGCGATTACCTCAGAGAAACAGGCAAGTTTGCACTTCTTCTCATATGGCTGGGCATTTCGCTTTATGCATCCTTTCTCAACAGCCATCTGGATTCGCCCGGGCAGTATTTTGCAGAGCTCTATAAATCCCATAGTGCCACGGCCGGCCTGCATCATCTGCATGCATCCATCTTCGGGCCGCTGCTGAGCCTGGGCGCTTCTTTCGGCTTGCTCGAGAAGATTGAGAATCCGCGCCTGGCCTTTCTGTTGATCGCATTGCTTCCCCTCCTGGCTTATTGGCTGCTTCGAAGCCAGATCAGATCCGAACGCCTCTCAGCGGTAAAATGGCTGGCTGTTTTTACGGCTTCCTCATTTATGATATGGCTGCTCATGGGCAGCGGCATTGCCTGGTACGGAATCGTCATTCTGGCTTCCGCCCTGGCACTGATTTTTCATTATATGAAGGAGCAGGTCGGCATTTTTTCACTTCCGCTTGTGCGCAAGATCAGCTCAGGGGCCGTCTTGTTCTGGTTCTTTATGGTGCTTATCCTTCGCTTGACGGTCTTCAACCCGGCCGGCACGTACTCCGACAAGGCGCAGCCTCTCGATCCGGACTTCAGCCGATTTGCAGCCGGTGAAATGTCAGAAGAAGAAGTGCTGGAAAGCAAAATCACCGACTACCTTCCCGTACTGAAGATTCTGAATGCCGACAGCAATCTCACGTACCGGATTCTCCGCTTCGGCACCTTCATGCAATATTTCATCCGCGAAAACAACGAGCGTGTGATCATTGACAATCAGCTCAATGTGTTCAAATTCATGTATGACGAGGCCAATGGCAATGCCTCCGAAATTTATCAAATGATGAAAGCGGCCAACATCCGTTTCATCATCTTTTCTGCCCGCATCGGAGGCTATACCGAAGAAAACCTGATGATGGAAAAAGGCGTGGCATTTCAGGATTTTGTCAGGCAGATGTACCGCATGGAAGACCGGCCCATACGTCTCATTTATCCTCTGAAAATAGAAAAGGGCATGCAGGCTGAATATTTTGCGTACGAATTGCTTTTCGGGAAATCATGAGCAGGCGACAACACGATAAGACCCTCATCGTCATTCCGGCCTACAACGAGGCTGCGAGCATCGAAAGCCTGCTGAAAAAGATACGCAAATACGGATTTAATCATATCCTGATCGTGGACGATGCCTCTGAGGACAAGACAGCAGCCATTGCCCGCTCAAACGGGGCACGTGTCATCCGGCATATCATCAACCGGGGCCCCGGTGCGGCTACCCAGAGCGGCATTGAATATGCCCGCATGCACGGGTATCAGCGCATGGTGACCATCGATGCGGACAATCAACACGACCCGGAAGACATTCAGAAACTCCTGGATCGCTTGGACAAAGGTGATGTCGACCTCGTTATCGGCAATCGCTTTATGCGTGGCGACAACTTCATTCCGCGCAGCCGGGTGATTTACAACGGCATTGCCAATCTCATCACCTTTCTTTTTTCGCGCCACTGGGTCAGCGACACACAGTCGGGGATGAAAGCCCTGAACCGGAAGGCCATCGAAAACACGCAGCTGAGCACCGATGGATTTGAGTTTTGCAGTGAGTGGGTTATCAAGGCGGGTCTTATGCATCTCCGCATTGCAGAAGTACCTATAAAAGTGTATTATACCGAAGAGTCAAGAAAGAAAGGCCAGGGTTTTTTGACGGGGATACGCACCCTGAGCAGTCTTTTTCATCAGCTATTGCTACGCCATTAAATCATGCCGCCCATGGAAACTTATCAGATACTCGTACCGATTGTGGCCCTGGCATTTTGGGCCTACACCATCTTCCAGTTTATAAAAGGCCGGAGCTCCATTGTCGAGTTGCTTTTCTGGTCGCTTTTCTGGCTGCTTACCATCGCGCTGGCGCTTTTCCCCGACAGCATAACCGACCGCCTGGCCCGCTGGCTCGGCATGAAGAGCAACATCAATGCCCTGGTATTTTTGGCGCTGGGCATTCTCTTTTTTCTTCAGTTTCGTTTATATTTTCTCGTCAAACGGCAAAACAGCATCATCAGCGAGCTGGTCAGAAAATTGGCCCTGAAAGAAGATGAGAAAGACGAAGCATGAGAGTCCTATTTGTACTGGAACATTATTATCCGCATATCGGAGGTGTGGAGAAGCTCTTTCAGGGCCTGGCCGAGGCTTTGGCCTCGGAAGGGCATAATGTAACGGTAATCACAACCAAGCACCGCAGGGGCCTGCCCGAACTCCAGCGCCTGAACGGGGTCAAGGTGATTCGCCTGCGCGTGAAAGACCGCTTCGGATTTACGGTTCTGGGCATTCCTTCCATTGTGCGCCTGGCCGAACGGGCCGACCTCATCCACACCACGAGCTACAATGCAGCCGTTCCGGCTTATCTGGCCGCACGACTCCGAAAAAAGAAACTTCTCATCACCTTTCACGAGGTCTGGGGTCCGCTGTGGAACAAACTGCCATTCATCGACTGGTGGCAGCGAAAAGCCTACTCCGCTTTCGAGCGCTTCATACTTCGCTTTCGCTTCGATAAAGTCATTGCCGTATCGGATTATACGGCAAGGTGTCTGAAAGAGGCCGGTATCGATGCCGAAAAAATAACGACCATCTATAATGGCATCGACTACGGTATTTTCGAAGCGTTTCGCCACAGCCCCCCTGCTTCGCATTTTGTATTTACTTATTTCGGGCGCCTTGGCATTTCGAAAGGACTCGATATGATCATTCCGGCCTTTGCCTCGCTAACCACCATGCATCGCGACATTCGCCTGAAACTGATCATCCCGCGGCAACCCGAAGGCCTCCTGCATGAGATCAATGCACTGATAAAAAAATATGCCATTGCCGAGTTTATAGAGATCCTTCACGAGCTGGACAATGCACGTCTTTTCAGGGAAGTCAGCCATTCGTCCTGCGTGCTGCTGCCCTCCTACAGTGAAGGCTTCTGTTTTGTGGCTGCCGAGTGTGCCGCCATGTCTGTACCGGTGATCAGCAGCGGACGGGGCGCCCTCCGCGAAGTTGTCAGCGGCCCCTATATCGAGATGCCCGCTTTAAATGTCCTTCAATTGCAGAAAGCGATGATCGCGGCCCTGGAGGGGAAGTGGTCACAGCGTCCGCTTCGCAGCTTTTCGCTCGACAATACTATCCGTCAGTATCTGGCGCTTTATCGCAGCCTATAAAAAAAAGCCATCCCGCATGCAGGATGGCTTCCAATACTGTATTCAGGATTTCTTACTAATCCAGATCGATCTTGTGGGTAGCAGCCACTTCCTTCACTTTCTCCCATTGCTTGGCAGTAAGATGAGGTTTCATTTCATTAATGGCCTGTACCAGCAATTCTTTCCTGTATCGTCTCAGTGATTTGATATCCGAGTACTGACTTTTGTTTTGCTTGTAGATATCAATGTATTTGTTTGCAATTTCAGTTGCTTTCTCTTCCTGAGCTTCCGTGTATTCCATCATTTGGGAATAGTACTGGGCACGCTCTTTAAACATTTGCTCTTCCTGTTCAAAGGTGGGAATGCCATTTGAATTGCCCGTAGTAGACTGAGCAAAAGCAAAAGAGCCGAAAGTAAGACTGAGAACGAAAAGTAAGATCACTTTTTTCATGGTATGAATTTGTTTTTATTTTTTGGCTTTTAACTGAAGTTCAAATTTAGGCATTTTAGGTAAAAAACAAAATGCAATTTCTTTTAATGTCCGGCATTGTCCACATTTGGCTCAACTTGTCCACATTATTCCGCTGCATTTTCCATTCTTTAGCGATAATAATCGATTTTTGCCTCTTGCACAATGCTATTTAATTCCTTCGAATATCTGCTTTTCCTGCCGGCAATCACCCTTGCCTACTTTCTGCTGCCCAATCGCTATCGTTGGATACTGCTCCTGGCCGGAAGTTACTTCTTTTATATGTATTGGCGGCCCGAATTCGGTCTTCTTTTACTCACCTCCACGGCCATCGACTATGTGGCAGCCATCAGAATGTCAAAATCAAGCGGAAAGAAGCGAAAACGCTGGCTTTGGCTCAGTATCGGCAGCAACCTCGGCCTGCTCATCGCTTTTAAATATCTGGGCTTCCTCAACGAAGCTTTCCGCGAGCTCTTCCAGGTTTTTGACTTCAATCTTTCGGAGCCCAAATACAGCCTGCTGCTGCCGATCGGCATCTCATTTTACACATTTCAGACCCTCAGCTATACCATCGATGTCTACCGCAAACGGAGAGATCCGGAAAAACACTTCGGAATTTTTGCCCTTTACGTATCCTTTTTTCCACAATTGATAGCCGGGCCCATCGAACGTTCCACACACCTGCTGCCGCAGTTCCGGATTCCGCATCGCTTCAGTCTGCAGCGACTGGCTGACGGAGGCCGACTCATCGCCTGGGGGCTCTTCAAAAAGGTGCTCATTGCCGACACCATTGCCAATTATACCAATACCGTGTTCTTCGATCTTCACAATCACAGCGGTGGGGTTTTGCTGGCTTCGGTCTATGCTTTCGGATTTCAGCAGTACATGGATTTTTCGGGCTATACCGACATAGCCATCGGCTCGGCCCTGATTTTGGGCTACGACCTGTTCAGCAACTTCGAACGGCCCTGGAAGGCACGCAGTGCCCGCGAATTCTGGAGCCGCTGGCATATCTCCCTCACTTCGTGGCTCTTTGACTATCTGTACAAACCACTGGCACGCACCTTTCGCCAAAACTGGCTGGCCAATATTTTCATTCTCTTTCTGGTAATGGGTCTCTGGCACGGAGCAGGCACAGGCTTTATTCTTTTCGGCCTTTTCAATGCCCTTTTCTACATATTCAGCTATTTCACCATCGAAAACTACTTTGGGCTGCCCTATCACCGCATTACCCCCCGTGTGGAAAGATGGATCCATCGAGCCGGCAACTTTCTCACCATCTCCTTCATCGGATTCAGTGTCGGCTTTCAGCGTCTCATCACGGGCGATCAGATTCTGCTCTTTTTCAGAAAGCTTTTTACGGAGTTTAACTTCAACTTCAGCAGCCTCTTTTTCATGACGCAGGATGTCTTTCTCCTGGCCACCACCATTCCGCTGATTTTCTATGTGGAGTCGCGCAGGGGTTTTCTCGCAAAGCAGCCGTTTCACAGCATCCGGCATGCCTGGATAAGGTGGATTATCTACTTCTTTCTCATTTTTTATTTACTTATGTTTGGAGACAAAACCGCTCAGGAGTTTTACTACTATCAATTTTAAATTATGCAGGAATGGGCGCTTATATTGGGGGGAAGTGGCGGCATGGGTCTGGCTGCCGCCAAAAAGCTGGCCGAAAAAGGGTTTAGCCTTTTTATTGTCCACCGCGACAGGCGGGCCCGGCTGAAAGTCGTCCTTCCCGAATTCGAAACCCTGCGCCAGCAGGGGCACGAAGTTGTCACACTTAATGAGAACGCCCTGCTCGAAGACGGCATACGGACGATCCTGCAGGAGATGGAAGCCCGCATACCGAAGAAAAGCATAAAAATCTACCTGCATGCCATCGCCATGGGCAATGTCAAACCCCTCTACAGCCCGGATGACGGCCCCGTTCTCAGCAGCGATGACCTTCTGCAGACCATCCATGCCATGGGGGTCAGCTTTTTTGAGTGGGCCCGCTTGCTGATCGATCATGATTTTTTTGCCCCGAAAGCACGCATACTCGGGCTGACCAGCGAAGGCAGCCGGCTGGTCGGCAAAGGCTATGCAGCCGTGGGCAGTGCCAAAGCCGTTTTGGAAAACCTCTGCCGTTATATGGCCGTGGAACTGGCTCCTCTCGGCATCACCACCAACCTCCTCAATGCCGGAGTGACCGACACCCCCGCCCTGCGCATGATTCCCGGTGCCGAAAAATATCTCCGAAAAGCCAAAGAACGAAACCCTTCGGGGCGCCTGACCACCCCTGAAGACGTAGCCAATGTAATCAGTTTATTTACCCAAAATGAAAGCGACTGGATCAATGGTGCCATCATCCGGGTGGATGGGGGCGAACAAATTGCCGGTTGGTCTGAAGCTCCGGAAAAATGAAGTCATTAGATCAAGAAACCATTGCAGAGATACTGAAATGTGTGCCCCACCGCCCGCCTTTTCTTTTCGTTGACGAGATCACTTTTCTCTCCGAAAACCGGGTCGAAGGTCACTATACCTTCCGCGAAGACGAATATTTTTATAAAGGTCATTTCCCGGGCCGGCCCATGACTCCGGGTGTCATTATGATTGAGGCCATGGCCCAGCTCGGGCCCATGCCATTGGGCATTTACCTCCATGAATTTCATCTTCGCAAAAGGCCTATATTCGGAGTTTTATCGCACCTCGATGTGGATATCATCCGTCCGATTCTGCCCGGCACGAAAGTATATGCCGTGGCCATCAAAAAAGCGCATCGCAGAAATACGCTGAAGTGCTTTTGTGAACTGAAGAGCGAATCGGGCCGGTTGTTTGCAGAAGGAAATCTGGGACTTACCTTAATCGAAGAAAAAAATGATGCATAAAAAACGAGTGGTCATTACGGGAATGGGTGTCATAGCACCGGAGGCAGAAAGCCTGCCGCTCTATGATGAAATACTCCGAAGCGGCCGTTCGCTGATCCGTCATGTGGACGAACTGGAAGCCTTCGGATTTGAAGCACAGAACGGAGCCATAGCCGACCCGCTCATTGATCCGAAGAACGAGCTTCTGCGCCTTTTTGAAATTGACCTGACGAGCGACTTTATAAAACTGGCCGTCAAAGCAGCCTACAATGCCTGGCAGGACGCGGGTCTGCCCATTCCCGACCCCGACTCGGAAGAAGTGGACTATGACACGGGCGTGATGATCGGAGGTGTAATCAGCGGCATCGAGCAGCTGGTGAGCAAAGTAGTGCCCCTGCTCGAAAAAAAGCGCCCAAAGCGCCTGGGCAGCATGATCGTGCAAAACACCATGCCCAGCGGAGCCTCGGCCTACATCAGTTCGATCTTTGCACTGGGCAATCAGGCTATGTCGCTCAACAGCGCATGCAGCACCGGTGTCGACTCTGTCAACTGGGGCTATCACTCCGTAGCTTCGGGATGGGCCAAACGCATGGTGGTAGGCGCTTCGGATGCCTACAACCCTTATTCGTGGGCCGGATTTGAAGGCATGCGTGTGCTGAACCGCAACAGCAACGATGCACCTGAAAAAGCCTCGCGGCCCATGAGCGAGAGTGCCAAAGGCTTTGTCCCCGGCAGCGGAGCCGGTGTGCTCATTCTCGAAGATCTGGACCTGGCCCGTGCACGGGGTGCGCGCATTTATGCCGAAATACTGGGCGGGTTCAGCAATTGCGGAGCATTGCGTGGAAAGGGAAGCATGACCTTTCCAAACCGCGAAGGTGTTATCCGTGCACTCAAGACAAGTTTCGAACTTTGCAATATCAAACCCGAAGAAATCGACTACATCAACGGCCACCTCAGCGGCACCATGGCCGATCCTTTCGAAGTGCAAAACTGGTTTGATGCCATGCAACTGAAAGGAAGAAAATTTCCCTATATCAACTCCACCAAGTCAATTCTCGGACACAGCCTCGGAGCTGCAGGGGCCCTCGAAATAGTGGCCACCATCCTGCAACTCTATAACGGTTATGTGCATGCTTCGCTCAATACCGAAGACCTGCACCCCGCTATCGAAAAGCTGATAGGGCGGGATGCAGTGCCCCTGGAACGGGTCGATTTCCCCGAAATGCGTATAGCCGCCAAAGCCAACTTCGGCTTCGGAGATGTCAACAGCGCCATCGTCTTACGAAAATTTGAAGAATAAAAACATTTGGATATCCGTACTTTTATTGCAAAATTCGCAACTTGTTAAAAATCGTTAAGGGAAATGAACAAACAGGAAATCAAAGAGAAAGTAATCGCTATTCTGAAAAAATACACCCGAAGAGAAGAAGTCTGGGAAAACTTTAGCGACACTTCAGACATACTCAACGATCTCAAAATCAACTCGGCCCGGCTGGTGGACATCATCCTGGATATTGAAGATGAATTTGACCTGGAGGTGGAAGATGAAGCCATGGATCGCATCCGCACGATCAATGACGTAGTGGAGATCATAGCCGAAAAGAAAGCTGAAAAAAAAGACTGACTTGCCGGGAAATGATCTGATCTGGCTGGCTTCGGCCCGTACTTCCGCATGGCAGCAGCGAAAGGAAGTAATTGCCAAAATACTGACAGACCGGGAGCGCGGTCAATTTGAAGAGGCCAAAGACCCTTTTACGGGTATCTGGGCTTTCTGGGCATGCAAGGAAGCGGCATACAAGGCATGGCAGCAAAGCGAGCACAAAGCCTTCAACAATCCCAAACGCATAGAAATCAGATTTGACAAGCTCTTCAGCCGGGGGCCGCTGCACTCAATGGCCCGCATTGGCAAGCGGCAATTTGAAATCAACGGATTTGTCGGCCGCCATCTCATTTTTGCCTCCGCTCTTCGCGCTGATGAAAAAGCGCTTCGCCATTTTTTCTTCCCGGGCGGCAATGAACGTGCCTTTGAAGAAGAAGCCAGCCGCTACTTCGGCAAATCGCTTTCCCTGCGAAAAAACAAAAGAAATCATCCCGTATTGGCGGACGAAGCCGGGAAAATCATCGAAATTAGCAAAAGCCATGACGGCCCCCTCCTGGCATTCACGGTACCCGAAAGATGAACACGATGCTGCGCAAGTTTCTATTCCTTAGCGGAGTCTTTCTTTTGCTTGCCCTGCTCTTCAATGCAGTGGCAGAGCCCGTGGTGAGGATAGTGAACAACAAACAGTTCAGGCAGGATGAAGAACTGAGTTCGCGCGACAGCATTCCCTTTCTTTTTATCGGCTCTTCGCGGCTCAACAAAGACATCAACGAAAAGATCATTCCGGGAGCTTTCAAATACTCGGGTGCCACCGAAACCGCTCCTTACCACTATTACCGTCTGAAATATGCCCTGGAAGAGAATGGCGACAACATCGACTTTATCATTCTTCCGGCAGAAATTGGCGTGCTGGCCTTCAACGACCTGCCCATCCTTTACCTCGGCAGTTACTGGCGCAAACACATGGACTTCATGGAATTTGCCCGGCACAGTGCCCATCCCTATCACTACATGGGCATCGGATTGAAGATACAGCTGATACCTTTTTACCAGCTTCCCAATGCCGCCCTTTTCCTCTATGACGTGATGCGCCAGCGCAATGCCTGGAAAGAATATCAGAAAGAATCATGGGACCGCTATACCCTTTATGAGCAGTTTCTTTTGCTCAACTACATCATCGGCCGGCATCTCAGCTACGAAAAACTTGTGACCCCATCGGGCAAGTATTATTTCCGAAAAATACTCGAGCTGGCCCGTCAATCGGGAAAGCCGGTTGTTTTCATCAAATACCCTCTGAGCCACGACTATTATGAAGCCATCACGGGACTCGAGCCCGAAGTGGTGGAGGCCGACCGCCTGACCGACTCGCTGATACGAAGTGAGAAAAACACATACCTCCTGGATTACACTCATCTCTACGACAAGCGCGATGAGTTCTTTCTGGATATTCATCACCTGAACAAAAAGGGCCGGGCCGACTTCACACTCCGCATACGCGATACGCTGCAGGCCCTTCGCAAAGATTGGCATGGGCGTAGCAAAGGAAATCTTTAAATTTATGGCCACGAACCGCCATGAAGAGCCTCAAAGACATTTATTCCTACCGCTATCTTTTGCGTAAGCTCACGCTTACCTCACTGACCATCCAGTTCAAGAAATCTTTTTTGGGCATCTCCTGGCTTGTCATCCAGCCCCTCATCACGATCGTAGCCTGGGTCTTGCTCCATGGTGCCGGACTTTTCGATCCCGGTGACACCGGCATTCCCTATCCCGCCTATGTGCTGCTGAGCACTTCCATCTGGGCATTGTTTGCTAATCTTTATGCCCTGGTAAGCAACGCACTGGTCATGAACAGCCAGCTGCTGATGCAGCACAATTTCCCGAGAGAGATCCTCTTGCTGGAAAGAGGAGCCGTGGCCGTATTCAATGCCTTCATTCCCATCCTCCTTTCGCTGGGTGTGCTTCTGATCTACGGAGTATCAATCCGCTGGACCATCGTCTTTTTCCCGCTGGCGCTTCTTCCCCTCATTCTTTTTGCATTCTCCATTGCCGTGCTTTTTGCCCTGGTCAAAGCCGTAGCCAACGACCTGAACAACTTTTTCGACAAAGCCATTGTCCTGCTCATGTACGTCACTCCGGTGGTGTATGCCAGCGACCCCGGAAGCCCCCTGCTTCGCTCCATCATCCGCTGGAATCCGCTCACCTACCTCCTGGGCTTCCCCCGGAGCCTTCTTCTGGACTCCGGCCCCTATGCCCCGCTTGAGTTTTTCTGGGTAAGTGCGGGTGTCCTGTTCTTCACGGTGATTGTCTGGCGCTATTTCCATCATGTGCAGGCCCGCATCATTGAACGACTGATCGCATGAAAGAGGCCAATCCGGACATTATCGTACAGGCCGAGAGGCTCTACAAGCGCTTTTGCCGCGACATGAAATGGAGCATGTGGTACGGCCTGCAGGACTTACTTCGCAAGGAGACAATTCCGGATCCGGAATTGCTGAAACTCCGCAAACATGAGTTTTGGGCCGTGCGTGATGTGAGTCTGCATATCCGCAGGGGACAGGCCATCGGCCTCATCGGACGCAACGGCTCGGGAAAGACCACCCTCATGCGACTGATCTCGGGAATTATCCCGGCCAGCTTCGGCACCCTGGAGCAAAAAGGTCGTATAACACCCATTTTTCGCTTGCGCAGCGGCATGCATCCTCATTATACGGGACGGGACTACATCTACATTCAGGCGGCCATGCACGGCATGAACAAAAAGGAAATTGATGAAAAAGCAGAGGAGGTCATCCGTTTTGCGGAACTGGAAGATTTTATAGATGCACCAATCGGCACCTACTCCTCGGGCATGAAAGCCCGCCTCGGATATTCCATCGCCATTGCTTCTGATTTCGACCTGCTCATTATCGATGAGGCGCTCGCTGTGGGCGATACCGAGTTCCGTGCCAAATGCCTGGCCAATCTGAAAGAAATCTCGCAGCAAAAAGCCATTGTCTTTGTCTCGCACAATATGGAGATGGTGCGGGAGGTGAGCAATGCCATTGTGGTCATGGACAAAGGAAAAAAGATCCTCGAAAGCAGCGATGTGGATGCGGGCATCGACTATTACTACAGGCACCTGGCACAAGCCGGAGAAAAAAAGGCCAAGCCCCGCACCCGGATATTTATCGACAAAGCAGCTCCCCTGCCCCCGGTCGCTCACAATCTGCCTCAGCAACCTCTGAGGCATCAATTGGAGTTGATCTCCCTGCACATCCCCAAAACAGGCGGCACGAGTTTCCGGAAAATTCTGGAGAAGCAATATGGCCCCGCACTGACACGCCTTGACATCCGTAACGGCAAACTCCTCGTGGACGACAAGCTATTCTGGGGTACGGCCCTGCCGGCTCAGAGCAAAGTAATTCACGGTCATTTCATGTATCCCGCTCTGCGTCAGTGTCTTGCCGAAGGCAAAGAAAAGCCCAAAATGATCACCTGGCTCCGCCATCCCGTAGACCGGGTTATTTCCAATTATTTTTACCTGGCAGGCCGCATGGCCGAAGAACTGAACGAGGAGGAAAAGGGACTTAATATCCTCATGAAAATGCAGAAGTCGCTACTGGAATATGCCGAAAGCGATTTTGCACGCAACCGCATGAGCAAGTTTCTGGAGGGAACAGCGCCTGAGGATTTCTTTTTCATCGGGCTGACCGAGGAGTTTGAAAGCGATGTGAAGAAACTTGCCGCACTTCTTGGCTGGAAGATTCAGGAACTGCCCCATGTCAACAAATCGCGCGATTACCGGGAAGGCATCGACAGCGAAATACTTGAGCGAATAGCCGCCCTCAACGAGAAAGACATGCTGCTCTATGAAAAGGTGATTGCGCTGAGAAAAAAATCAAAGTACTGAATATTACTTTCGAATGGCCTCTACGGGATTCATGCGGGCCGCGGCCATGGCCGGGAAAATTCCTGAAATAAGTCCGATGGATGCCGAGATGGACAGGCCGAGGATGACATTGCTGCCGGAGAGCATAAAAGTGAACTCAACCATGCTGTTGGCCAGCTGAATGATGCCATACACCAGGAGGAGGCCAATGACCCCACCGATGAGGCTCAGCACGATGGATTCGATCAGAAACTCCATGAGTATCCATATCTTCTTCGCCCCCATGGCCATTTTGATGCCAATAATCCGGGTGCGCTCTTTGACCGACACAAACATAATGTTGGCAATACCGAACCCTCCGACAAGGATGGAGAATCCTCCGATAAAGAAGCCTGCCAGATTGATAACCGAAAAGGTCTGCGTGATGCCCTGGGTGAGAATGCTCATTTCGTTGATGGCAAAATTGTCCTCGTCTTTCGGACTCAGCTTTCGCACTCTTCGCAGGATTTTTCTCAGTTCGGCTTTCAGTGCGGGCAGCTCGACCCCTTCTTTTGCCTGCACGATGATGCGCTGGCCAAAGACACGGCTGTTTTCATTGATAAACTTCTGCATAAACGCATAGGGCACCAGGGCTATCTGGTCAAAGCCGGGCCCCATCAGGCCCTGCCCCTCTTTCTCAATGACTCCCGTGGCCTGCAATTTGCTGTTGAGCGCTTTTACCCGGTGCCCGGGGGCATGCTCCGGATCGCGAAAAAGGCCCTCGGCAATGTCGTAGCCCAATACCACCACATGATCACCCGACTCATCCTCTTTTCGCGAAAAATAACGGCCTGCATGGAGGTTCAGATCATAAATGGCTGCGTAGTCGGCTGTTACTCCGGCCAGCATCACTCCTTCGACATAGTTGTTTTTATAGCGAATGGTCTTGTTGGCCATCACCGCCTGAATGGCCACCCGTTCGGCCTTTTCGGAGTATTGCTTGATGGCTTTAAAGTCATTGTAATTGGCTTCGGGCCGGTTGAGATATTTCCACCAGGGATATTCTCCCCCGAAAGACCAGGGCCATTTCTCGACATAGAGCACATCCGATCCCATGCGGTTGATCGTGTTTCGCACGTTTGTCTCAAGGCTGTCGACAGCCGACAATACGGAGATAATACAGAGAATACCAATGGTAATGCCCGTCAGTGACAGGAAAGAGCGAAGCTTGTTGTTGCTCAGCTCATGTATCGCAAGGCGAAAACTCTCTTTTATAATGGTAATCAGGATCATAATTGACGGACCAAAATTAAGCGACAGGCAACGGCCAATGAACCTTTTAACTTAAAATAACCGCCTCCGGCCTTCTCAAACTCCGGTCAATGAATTAAATCCGGCATGCGGAAACTATTCCAGCCCATTATTTTTTAACTTTGCAGGTCTTTTAAAATCAAGATTGAAAGTTTATGAAATTATCCCAATTTGACTATCAGGTTCCGGAAGAGTTGATTGCGAAGTATCCGCTCAAAGAAAGGGAAGATTCGCGTTTGATGGTAGTGGACCGCAAAAGCGGCAAAATTGAACATAAAAGTTTTGGGGATTGCCTTGCCTACTTCAATGAAGGAGATGTGCTGGTAGCAAACAATACCAAGGTTTTTCCGGCCATGATGTACGGCCGGAAAGAAAAAACCGGAGCCCGCATCGAGGTCTTTCTCCTCCGCGAGCTCAACAGCGATATGCGCCTATGGGATGTCCTGGTAGACCCTGCCCGGAAGATCCGAGTAGGCAATAAACTTTATTTCGGGGAAAATGACGTGCTGGTTGCAGAAGTGATTGACAACACGACCTCACGCGGCCGGACCATCCGCTTTTTGCACGATGGAGATTATGGTGAATTCATCAATCTGCTTAAAAGCCTCGGACAAACGCCCCTGCCTCCCTATTTCGGTCGCGAAGCCGAAGAGATCGACCAGGAGCGCTATCAAACCATTTTTGCCAAATACGAGGGCGCGGTGGCTGCCCCCAATGCCGGCTTGCACTTTAGCCACAAGCTGCTCAAACTCACCGAACTGAAAGGCATCAAACTGGCGGAAGTCACCCTGCATGTAGGCAACGGCACTTTCCGACAGATAGAGGTGGAAGACCTCTCGAAGCACAAAATGGATGCGGAATACTATAAAGTGGATATGCAGGCCGTTGACATCGTCAACAAAGCAAAAAAAGAAGGAAGGAAGGTTGTTTCCATCGGCACATCCACCATGCGGGCACTGGAATCGAGTGTGTCGGCCATGGGCAAATTAAAGCCCGGTGAAGGCTGGACGAACCTTTTCATGCACCCGCCTTATCAGTTTAGCATTGCCGATGCCATGATCGCCAATTTTTATCCTCCCAAATCGAGCATGATGATCACCTCGGCTTCCTTTGCCGGCTACGACCTTCTGATGAAAGTCTATCAGGTAGCCATTGAAGAGAAATACCGCTTTTATGCCTATGGAGATGCCATGCTCATCATCTGATGAGGAAAGCAGCAAAAAAATAAAAGCAGTCCAACCGGGCTGCTTTTTTAATTTTGTGCCATGAATGACAGCGGAATACATGTAGTGATTGTAGCCGGAGGAAGCGGCAGGCGCATGAAAAGCGAAATACCCAAGCAGTTTTTAATGCTGGGTGACGCCCCGCTGATCATCCAAAGCATCCGGGTCTTTCTCAAAGCCTTTCCGGCATCGCCCGTCACCATAGCCATCCATCCGGCCTGGAAGAAAGAGATGGAAGCCATACGCCAGGATTATCTTTCCGAAGAAAAGATTACGCTGACCGAAGGAGGAACGACCCGATTCGAATCCGTAAAAAATGCGCTGGCCACACTTCCCGATGATGATCTGCCGGTACTCATTCACGATGCCGTCAGGCCCCTGCTGAGCCCCTCACTGATCAAAAGAGTGGCCGAAGCCGTAGAAGAAGGCCGGGGCGTGATTCCGGCCATTGCCGTAAAAGATTCGCTGCGGAAAGTGGAAGGAGAAAAAAGCTACCCGATCGACCGGCTATCGGTTGTGCGGGTGCAGACACCCCAGGGTTTTCCGCTTGCAGCACTGAAAGAAGCCTACACACAAGCGTACCGGGAAGCCTTTACCGATGACGCGAGCGTCTTTGAGCAGGCCGGTGGAAAAATTAAGATAATAGAAGGAGAAGAAAAAAATATAAAAATTACAGCGCCCTCTGATCTGGACTGGGCGCGATTATGGTATCGGGATACCGCTCAGTGACTCAATACTCATCCTCGTTAAAAAAGAAATCATCGTGGGTCGGGTAATCGGGCCATACATCATCGATGCCTTCATACACTTCCCCCTCGTCTTCAAGTTCCTGGAGATTTTCTATTACTTCAATCGGTGCACCAGACCTGATCGCAAAATCTATCAGCTCGTCTTTTGTGGCGGGCCACGGAGCATCTTCCAAAGCAGCGGCTAATTCCAAAGTCCAATACATATCTATTTTCTCCTTTAAATTTTCGCAAAAATATACAAATATCAATAACAGTCAAGGTAATTTTTTCACCTCACTGCTTTTAGCAAAGCTAATCCGGGCCGGCCGCGAGAAAGTTCCCTATCCGCGGGGTTTCCAGGGCCGTTCTTCGGCACCCGTTCTTTTTGCGAGCAGGCGGGACAATACAAAAAGGTAATCGGAGAGTCGGTTGAGGTAGCGGATGACGATGGGATCCACGCTTTCGCGGGACGCGAGTTCAGAAGCCCTGCGCTCAGCCCTGCGGCAAACCGCACGGCACACATGGCAGAGCGAAACAGCCGGATGTCCTCCGGGCAGAATAAAATGCCTGAGCGGAGGCAGCAATTCCTCCATTTCGTCCATTTTGAGCTCGAGGATGGCGATATCGGCATCCAGAAGGTCGGGTTTTTTCAGATTACTTTTTTCGGGATCTGCGGCCAGTGCCGCCCCGAGGGTAAAGAGCCGCTCCTGAATGGAAGCAATCTCGCTGCGGAAGTCCTGCAGCTCCTCCCGGTCGTGCAGCAGACCCAAAAAAGAGTTGAGCTCATCCACACTGCCATAGGCCTCGATGCGAAGCTCGTGCTTTGCCACCCGCCTGCCCCCGAAGAGGGCCGTGCTGCCGTCATCCCCTTTTTTTGTGTATATCTTCATAGTTCTTTGCCTGGTCTTTCTATCGCAGCTCTTCCGCTACTGCGTTCAAATAGTCTTTTTCGACCACTCCGTCTTTGAGTTTGACCACCCTTCTGGCGTGTTCGGCTATATCCGGCTCGTGGGTCACCAGTATAACCGTATTGCCATTGGCGTGGATTTCGTCAAAGAGGTCCATGATCTCCATAGAGGTTTTGGTGTCAAGGTTACCGGTCGGCTCATCTGCCAGGATGATAGACGGCTTTGTGACCAATGCCCGGGCAATGGCCACCCGTTGCCGCTGGCCTCCCGAAAGTTCGTTGGGTTTGTGATCCATGCGGTCGCCCAGTCCGACCTGCTCCAGCACTTCGGCTGCCCGCTTAAGCCGCTCGCTTTTTTTCTCTCCGGCATAGACGAGCGGCAATGCCACATTTTCAAGAGCCGAAAGGCGGGGCAGGAGGTTAAAAGTCTGGAAAACAAAACCGATCTCCTTGTTGCGTACTTCCGCCAACTCGTCATCGCTCATGCTTTCCACCGATTTCCCGTTCAGATAATAGCGGCCGCTGGTGGGTGTATCCAGGCATCCGATGATGTTCATCAGGGTGGACTTGCCCGAACCCGAAGGGCCCATAAGCGCCAGGTATTCATTGCGGTCCACATCGAGGGTCACCCCGTTGAGTGCTTTGATCACCACGGTCCCCAGCTTGTAGTATTTCGTAATCTCGCTCAGGCGGATAATTTTTTCCATGCTATCTATTGTTTTTTGAGCACCTTGGGCACTTTAAAGTAATCGGAATCATGCAGGGGTGCATTTTTCAGTGCCGCCTCCTTGTCCAGTTCCAAACGGGCTTCATCCTCCCGGAGTATGTTCTTGTTTGCCGTGATGTACTCCAGCGGTTCCACACCTTCCAGTTCCACCGCATTGAGTTCTTCCACAAAGGCGAGTATATGACTCAGGTCCTCTTGGAATTCCTTTATTTCCTCTTCACTCAGTTTCAGTCTGGCCAATCCGGCCAGGCGCTCGATCAGGGCCTTGTCAACTTCCATGTTCAAAATATTTATTCAGTGTTAGCTGCATCTTTTCCCAGGCTGCCTCTTTCATTTCATCAAAATCCTCAAAATCATCCGGAAGCCATTCATCTGCCACATCCAGGCGCAAAAGACCCGGCCTTCGCCACTTCAGATGATCGTAATGAAATAAGTGCCAGTTATCTACAAAAGTAATCGGAACGATGGGAATGCCGAGCTTTTTCGAGAGCACAAAGGCGCCCTTTTTAAATTTTAACAGTTTCGGAGACTGTACGGAAGTGGTTCCTTCCGGAAAAATGAAGACGTGTTTCCCGTCTTTCAGGTCTTGCTCTGCCCGCGCCATCATCTTTTTTCTTCCTTCATATCCTTCTCTTTTCACCGGAATGTCCATGCTTTTGAAATAAATACCGAACAAGGGAATATCGGCCAGCTCGGCCTTGCCCACATAGTGTACTTCGTCCCTGATGAGGGCCAGCCCCACTACGATATCGAGCACCGAAGTGTGGTTGCTGATAAAAATCCGGGGGCCGTCAAAATGGCGCAAATCGCGATTGCAACGCAGGCGCCAGCCTGAAAATCGCAGTACCTGCCGGCAACCCCAGCTTCGCATCCGGTGGATACGGGGATGATGAGCCGGCCTGCCGATGGCATAATAGACATAGGGGTAGATCATCAGAAAGAAGAAGGCAAAAACAAGGTAAAACCAAGCGGTAAAGAGCCTTTGGAATAGGTATCGCACGGCTCGAAAATACCGATTTTTTGTATTTTCGGGCGCATGGAAAGAGTAGTGAGCGGAATACGCCCGACCGGGCCCTTGCACCTGGGCAATTATTTTGGAGCGATTAAGAATTTTTTGCTTTTGCAGGAGCGGGAAGAGTGCTTTTTCTTTGTGGCCGACTGGCATTCGCTGACCACCCACCCCAAGCCCGAAAACCTGAAGAAAAGAACGGAACAACTGCTCATAGAAATGCTGGCCTGCGGCATCGACCCCGAGAAGGCCACCCTCTACGTACAAAGCGATATCCGCGAGATCTCCGAGCTTTATCTCTACTTCAATATGCTCGCATACAAAGGAGAACTGGAACGCGTAGCCACTTTCAAGGAAAAAATAAGGAAACACGCCAACAATGTCAATGCCGGCCTGCTCACCTACCCCGTTCTGATGTCGGTGGATATCATCATTCACAAAGCCACCAAAGTGCCGGTAGGTAAAGATCAGGAACAACACCTGGAGATGACCCGCAACTTTGTGAACCGATTCAACCACCTCTACGGGCCGCTCTTTCCGGAGCCCGAAGCCTACAATTTCGGCAACGAGTTGGTTAAGATTCCCGGTCTGGACGGCAGTGGCAAGATGGGCAAATCGGAAGGAGAGAAGAATGCCGTTTTTTTGGGCGAAGACCCTTCATCCATCATAAAAAAGGTAAAAAGAGCCGTCACCGACAGCGGCCCCGAAAGGCCGGGAATGCCGGTTTCGGAGCCCGTGCAAAACCTCTTCGACATTATGAAGCAGGTCTCTGACCCCGCCACGCTGGCCTTCTTCAAAGAGGAATATGCACAGGCGCGCATCAGATATGGCGACCTGAAGAAGCAATTGGCAGAAGATATTGTTAAATTCACTGCCCCAATCAGAGAAAAAATCAGGGAACTGAGTGCAAACCCTGCATCAATCCGCGAAATCCGGGAAGCAGGAGCCGCACGGGCCGGAGAATCGGCACGAAAAACGATCGAAGAAGTTCGGGCGCTGATTGGAATTGACTAAAAGCGAGCAAAAGTGAGTGCAGAAAAAAAAGAAACCAAAGTGAAACACATTGCCGTAGCCGGAAATATCGGCTCGGGCAAAACCACCCTGACGACCAAACTGGCCAAGTACTTTCAATGGGTGCCCCACTACGAAGATGTAGAGAACAATCCCTACCTCTACGATTTTTATCAGGACATGCCCCGCTGGTCATTCAACCTTCAGATCTATTTCCTCAACAGCCGTTTTCGCCAGATCATTGACATCAAACGCGGCAATCAGACGGTCATTCAGGACCGCACCATCTATGAGGATGCACGAATATTTGCGCCCAACCTCCATGCCATGGGGCTGATGACAACCCGCGACTATGAAAATTATCTGGGCATGTTCGAAACCCTCGATTCGATGGTCGAACCGCCCGATCTCCTTATTTACCTCAAAGCAAGCATTCCCGCCCTGGTCAACAATATTCAGAAAAGAGGCCGCGAGTATGAAGAGAATCTCCGCCTCGACTATCTGCGAAGACTCAACGAATACTACGAAGGCTGGATAAAAACCTATGAGCACAAGCTGCTCATCATCGATGTGGACAATATCAATTTTGAAGAAAATAC
>WFPF01000120.1 GCA_015487695.1 Chitinophagales bacterium
GATTGGTAGTATTCATCGTAGCCGCAGCTTTTCAGCACTTTTTCATAGTTTCCCATTGATCTTATCACTTGCTTATGGGCTTCGGGACGCAGGTGCAGGGAAATAAAAGAAGCGCCCTGACTAAAATCAAGTCCGCTCATCAGCGCGGGTTCAAATTCCGCATCCAATGCCGATTTGTAAAAATCGCGGAGGCGGGGACTTCCCGACTCGGTGTAATTGCCTCTTACGTAGCCATTGCCGAAATTCAGTGCACCGAGGATTTTCTTTCCGATCGGCAGCAACTCTGTTTTGCCTGCTTCGATTCCCCATTCCTCCGGCTCGATTTTCTCCTCTCCGGCCCAGAAGGAAATGTCATCCGCGCGGGCAAAATACGCTGCTATGTCCGGTTGGGCACGACCCAGGCTTTCGTCCGCTTTCATGTCAAAATAGCTGCGCATCTTTCCGCTATAGATTTCATCCTTTTCCACACAGTAGTAGGCTTTTTCTCCCCGAATCAGAATCTGCCCGAAGGCAAATTGGATTTTTGTAATACCCTCTTCCTTTTTGACAAAGAGCGAATTGTCCGTCATTCGCAGAAGACGGATCAGGCTGTCGGGAGAGGAAACGTAAAAGAAGGCCATCAGCGGAGCGTCCGGCAGGGTGTCCGGCCGGAAGAGGTAGAGATTTCTATGGAAGTCGATGCCCAGCCGCGACCGGTCCTCTATAAAATCGGGGATGCCCATAAAGGCCATGCCCATCTTAATCAGATCGTATCCCACAGAGTCGCGGATGTAGTTAATATTTGATTTTTCCACGAGCTGTGGCAGGCGTACTTGCAAGAGCGATTGACTTTCGCCCGGAATATTGTCGAGATCGCCTGCCGGCTTTTCGCACGAAGCAATAAGGAGCGGAAAGAGAAGCAAGAGCAGAAGACGCGGGAGAGTTTGGATTTTCATATTTGCAAGAATAAGCATTGTGGTAAAAACGGAGTTCAATTTTTTTTCATGGCCTGGCGTCCTGCCCGGTATTCCATAAAAACATGGATGAAGATGGCCGCCAGAATAATGGCTGTGCCCAGGTAGAACGCAGGATTAATGTATTCATTTTCTCTGAAAAGAATGGCGGCCATGATAATGCCGTAGACAGGCTCGAGGTTGATGCTGATATTAAAGGTAAAGGCACTCACCTTTCTGAGCGACCCGAGGGCCAGGCTGTAGGCCAGTGTGGTGCAGAGCAGGGCGAGAACAAGCAGCCAGGCAAAGTCCGATGCCGAGGGAGCAAAGTGTGCCCCGGGAAAATAGGAGCGATAGGCCGGCACAAGAAGCGAGAGAAAAACCCAGCCGGCAGACAGTTCTACGAAGGTCATGGCCATCGGACTGTGCTGCTTTACCTTTTTGCGGTTGAGGATGGTGAAGATTGAAGCAAGGAGGGCTGCCACCAGCGAGAGAATGATGCCCGTCAGGTAAAGCTTCCCGAAATGAAAAATGAGATACATGCCGGGAATGATAAGAGCTCCGAGAAAGATCTCCTGTTTTTTTACCCTCGATGCAAAGAAGAGCGGTTCAAAAATGGCCGTAAAGAAAGCTGTGGTGGAGAGTACCGAGAGGGCCACCGTAACATTGGAGTATTTAATACTGCCATAGAAGCAGACCCAGTGACTGACCACCAGCAGGCCGATGCCGGCCAGGTGGGCGATTTCTTTGCGCTTCATGCTGCGCACCTCGCGAAGCAGTCCCGGGATGAATAGCAGGCTGAAAGATGTCAGCAGCACCCTGTACCACACGATCTCCAGTTCGGTCAGTTCTATCAATCGGCCGAGAATGGCGGTGAAGCCAAAGAGAAACACTGCGATGTGCAGCGAAACATAAGCGTTTTTCCGGCTTTTCATTTTTTCTTATTAAGCAGAAAATCAACAGCTGCAAGGCCCTGACGTGCTTTTTCGTTGTCCGGATTCAGTGCCAGGGCCTTTTCAAAGGCCTGTCCGGCTTCCGTCAGCTGCCCGGCTGTGTAGAGGGCTCCGCCAAGGTTATACCAGGCATCGGCCAAGGAGGGGTCGAGCTCCACGGCTTTTTGATACAAACGGATGGCCCGCGCCAGGTCGCTGCCCGCTGCTTCATTGGCTTTTTTGTAATAACTGAGTGCCAGCGCCCGGGCATATTCTTTCACTTTGGGATGGAAAGGTTTAATGGCTTTGGCCTTGTGCCAGGCCTTTTCGGCCTGCTGCAGACTGTCCATGCTGTAATAAATGAAGGCCTGATTGATATAATTGTTATAAAGAAAGAGTTCGCGTTTGAAGGAGTCTTCCCTTACGGGATAGAGGGCTTCGGCACGATGATAATATTCAAGGGCCTTCAGCAGGGCAGCCGTGTCCTGCTCTTCCAGGTAGATGTTTACATAAGCCCCCGCGGCCGCTGTATTTGCCTTGATGCTTTGCGGAGCCTCTTTGACATCGTGAATAAAAAGGCTTTTGTTGTTTTTCCATATCCGGTTGCGATTGATGCTCTGCCAGGCACTGCCCGCTGTCAGTATCGCAAGGAAGACAAGTGCCAGGCCGGGGGCTATTTTGCGGGGCAAGTTGCGGTAGACCACTTGCAGCAGCCAGGCCGAAAAAAGAGCAAAGGCAAATGAGGGGATATAGAGCAGTCTTTCTCCCATGGTTCCGCCCAATGGAATGATCAGGTTGGAGACAATGCTGATGGTGGCGAGATAGTAGAGTGCTGAGAAAGACCAGACGGCTTTGCGTCTCCAGCCGGCCCATGCGGCCATCAGCATGCCCGCATGCAAAACAATGGATAGCAGAACCGCAGGGTCGGAGAAATGGCGGTAGGCGATCTGGGCATATCCGTAGTCATAGACCAAGGGATGCGGCCAGACGAGCAACTGCAGATATTTCAGAAGAATGAAAAAGGCGGTCGCACTTTTCTCTGCTGCTCCGGCATAGAGGAAAGGATCGTTCATGATATCATCAGGCGCGGCTCCGCTGCTCCCGATGACGGCATAGCGCAGGGCAAACCAGAGTCCGGCTGCAAGAAGGAAGGGAAGACTTTGCTTCAGGCTGTCACGCAGCGACTGCGATCCGAAGAAATAGAGAGAAAAGGGGATGACAGCCAGAAAAGTGATGCTGTTTTCTTTGGAAAGCAGGGCAAGAAAGTAGAAAAAGAGAGAAAGAATCAGAGAGCTGCGTTTCCTGTCATGGAGATAGCGGAAGAGCGTGGTCAGGGTCAGCAGCAGCAGAAAAAAAGCAAGCAATTCATCCCGGCCTTTGATATTGGCCACAGCTTCCGTGTGTACGGGGTGAATGAGAAAAAGAAAAGCCGTAAGAAATGCCAGAGGCCGGTTTTTGCTGAACCAGAAGCGGCTGAGCAGGTAGTAGATCAGCAATCCGGTGAGCAAGTAAAGCAAGACATTGATGGCGTGGCTGACGGCCGGGCGGGCACCGAAAAACTCATATTCAATGGCAAAGCTCACAATGGAGAGGGGGCGGTAGCGCCCTCCGCTGAGTTCGCCTGCACTTCCTTTTTCTTCATAATACCATTGATAGGCATCGTGGCTGAAAATATCGGCTATGCCCGACAGCCCCTGCCGGGTATAGGGATTCTCGGTAATGACCAGTCCGTCATCCAGTGCATATTCATTGTTGATGCTGTTGGCATAAAAAAGCAGCGCAATGAAGGTCAGCAGGATATAGTGCAGTTTGCTGTTTTGCCCGAATGCCGTTGCGCTTGCCATACTCTTCATGGGTATAAATTCCTGTCAAATTTGACAAAAAATGATGAGTTGATGCAAGAAATTAAAAATGTCATGCCAATGTCATGAAAAGGGAGGGAATGTCGGGAGCTAACACTTTTTAACGATTGCCCTCCAAAATGAGGAACTGCCTACACTACCAGTCAGTTATGTTATCGTGGTCAGCCTAAGGGCCACACCATTGACTATTCATAGTAGTTGTTTCATGGTTTTAATTAGGTTTTGGGTTGGAGAAGGCACTTTGAGCAATCAGAGTGCCTTTCTTCTTTTTATCCCGATTTGGGTATTTCTCTCAAATGAAATTTCTGAAATTTATCCGCGGATAAGATCAATTTTCGATTGCTTACTCTCCCCGTTTTAAATTGAAAAGGAAAAAAAATATGATGAATTGGCTCAAAGGCATGGGCGTAGGGGCCTTTCTTTTCTTCTTCTTCAAAGGACTGATATGGCTGGCCGTTTTCTTCGGCTTATTTGAACTTTTAAGCTGCTGATCCATTATCCCTTTATCATGAGTAAAGAGCAATTCAGGAGGGCCCTCGACTTACTTCAGGACGGAAGGGCGGCTGAGGCGGAAGCGCTGCTGCTGGCCGCCCTAAAGGAAGATCCCGAAAACACCGAGATACAATTTGAACTCAGCAGAGCCTATCTGAAACAGAAAAATTGGAAATCATCGATTGCCATATTGGATGAATTGGTACTGCGCTTTCCTTCCAATGCCGACTTTCTCGGGCAGCGGGGCGTAACGCATTTTAGCAGGGGCGATGTAAAAAGTGCCATGGCCGATATCGAAAGAGCCATTGAGCTGGAGCCTGAATATGCCTACCGCTATGCATGCCGCGCCTACATTAAAGAGCGGACAGGTGACCTGCGCGGAGCGATTGCAGATTATGAACTTGCCGTTCGCCTCGACCCGGAAGACGAAGTTGCCAAAAACAATCTGGAGATGGCCCGGGAGAAACTGCAATATGAGCAATCCAATGCCATTCACAGGCCCAGAACCAAAGCACATCTGAGCCCGGAAGAAATAAAAAGCTATAGCGAAGAATATGAAAAAAAACAAAGCAAGGAAGAAGCAAAGGAAGGCGAAGAAGAAGTAAAGAAAATTGCGCTGAAAACTTTGTTCGGAGAAATGAGATCGACCCTGAAAGACAAAGAAAATCGAAAGGCCTTTCTTCGCTTTATCCGCAACGGGTTTAAGATGCCGCCCCGATAACTTTTAGCAGCTCGCTGAGTGCTCCCGCTTCGATGCGGTGCCTGCCTTTGTAACGAAGTATCTGGATTTTACTTCCGCTCTTTTCTTCCAGATTTTTCAGGTGCCTCTGCACGGCTTTTTCAGGAAGAAACTCATCCTCATCACCAATAACAAAATACCAGGGAACCCGGCTGAAGGGCTCTGTACAGGCCTCGATTTCCGAAAAGGGTGCCGTGCCCGCCCAGAAGATAATGCTGTCGATGTCCGGTTTCCGATGAACAAGCCAGCGCGTCAACGTAGCCACACCCTGTGAAAAACCCAACGCGTGAATACGCAGCTTTTCCTGATTCATCGGAGAAACAAACTGCTCATAAACCCGGTCGAGGAAGTGCAGCTGATCTTTGATCTCCAGTTCCCGGTCTTCGCTGGTCATCCAGCTGGCACCTACCTTTCCGTAGAGGCCGTTGACATAAAAACGCGAAAGGCCCTCGGGTGCTACGACAAAATGGGTCTGCGGGTCAAGCCCGGTGAAGTGTTGCATGACTCCGCTGGCCAGCTGTCCGTAGCCGTGCATGACAATCCAGACATGACGGGTATCTTCCCCGCCCTCTCCGTATGTAAAGCAGCGGGCGCTTTTTTCTGTTACAAGAATGTTTTTCTTCAATTTGTCCGGCCAGTTCTTTTCCGCAGTCATGGGGCAAAGTTAGCAGAACTTGAAGGGCTATTCTTCTCTCTTGAATGGCAATAGTGCTAATTTTACCCGGCAATGAATAGAGAGGAAGCTGCAGCGCCAAAGACCAGCCGTATTTTAGGCCGACTGGGAGAAAAAAACGAGCCGGTCTTTATGGTCATCGGGGGAATACACGGAAACGAGCCGGCCGGTGTGGAGGCCATCAAACGGGTGATTCGCAGGATTCAGGAGGAAAAGATTCAAATAAACGGACAGTTTATTGCACTTCGGGGCAATCTGCAAGCCCTGCAGGAGAGAAAGCGATTCATAGATATCGACCTGAACCGCCTGTGGACGGATGAGCACATCCGGTGCCATGAATGCGAGGGAGCCGAGTTTGAAGAGCTGGACTCGCTCTATGACGAAATCCGCGGGGCTGCCAATGGATTGCGTCAGGCTGTTCTCCTCGATCTGCATACCACTTCAGCCAGTTCCAGTCCCTTTTTTATCCTTGGAGATACGATACGAAACCGCAGGCTGACGGCACGGATTCCCGTTCCCAAGGTGCTGGGCATCGAAGAGCAGATTGAGGGCACGCTCTCCACTTTTCTGAATGAAAAAGGGCTGGTGGCTATCAACTTCGAGGCCGGCAGCCACGAAGATCCGGGGAGTGTGGACCGCCACGAAGCGGCCATCTGGCTGGCACTGACACATACAGGCCTGATTGATCGCCAGTCCGTGCCCTCTTATTCGCGCATGCGTGGTATTCTTCGGGCTTCTTCAAAAGGCCTTCCACGGGTTTTCGAGAGCATTTACCGCTACGGGATTGCCGAAAACGAAAACTTTAAAATGCAGGCGGGTTATTTCAACTTCAAGCCCATAGGCAGGGGAGAGTTGCTGGCTTACAGCAATGGCGAGGCTGTGTATGCTCCGATAAGCGGACGCATCTTTATGCCCCTTTATCAGGAGCAGGGCAATGACGGTTTTTTTATCATCCGGAAAATCAATCCTTTCTGGCTGCTTGTATCCCTGCTTCTGCGTCTTACCATGCCCCGCAAGTGGATCGTTTTCCTTCCGGGAATAAAACGCTGCAAGCGGGACAAGTGGACGGTGCGGGTCAATAAAAAGATAGCCCGGTGGTATCCCCTGAAAATATTGCACCTGCTCGGATACCGCAAGGTGAGGGACGAGGGCAGCCGGCTGCTGGTGAGCCGCAGAAAGTATGACCTCTTTGCTCCTGAAAATATAGAGCTATAGCTTCCAGTCGATTGCTCCTTTTCCGTGGGCTTTCAGGTATTGATTGGCCTTTGAGAAATGCCGGCAGGAAAAGAATCCGGAACTTGCAGAGTAAGGTGAAGGGTGCGGTGCTTCCAGTATGAGATGGCGGTCGGCACGGATTAAGACTTTCTTGCTTCGTGCAAAACTTCCCCAAAGCATAAATACCAGATTTTCCCTCCGTTCCGACAGGGTTCGAATCACGGCATCGGTAAATGTTTCCCAGCCCAGATTGCGGTGCGATGCGGGCGATTTATGCCGCACCGTAAGTATGGCATTGAGAAGGAAAACACCCTGGCGGGCCCAGGGCTCCAGGTTGCCATTTCTTTTGTCCATTTCAATGCCGGTATCTGATTCTATTTCTTTGAAGATATTTACCAGGGAAGGAGGAGGCTTTACCCCGTCCTGTACTGAAAAGCAAAGGCCGTGGGCCTGCCCCGGTCCGTGATAGGGGTCTTGCCCGAGAATGACCACGCGCACCTGCTCGAAGGGTGTCTGGTTGAAAGCGTTGAAGATCTGGGAGCCCTTGGGGTATATCACGGCTCCGGCTGCTTTTTCTGCGCGAAGGCTTTCTCTTATCTTTCCAAAGTAATCCTTGCCGAATTCGTCCTTCAGTACTTCCTTCCACGATGCCTCGATCTTCACATCCACGCGGGGCGATTCTTCCAGGGGCTCGGGGTCAAATAAAGTGGGGGCCATGGCTTGAATTTTAAGCTAAATTTCGTACAAATGGGATAGATAATATTGATCCCGCGACAATGGTATTTGTGGAAAGCATGTATTAATTTTGTGCCTCCGCAAAGAACGGCTCCATAGCTCAACCGGATAGAGCAACTGCCTTCTAAGCAGTAGGTTCCAGGTTCGAGTCCTGGTGGAGTCACGGAAGGCTTCGGATGGCATGCTGTCCGGAGCTTTTTTCTTTAGATCGAATTGCTTTTTTCGGGATGCCTGTAGCTCCACCACATCAGGAATGCACCGGCCAAGAAGAAGATGGGAGCAATGATCTCGGCCTGGGTCGGATGCAGGCCGAAAAGATCGTATTTGACATTGACCCGTATGAGCTCGATTAAAAAACGTTCGATGCCGTTGAGCATCAGATAGAGGCCTGTCAGCATGCCTGCAGCGGGCATTTTCTTGCGCAACGCCCAGAGGATTGAAAAAATGATGAGCGCCATGAAGGTTTCGTAGATGGGCGTGGGGTAGACTCCCGGGTTCAACTGGCTGCAATAGGGCCCTGCACAGCCTGCTATTTTCTCTCCTTCTCCCAGAATATTGTGGGCATAATGGTTGCTCCACAGCCAGTCGGGCAGCCACGAAAGCCAGTCGGGTTTGGGGTGTGTGTTCACAATGCCCCAGTCGCCATCGCCCGAGACATGACAACCGATGCGCCCGATGCCGTAGCCCAACATGAGCCCGGGAGAAACCGAGTCGGCCAGGTGCAGAATCTTGATTTTGTGCTTGCGGGCATACCAGATGACGGCAGCAGCGCCCATCACCAGCCCTCCGTAGATGGTCAGGCCGCTGAAGAGATTTCGACCCGGGTCGCGAAGAAACGCCTCAAAATCGGAAGGCACTTCGAGGAAGTTGAAAATTTTGGCCCCGAGGAAACCGGCAACGGCTGCAATCACCACGATATCTCCCAATCGCTGTGAGGGATAAATGCGTACGATCTCTGTTTTGGGAACCGGCAGTTTTTGCTTTTCTTTCTCGCGGTAGCGCAGGTATGCCGCCAGGGCAGCACCGGCCAGTCCGCCCCAGACAGAACCTTCCAGCGAAAAGATGAAGCCCTGCGGATCGGCCACACAGGATTTGTAGTGGAAAAGGATGGCCAGCAACTTGAACCCGAATACAAAACCAAAGAGGGCATTGCTGATGAGCTCCTGTGTTGTGGCAGCTTTCCCGATTACTACTTTCACCTGCTCTCCCTCAAAAATGCCCATCTTCTCTTTTCTTCTCAGATCGAGCCAGACGACATAGGTGGCAGCCAGAAAACCCAGGGCTACGAAAAAGCCAAAACTGTAAATGCCCAGGGGAATGTCGACACCAAAAAGGTCGTACAGCAGGTCGGAGAGGGTAGGATAGGCTCGGAGTAGAATCATAATTGTTTATAAAGTTACGGCTTCGTGGATTTTTCCGAGCATCAGGCCTTCCGGGCTGAGTTCACTAAAGCGGACCGGCAGGATTTGGTTTTTCACTGCGTCTTCTTCAGGAAGCAGCACTTTGATATAATTGTCGCTGTATCCGCTGATCATTCCGGCCTCTGTTTTTCCTTCGAAGAGTACCGGCCGTGTACTACCCAGCTGCCGGCTGTAAAATTGTCGCAATTTTTTCTCTGAGAGGCTGCGCAAGATCGTGCTGCGTTCGTTCTTGATGGCAGCTGAAACCTGTCCGGGCATGGCAGCAGCCGGAGTGTTGGGCCGGGAAGAGTAAGAAAAGACGTGAAGATAGGAGACATCCAGCTCCCGGATGAAGTGATAGCTTTCGAGAAAGTCTTCCTCGCTTTCGCCCGGGAAACCAGTGATTACATCCACCCCGATGCAGGCATGCGGCAGGATCTTTTTTATCTGAGTGACCCGTCCGGCATAGAGCTCGCGCAGATAGCGCCTGCGCATGGCCCGCAGGATTTTATTGCTGCCGCTTTGGAGGGGAATGTGAAAATGAGGGACAAAGCGTTTGGAAGCGGCTACCGTATCAATGATTTCTTTGCTCAGCAGGTTGGGCTCGATCGAAGAAATCCGGAAGCGCTCGACTTCTTCCACCTTTTCCAGTTCTCTTATCAGGTCGAGGAAAGTAATCTCCCGCTGCCTTCCACCGTGCAGGCCTTTGCCGAAATCACCGGTGTTGATTCCCGTAAGTACGATCTCCCGCACACCCTTGCGCCCCAGCTGCCGGGCGCTCTTTACCACATTTTCGATCCGGTTGCTGCGGCTTTTTCCGCGGGCCAGTGGGATGGTGCAAAAACTGCAATTGTAGTCGCAGCCATCCTGAATCTTCAGGAAGGAACGGGTTCTTTCGCTGAGCGAAAAACTTTCATAAAAAGAATCGACCCGCTGGATGTCGCAGGCATGATAGGCGGCCTGTCCCTTCTTGCTCAGATCCTGCAAATGATCGGCCAGTTTGAATTTTTCTCCGGCTCCCAGCACCAGGTCGACCCCTTCCATGCCGGCAATTTCTCCGGGTTTCAGCTGGGCATAGCAGCCGAGCACGACAATAAAAGCTTCGGGATTGATGGCCAGCGCCCGGTTGATGATATTCCGGCACTTTCGGTTGGCATGCTCGGTAACGCTGCAGGTATTGATTACATAGACATCGGCCCGCTCCTCAAAATCAACGCTGCGATAGCCCCGCTCCGCCAGCTGCCGGCTGATGGTAGAGGTCTCGGCAAAATTGAGTTTGCACCCCAGGGTATAGTATGCAGCGCTGCGATTTGTCATAGGGTTGCAAATTTACGAATATCAGGCAATTGAGCACGGCAATTGCACGTTTAGCAGCATTCTTCCTGACCAAAAAAAAGTAACTTTGCAGGGATTCGCCAGCTTGCGCTGATTCCAATATGCCGAACGAAGTATCGTCCACCATGAGATTATTCCTCCTGATTTTCCTTTTAGCCCTCCTTGCTGCCTGTAATTACCGGGCCGAAGTGCCGAGTTATATCTACATCAAACCTTTTGAGCTACGCACCAATAAAGCCACAGAGGGATCGGCCAGCGAGAATATTACGGATGCATGGGTCTATCTGGATGATGAAGTGTTGGGTGTTTTTCAGCTTCCGGCACGGGTGCCGGTCATCACATCAGGCCCCGGAAAGTTGCTCCTGATGCCCGGAATAAAAAAAGACGGGATAAGCGGTATCAGAGAGGTCTATCCTTTTTATACCCACTATTCCATTGATTTTTCTCCTTCCCCTGCAACGGTAGATACCGTCTTTCCATCTCTTAAGTATATAGACGGGCTCAAATTTCCTCTTCTTGAGGATTTTGAGATTGGCATCGATTTTACCAATATGAACAGAACATCGATCCGGAATGAAGTGTTTGAGGGCAACTGGAGCGGAGTGGTACGCCTGGATGCGTTCAACAATGAACTGGCCACCTCGAGCAGTGCCTTTCAACTGCCCCAGGACGGGCGAAGGATTTATCTGGAAATGGACTATAAATCTTCGCTTCGCTTCAATGTCAGCCTCCTCGCGGGCAAGAGTACGGGCCTTGATCCGGTGTATGCCGTCACCATCACGGCCAAAGACCAATGGAACAAGATTTATATTGACCTGACCGAAGAGGTAATTGCCAATAAGGCCAAAGACTACCGTCTGGTATTCTCGTCCAATCTTCCGGCCGGGGCGGAGGAGGCCACTTTCTTTTTTGACAATATTAAAATTGTCCATCTGTAGAAGGCGAAAAGCATGCGGAGAAACAGAAAACTGGGTACAGCAGCGTATTTGATCCTGGACTATTTGGCAGCCGTGCTCTCATGGACCCTTCTTTATAGCTTTCGGAAAATCAGCATTGAGGGGCACCGGCTTTCGGAGATCAATTACCTAAGCGACAGAAACTTTCTTCTGGCTGTGCTGCTCATTCCTCTTTGCTGGATTGTTCTCTATGTCCTTTTTGGAACCTATACCGATATCTATCGCAAATCACGGCTTCAGGAGCTCGGGCTGACCCTCCTTCAATCCTTCATCGGCAGTGTGCTCATCTTTTTTGTTTTTCTCCTTGACGACAGGGTGCACACCTACCGCGATTATTACTTGTCATTTGCCGTTCTGCTATCGGCTCATTTTATCATCACCACCCTCTTTCGGTATATCCAGTTGTCGCTGGCCAAAAAGCAAATCGAGAAGGGACTGGTGGGATATAAAACCCTGGTGATCGGAGGGAATGAACGGGCAGTGCAGCTGTATCGTGAGATTACAGAGAAGCCTTATTCTCTGGGGTATCAGTTTATAGGATATATCAACAGCAACGGGGAAAAATCAGGAAAAGAACTTGGGCGCTATCTGCCTTCCCTGGGCCGCATTGACGAGCTCCCCCGGATCATTGAAGACTATCAGGTGGATGAAGTGATCATCAGCGTAGAAAGCAGCGAGCATCCGCTGCTTCGCAAAATCATCAATAATCTGGCCGGATCGGATGTGATTATAAAAATCATACCCGATATGTATGACATTTTAAGCGGCTCGGTGAAGATGCGGGATGTACGGGGAGCCGTGCTGATTGAGATTTACCCCGATATGATGCCTCCGTATCAGAAGGTGATCAAACGGGCCATCGATATTTTTGCATCCTTTGCGGCTATCCTCATTTTGTCGCCCCTTTTGATCTACATTGCCATCCGCGTAAAGCTTTCCTCTCCGGGTCCGGTATTTTACAAGCAGGAGCGCATCGGCAAGGGTGGCAAGCCGTTTCTGATCTACAAATTCCGATCGATGTATGTAGATGCCGAGAAAGAAGGTCCCCGGCTGTCAACCACAAGGGACCCGCGGATTACTCCCTGGGGACGCATTATGCGAAAATGGCGCCTGGACGAGTTGCCGCAGTTCTTCAACATCCTCAAAGGTGAAATGTCGCTGGTGGGCCCCCGCCCCGAACGCCAGTATTTTATCGATCAGATCATGAAAAGGTCTCCGGCATACAAACATCTCCAACGGGTGAAACCCGGCCTTACTTCGCTGGGAATGGTCAAATTCGGCTATGCCGAAAATGTGGAAGAAATGGTTTCCAGAATGAAATTTGACCTGCTCTATATTGAGAACATGTCGCTCTCGCTTGATTTTAAAGTGATGATTTACACCCTGCTCACCATTCTGCAGGGAAAAGGAAAATGAAACTTTTATCTTTACGCGAAAAGCAAACGAGATGAAAAAAGCACTCTTATTTTCCATGCTCACGGCCTTTGCGATGATTTCATTCGCACAATCAACTGACGAGCTGCTGCAAAAGGCCGAAACCCTTGAAAAGCAATTTAAAGAAGGCGAAGCATTAAAAGTCTTCCAGGAGGTCATAGCCAAGGACCCTAAAAATATTGTGGCGCTTGCCCGGGCGAGCTACCTCTCGAGCCGCGAAGGATTCCGGAGCGAAGGTGACGAGAAAGTCAGGCTTTACAATCAGGCCAGAGATTATGCCGAACGTGCGCTGGCCATCGACCCCAATGACGTGGAGGCCAACTATGCCATGGGTGTGGCCATGGGGCGTATTGCCGAGATTTCGCCAACGAAAGAAAAAATAGAAGCATCGAAGGACATAAAAAAATACGCGGAAAAAACGCTGAAACTCGATCGCAACCATGCCGGGGCCTGGCACCTCCTCGGGAAATGGCATGCCGGAGTTAAAGACCTCGGGGCTACCAAAATGTTTATGATCAAAATGATATACGGAGGCATGCCGAAGGCCAGCTACGAAACGGCAGTGGCCTGCTTCAACAAAGCCATCAACCTGCGCCCCGACTACATTCTCTATTATCTTGACCTGGCCAAAACTTACAAATCCATGGGGCGCAAAGAAGATGCCCGGGCCGTGCTGAACAAAATCATGAAGATGAAAGCCATCACCCCCGATGATCCCGGATACATCAGCGAGGCAAAGGAACTGCTCGAAAAACTTTAATGATTTCGGCCTTCTTTTTATAGGGGGCTCCCGATCCCGGGATTGGCTGCCCAAAAGGCTTGTTTCTTCGTTGTTTTTTTTGACATGAGAGGGTAAAAATTGAAAAGTAGGAAATATAAATCTTACATACTAAGTGTGAA
>WFPF01000121.1 GCA_015487695.1 Chitinophagales bacterium
CAAGGCTAAAAAGCCGAAGAGTGTTTTGACTCTCGAGCACCGCAAACTTATGTGGTGCTCTTTTAATTCTATCAGAAACCACCCAATAGAATTAGTACCCAAATCAAGTCCCAGAATTTTACTCATAGCAGCGTTAGGTTGGTTATAAGAACGAACTTACTGATTTTCATAAACCTATAAAAACACTTTATCCATTGTTTTTAAGTTCTTTTTGATTTAACTTTGCCATTGAAGATTTTATCCATTTGAAATCTTTTCACAATAAGGCTATATGCCGCAGGTTTAAAAACCTCAAGCCCTGCTTCGGTAGGGCTTATTTTTTAAATTAGGATGCCAGCCATCTTCCAAGCCACCCGGACCGGTATTCACACTCCGGTTTGCCCAGAATATGATGTATCCGGATCTGCGAAAGCTGTCATGCGAAGTGCTTTTTTTGCTCACCTCGCCCGGTCAGTGTTTCGGACGGGCCTGCTTGCAAAATGCAATTATGGCCTATTGAGAACATCCCATTTCCCATTGCCTGAATTTATCCGAAAGCGCCTGCCGGAAATCTTAGGCTCCTGTGGCCGGGGGCTGTTCTTTTACTTGTTTCTTTGGATTTCAGTTTATATGTTTACTCCATATGACTCCGGAAAGAGCCGCCAAGATAGAACGGATGAAACGCCTGCGCCAGCCCGACCTGGGCCTGGTTCTCGAGAATGTGAACGATCCGCACAACATCTATGCCTGCCTGCGCACGGCCGATGCGGCCGGTGTGGGGCATGTCTATATCATCCACGATTCATTCTCTCTTCAGTGGTACGAGAGCAAGCGCATGAGCGCCAGTGCCGTCAAGTGGCTCGATTTGCATGTATTTAGCGATACCCCGAGCTGTATGGAGGAGGTTAAGAAGCGCTATGCGCGGATATGGGGCACTTATCTGGGAGAGGATGCTTCTCCTTCCCTTTATGAACTCGATCTCACGGAAAGCACGGCCCTGGTCTTCGGAAATGAAACGCACGGAATCAGTGAAGCAATGAGAAAATACAGCGACCAAAATTTCCGCATACCGATGATGGGCATGGTGCAAAGTCTCAACATCAGTGTGGCATGTGCCGTCACCCTTTACGAAGCGCTGAGGCAGCGGCAACTGGCGGGCAAATATCACGCAGCCATCGCGTCAGCGGAGAGAAATCAGAGATAACCCATTTCTTTCATCCACTCATCGTTGTAGATCTTGCCGACATAGCGGCTGCCGTGGTCGTGAAGCAGGATCACAGCCAGGTCGCCTGCCCTGAAGCGGTCTTTCATCTGCAAAACGCCCTGTATGGCCGATCCGGCCGAGTACCCTGCGAAAATGCCTTCTTCGCGGGCCAGCCTGCGTGCCATGATCGCTCCGTCTTTGTCCGTGACCGCTTCGAAATGGTCAATCACCTCGAAATCAATGTTTTCCGGAATGATATCTTCTCCGATGCCTTCGGTCACATAGGCGTGGATCTTGCTTTCGTCAAAGACGCCCGTTTCGTGGTAGCTTTTCAGCACCGAGCCATAGGCGTCAATGCCCAAAACCTGAATCTGCGGGTTCTTTTCTTTGAGAAATCGCCCCACCCCGCTGATGGTGCCTCCGGTGCCCACACCCGAAATGAAGTGTGTGATTTTTCCTTCCGTCTGCTCCCATATTTCCGGGCCGGTCCACTCGTAGTGTGCCTGTCGGTTGCTCAGGTTGTGGTATTGATTGGCATAAAAGGCATTGGGCGTTTCCTCGGCTATTTTTTTAGCTACCGAGTAGTAGCTGCGCGGGTCATCGGCTGCCACGTCCGTGGGACAGACGATCACCTCGGCTCCGAGTGCTTTCAGGATATCGACCTTCTCTTTGGACTGTTTGTCGTTGGTGGTGAATACACATTTGTATCCCTTGACGATGGCTGCCAGGGCCAGGCCCATGCCCGTATTTCCCGAGGTACCTTCCACGATGGTGCCCCCCGGTTTCAGCAGCCCGGCTTTTTCAGCATCTTCGATGATTTTTACCGCCATGCGGTCTTTCACCGAGTTGCCCGGATTGAATGATTCTATTTTAACCAGAAAGTCTCCCGGAAGTCCGCTGCAAATCCGGTTGAGTCTGACAAGAGGCGTATTGCCTATGGTCTCGAGGATGTTTTTATACCACATGGCGGCAAATATAATATCATTTGCCTCCCTTTTTTTCCTTTAAATAGTAAATTTCAAGCAAGGCAATGTCATCAAAAGCTTTCAGCTCTTTGCCGGCCGATTCGGGGAGTTTCATTTGTATGTCCTTGTTTTCTTCCCTTTGCGGGAGGTGCCCGATGACCTTGGCATAGACATATCGCCCGTTCACCGGGTTTTCGACCCGCAGGATGGTACCGATCGGCAGGGTGCGGTGCAGGGCGAAATATCCTTTCGAAGCCGGAAACCCTTCCACGTCTTTCATCCAGCGTGTGACGGCTTTTTCATTTTCCTCTTTATAGCTTCCCGTGCTCTTTACCTCTTCGTATTCCAGCGAAAGTTCATTGACAGGTGCCTCGAAACTTTCATCTTTTTCATACTTCACTTCCTCTTCTTTCTTATTTTCTTTCCGGCCTTCTTCTTCCTTCTTCATCTCCTCCGTGCCGGGCACCTCCCCTTTTGTTTTTTCTTTCTTTTCTTCGCTCGCTTTGCCCACGATGAGGCGCTGCCCCACTTCGATATCAAAGGACTGAAGTCCGTTCCAGTCCATAATGTCCGTCACTTTCACCTTGTACTTCCTCGAAATTCCGTACATGGTTTCGCCCGCTTCCACAATGTGGTAGATATATTCGTCTTTCTTCGTTTCGGACCCGGGGGCAGTGTTTCCCGGCTCCTCCGGGTCTGCCGTCATGCTCTTCTCCTCTCCGGCAGCCGATTGCTCTGTGGGGATTTTCAGTTTTTGCCCTTCGCGCAGACGATCGGGATTCAGGCCGCTGTTGAGCTTTACAATGCGGCCGATGGGCACATTGTATTTTTTCGAAAGGCTGTAAAGCGTTTCCCCTTTCCGAACGGTATGAATCACCCAGGATGCTTCCTTGCTTTGCTCCCGGCCTTTGATCCTTGGAATTTTCAGGATCTGTCCATCCCGGATGATACCGTTTTTCACACCCGGGTTGTATTTGAGGATTTCGGAGACGGGCACATCATATTTCCGGGAGATTCCTTCGAGGGTCTCCCCTTTTTCGACTTCATGAATGACCACACGAATGCCGTTTTGCATGAAATAGCTGATGGAATCCGGTGAAAAAGAGGCGGAAACTTCACCCATGCTCAGGAAAAGCAGAAAAATAGCAGTAAGAAGCTTCATAATCATGTAATTTTAGGCGGCATATGCCAATTGAACGTAAAATTAACGCAGCGTGCTGAAGTCCATTGCCTTCCGTATCCTCATTCCCCTGCTCAGTGTAGGGCTTATAGTACAATCGCTGGCGGCCCGGGAGGCCCCCGGCACGGACACCCTGCGCCCCCGCGTCTATCGCTTTTCCATACGTGAAGCCATCATGCCTCCGGCCGAGCGCAAGTTTAACCGTGCGATGGAGGAGGCCGACTCCATGCATGCCGACTTTATCCTGCTTACCCTCGACACCTACGGAGGGGCCGTGGATGTGGCCGACCGCATGCGTACGCGCCTGCTCAACAGCGATGCCGTCACCCTGGTGTTTATTGAAAACAATGCGGCATCAGCCGGAGCCCTCATCTCGATAGCCTGCGACAGCATCTTTATGAAAAAAGAAGCCACCATCGGGGCAGCCGTGGTAGTGACAGGCGAAGGAGGAGCAGCCGGTGAAAAATATCAAAGCTATTTCCGTGAGAAATTCAGGGCTACGGCACAGTCTACGGGCCGGGACCCCGACATAGCCGAAGCGATGGTCAATCCGGATGTTTACATCCCCGGGGTTATCGATTCCGGAAAAATATTGACTCTGACGGCCGAAGATGCCCTGAAACTGGGGTACTGCAATCGCATCGTTGAGCGGGAAGAAGATATCTTCGATTACATGCATCTGGAAAATGCGGAAGTGATAGAATTCCGGCTGACTGCTGTCGACCGCATTATCCGCTTTCTAACCGATCCGGTGGTGAGCGGCCTGCTGATAACGGTCATTTTCTTCGGTATTTTCTTTGAGCTGCAGTCGCCCGGCATCGGCTTTCCGCTCATAGCGGCCATCAGTGCGGCCGTCCTCTACTTCACTCCGCTCTATCTTGACGGCCTGGCCGAAAACTGGGAAATCCTGATTTTCGTTATCGGCATTCTCCTGATTGCAGCCGAAATCTTTGTCATCCCGGGCTTCGGTGTGGCCGGTATCTCGGGCATTATCCTTACCCTTGGCGGACTGGTGCTCAGTCTGGTTCAGAATGTACGCTTCGACTTTCACGGAGTACCGGGCGGACAGATCAGCGAGGCCGTCACGGTGGTGCTCCTTGCCCTTTTGTTCACCATTGCCCTGCTCTTTTTCCTGGGTTCGCGCCTGCATAGCAATCCACTCACCCGCGCACTGGTCTTCAGCGATGAAGAAAAAGCCGAACACGGCTACACAAGCGACCTCTTCACAAAAGATAATCCGAGCGGAAAAACGGGTGTGGCCATGACCGACCTGCGCCCGGGCGGCAAAGTGCAGATCGGGGATGAAGTCTACGATGCCGTCACGGGCGGAGAGTACATCGAGAAAGGAAAAAAGGTGACTGTACTCGAAGCGAGGGGTTATCTGCTGAAAGTGGAGGAATGCTGAAGAAGCGGAGCATTACATGTTACAAATAACTGAAAATCTTGATTTTAAGCATTTTTAATTTGCCAAAAAGCCCCCGATTGAGCCCCAATGCTTAAATTTATTCCAAAGCCGCCCCTATCGTGAGACCCATTTATCTCTTTATCCTTCTTTTCTCTCTGCTCCTGCCCGAGCGTAGTTACGGGCAGAATGACACTTTCACGTGTGACGGCTCCTACTATTTCGCCACCGATGCTTCGGGTTCGAGTGTAACCGACCTTCAGCTCGTAGTCATCACCCAGTTCGTTACTTTCCAGCCTTTTGTGATTTACAGCGCCATCATCAATTCTGTGGGGTACAACCGCAAAGACAATCTCATCTACGGCCTCGAAACCGCACAGAATCAGATTATCCGCATGTTTAAAAACGGAAATTACCAACTGATGGGCAATCCCAACCTGCCCTCTCCGGGGGCCTATGTTTCGGGCGATGTAGACAGCGGGGGCATCTTTAGTCTGGTAGGCGGCAACCCGGCCTATATCGTGCACTACGATGTGACGGGACCCACTGCCATACAACTGGGGAATGTGCAGCTTTACTACACGGGCAATGTGAATGGCAACCCGACTTTTTACGATGTGGCCTATCATCCCTTCAATGCCAACCTCTACGGCTACGACTACAACACGCGAAGGCTCTGCACCATCGATCCGCAGACCGGTGCCGTGGATGCCTACGGAACCTACGAGCCCAATACCGGCTCCGGAGCACTTTTCTTCGATGTTTACGGGCAATTGTACTCCTACATGAACGGCAAAATGTACCGCTTCGACATACCCACCGGAGCAGCCACGCTGGTGGCCAACGGGCCCGCCACAGGGCGGCAGGACGGCTGCTCGTGCCCCTATACCATCAAACTGGGAAAAAGCTCGCTGCCGGCATCGGTTTGCCCGGGCGACACCTTTACCCTGCGCTACGAAATTCGCAATGTGCTCAATGACACTCTTTTCAATGTGGATCTCTATGACCAACTTCCCGCAGCCTTCACGATTGTTCAGATCAGCAGCCTCAAAGGGGGTACATTGGCCGCTTCCAGCGGGCCCGGCAGCAGTTATCTGGGCATAGAAAATATGATACTTCCACCGGATACGAACATCATTGATGTGCGGGTGGCCGTAGATTCTGCCATGAGCGGAGGCGTGTCCCTCGGCTCGCAGGGCATTCTGCGCGACCTGCCCAACTTATTTTCCGACACCATCTATTCGGATGATCCGGCTACGATCAAGATTGATGACAGCACCTATACTTTCATTTACCCGAAAGAAGACAATCGCAACCTGATCGCTGCGGTTCCGCCCCTCTGCGTGGGCGACAATCTCACGCTCAATGCCAACGGCCCGCTCAATACGAGCTACCACTGGACCGGCCCCGACAGCTTCGAATCCTTTCAAGCCGTCAATGTGCTCCTCAACCTGCCTCCTGACGGCTTTGGCAGCTATTATGTCGAGGGCATACAAAACGGATGTACCTTGCTGCGGGATTCGATAGAAATCAAAAAAGGCGATTGCGCCAATGAGTATCCCTGTGTCAGCCGGTTTTACATGTCCCGCTACTCACCGGGCGACTCCACATACATCACCCTCATCGATTTCGACACGACCATGACCCATGACAGCATCAGCATTCACACGGACAGTCTCGATGCCACGGGCTATCGCTTTGCCGATCATTTTATCTATGCCTTTGACAATCGCCTGAGAAAGGTAGTACGGCTCTATGCCAACGGTCAGGGATCGCTCATGGATATTCAGGGAAGCCTCCCCCCGGGCAGCTACGAAGCCGGGGCCATCGACACCGCGGGATTCTACGTCATTTGCGGTCGGTCGGGCGCCATCGTCACCCTCTATGTGGGCTCGCGGAAAGCAAAAATCATTCAAAGTGCCAATCTGCAATACAGCGGTGGCGCAGCCGGCATGCCTGTATTCGGGGACATAGCCTTCGACCCCTGGAGCAATGTCTGCTATGGATACGATGAAAACAGCGGGCGCCTCTCAAGCATCGATCCGGCTACGGGGCTGGTGAGTCCGGCCGGGCCGGCACTGGCATCCGTGGATGTGAATTCGCTGTTTTTCAATGCTTTTGGTGAGCTCTTTGCCTATGGAAACGGAGTTTATTATCGGGTCGATCCCGGCAGCGGGCAGTTTGCTTCGGCTGATACTTCTCTTTTTGCTTCCGTGGAAGACGGCTCTTCCTGTCCGTACAAGGTAGAGATGCAGAAAAGCTTTGCACCTGAGGCCATTTGTCCGGGCGAAGAGTTTAGCATCACCTTTAAAATTGCCAACCGCAGCGGAAAGGTCATGCCTTTTGTCGGCTTTTACGACAAGTTGCATCCGAAACTTAGTATCACGGCCATCGAACACTACCCGGGCGGCATCATTAATCCGGGAACCGGAGTGGGACAAAGTCAGCTCTTTATCTACAACATGACCCTCCCCCATGGTATCGACTCGGTGCGTATACGTGTGAAACTTTCCGAGAAGATAAACGGAGGCCGCTATCTCGACAATCAGGCCATTCTGGTCAATGTGAGCGGTGAAGAAGATACGGTGTACAGCGACTGGCCGGCATCGCTCCGTTTTACCGATCCATCGGGACTTTACATCTATCCCACACCCAAAATCACACAGCGCATCGACCTCTGTGAAGGCTCGCAATTCTGGGCCGGAGGAGCTTTTCAAAGCAGCAGCGGCACTTACCGCGATACGCTGCAAACGCTTCATGGCTGTGATTCCATAGTCACTACGGAGCTATACTTCCATCCAAATAAATCGCTGACAATCAATGCGTATATCTGCAATGGCGACAGTGTTTTTGCAGGCGGTGCCTGGCAAAAAGTCAGCGGAACTTACACGGACTCCTTTGCGAGCTCCCGGGGCTGCGACAGTGTGGTCATCACACAGTTGACCGTTTCCAATGTCACGCTCATCAACCGCCTTCATGAAATCTGTGAAGGCGACTCCCTCTTCCTTGCCAATGCCTGGCGAAGCACTCCGGGCACCTTCTACGATACCCTTGCCACTTCCGGAGCCTGCGACAGCGTGATTGCCCATCAGTTGGTTGTTCATCCGGTGAAAAGTACGGACGTGCAGGCAGAGATTTGTGAAGGGAGCAGCTATTATGCCGGTGGCGCCTGGCAAACGAAAAGTGGCAGCTATACGGATATTTATACTACGCGCTTTGGCTGCGACAGCATTGTAAGAACAGAACTTTCGGTACTGAAGAAAATAAACAATTACCTCTCCGCTTCCATCTGCGAAGGGACGTTCTACCCCTTCGGCACCCGGATGCTCTCGCAGAGCGGCAACTACACGGATACCTTCAGCCTGGCCTCGGGCTGCGACAGCATCGTTCACCTCGATCTGACGGTGCACACGGTATTTGAGGAAAGCCGCTCACAGTTTATCTGCACCGGTGACAGTGTCTTCTTCGGGGGGCAATGGCTTAAAAATTCGGGGAGCTATGTGGACAGCGCGCTGACCGTATACGGATGCGACAGTATTCTCACGCTGCAACTAAGCGTGGGCAGCACACAGCTCATTGTCATTGATACCGGAATATGCGAAGGCGGGGCTTATTATTTTGACAACCGTGTACTTACGCAGGGTGGCAGCTATTATGATACCCTTTCGAGCGGCAGCGGATGCGACAGCATTGTCCGCCTCAATTTGCAGGTCTATCCCAATCCGGAGCCCGATCTTGGTAATGACACGATGATCTGCCAGGGCGATCCCTTTGTACTGAACCCCGGCACCTTTGACCGCTATCAATGGCAGAATGGCAGCAATGATCCCGTCATGCCGGTAAGCAGTCCGGGCACGTACCATGTGACGGTCAGCGATGCGCGGGGTTGTATGGCGCTTGACAGCGTACAAATCGAGGTGCGCGTACCCCCATATATCAATTTCGGTCCCGATCTCTACCGCTGCCCCGGATTTGAGATCATCCTGGATGCCATCAATGCCAATGCCGATACATTTTTGTGGAGCACGGGCGATACCGGAAGAATCATCAGAATACAGGAAGCCGGAGAGTATTGGCTGCGGGCCTCCAATGGCTGTGTATCGGCCGATACCATCCGCATTACAGAATTTGACACCCTGCATGTACGGCTGCCGGCAGACACTTCCATATGCCGCAACGACCGCTTCATTTTGCGGGCAAGGGCCCTGCCGGGCTCCGCGTACCTTTGGAATACGGGCGAGACTACGCCTGAGATCGAAGTCTTTGAGGCCGGAACTTACGAAGTGATCGCCAGCGATCCGAATGGCTGTCAGTCGAGCGATCGCTTTACGCTCTATAAATTCGACTGTGTAGAACAGCTCTTCGTTCCTTCGGCATTCAGCCCCAACGGAGACGGCATCAATGACGAACTTATTGTCGAAGGCGGGGAATACCGCATTCTGGAATCCCGCATATACGACCGCTGGGGGCACCTGATGCTTGCCAGCAACGAAGAAACCCTGCGATGGGACGGCAGCTACGGTGGAGTCGGTCAGCCGGCCGGGGTCTACATCCTCTACATACGATTCGTCACCCGTGACGGCCGCGAGCATCTCTATCAGGGAAATGTGAGTCTGCTGCGCTGAAAAAGTGCTTTTTACCCGTAAATTTGAACCATGGAAAGTTATGAGAAACCCTATGGCCTTGGACTGGTCTTGTCCGGTGGCGGAGTGAAGGGCATGGTACACGTGGGTGTGTTGAAGTTTTTGGAAGAAGAAGGCATCGAAGTGGAGGCCGTGGCCGGGGCCAGCATAGGAGCCATTGTGGGGGCCCTGCACAATGCGGGCCACAAGGCCGAAGATATCTATCATTTTTTTGAGGAAACCCGTTTTTTTAAAAGTGACCACATCACCTTGCTCAAGCCGGGCATTATAGACGGCATGAAGCTGAAAAAGAAGTTTCTGCCCTACTTCAGGGAGAATGATTTCAGCAGTCTTCAAAAGCCCCTCTTCGTCACGGCTACCGAGATCACGCGGGGCCGCTTGAAAGTATTCGAAAGCGGAGCACTGATCGAGGCCATCATTGCCTCCAGCGCCTTTCCTCTGCTCTTTACCCCGGTCGAATTGGACGGTGGCGTCTATCTCGATGGAGGCATTATGAATCACTTTCCCTCCGATTTGCTGAAGAACCGCTGCCGTAAACTTCTCGGGGTGTTCCTCTCTCCCGTGGAAGAGCTGCCCCCTTCCGAGCTCAATTCCATGGCCGCCATCGTGGAACGCACTTTCAAGCTGGGTCGCCTGGCATCCAGTCTGAAAAATATGGAACTCGTAGATTTTATGATCAACCCCGGAGAACTCGTTGAATACAACACTTTCAGCATTCGGAGCAAAGCCTATAAAGAACTCTATGACCTGGGTTATCAGTATGCCGCAAAGAATGGTGAAATTATAAGGGCACTTGCTAAAATGGCCAAAGAGCGCGCATGAACCGAGGACTTATCTTGATTTTCTATCTTTTTCTCCCGGTGTGCTCCTTTGCACAGGCCAATGCATCGGACCCCGCCTTTGACATTAAAACGCTGCGCAGCAGTGAGGGGAAATACGAGATCTATCGCTATGTCGATTCGCTTTACCGGGCCGGCAACCCCTGCGACAGCCTTTGGCAGAAGGAAAGTTTTCGCATTCAGATTGACCGAAGCGGGACCACCGTTTCGGTGCAGGCCCTCTTTCATCCCGAAACCTGCCAAAGCCGCAGATACACAACGCTGCTTTACCATGTCCGCTGGAAAAATCTGTCTTTCGAAAAAGGAAGGACGCTTTATCTGAATTTCGAAGAGCGGAAAGAGGCCAATGAACCCGGGCGCTGAAGCCCCGATTGCAAGAATTTCATTTTTTCTATTTTTAATAAGAGATTTCACCGGAGCCCCGCTGCATGCGGCTTCGAGATGCTTAAAAAAAGATTTGACTATGAAATTTTTTAAGAGCCCCCTATGGTCGCAGTATACCATGGAATTTACAACCATGTTTATCGCCATCATTGCTGCATTTGCGCTGAACAACTGGAATGACGGCCGCAAGGACCACATTGCCGCTCAAAAGATTCTCAGTGAAATATCCAACGGCCTGAAAAAAGACCTGGCGGATGTCAATGAAAACATGCAGGGCCACGAACGCGGACTGGCAGTTTGTGATTATTGGATTCAGGCTGCCCGGGGCGAGAGGGTGGACCTTCGCCTGCTTCGCCTGAATTACCTTACCATTACCCGTGATTATATCTCTCTTCAAAATCGCTCGGGATATGAATCGCTCAAGTCCAGAGGACTGGAGATTATAAAAAACGATACACTGCGGCAAAAAATCATTGCCCTCTATGAGTACGACTATTACATTCTGAGAAAACTGGAAGAGGAATACGAAGAATTGCAATTTCAGCGGAATTACTTCCGGCAGATAAACAATATCATTGCTCCACGGCTTCACTTCGACCGCGAGGGAGAGATCGTGGGGATGGACCTCCCGATGAAACTGAGCAAGGAAGAAAAGAATCTTTTTCTGAGCTATCTCTGGCGCATCAAAGCGGGCAGAAAGTTTGTTCTTATCTTCTACCGGAATGTGATCGGAGAGATTAAAAGCCTGCAGGAGATGATCCGTAAAGAGCTGGATCGCGAATAGGGCATATTTCGGGCATTCCGGCAGGGAGGCCTTCCACCCCTTCAGAAACGGCAATTTATTGCCAGCTTTGAGAATAATTCTTACTTTTAGTATCCCATGAAATTCAACCCCTTGTCCATCCGTTTCGAAGATCCTGTGTTTCGCAGTTCTTTGCCGGAACTGATTTTCTGGGTGCTGGCATTGCTGGCACTGGCCCTGAGCAATCCCCTGCACAGCCACTTTAGCATTTGTCCGCTGGCACTGGCGGGCATCAACTGGTGTCCGGGCTGCGGACTGGGCCATGCTATTTCCTTTGCCCTGCAGGGCCGGATAACGGCTGCTTTGCAAAGCCATCCGCTCTCGCTCTTTGCCCTGGCCGTTATTTTTCATCGAATCTTACAGCTTTCACTCAAAATAAAAGCCACTCAATCATGACACGAGACCTCTACCTCTTGATCCCTTCTGCCGACATTCAGGAAATGGAATACCTGAAAAACATAACTGCCAATATGGACGATGAAGAATTCAGGCGTTTTATCAGCGTCTACCAAAGCCGGAGAGTCGATCCGCAGCTCATTTTGCTTCTGGCGGCCATCGGCCTGCTCGGCATATCGGGCATTCACCGCTTTTATATCGGACAAGTGGGAATGGGCATTCTCTACTTCCTGACAGCCGGGCTTTGCTTTATAGGGACCATTATCGATATGGTCAACTACAAGAATCTGGCATTTGAATACAACCGCCAGAAGGCCGAAGAAAGCAGAGCCCTCGTTTCCTGAGAGGAGCGCTGATATAGATGTACTCAGAGTCGAAATTCACCGGCTTCTGCTGTTTGCACCGTTCATGGCGGCCATTCCCCCTGCATGCCCTGATGCAGGAGGAGCCGGAGTCATGACAGATATTCCCTTCCTTTTTCTCCTCTTAATCAATGGCTTCTGCATATTTTACTCTCCCGCAAATCAGTCCGAAGGATGGGTCACACTGCCGAAAATGCATGTGCTTTTCCATAGCACCCTCTTGATTTGCCCGCGCTCTTTTCTCAATTTTTTATGACATTGAGCCAAATTTGCAAAAAAAGATGGCCATCGATATTGTAGAAGTGACGAGCCGCAGGCAGTTGAGGAAGTTTATCTATCTGCCCGAGAAACTGCATCGCGAACATGCCAACTGGCTGCCACCCATTTACCATGATGAATGGAATTTTTACCATCCTGAAAAGAACCGCGCCCATGCCCATTGCGACACTACGCTGGCGCTCGCCTATCGCAACGGATTGCTTTGCGGCCGCATCATGGGGATTATCCACCATGCATTCAACAAGGAATGGAAGCAGCGCGATGCCCGCTTTTTCAACCTCGACTGTATAAAGAGTGAGGAAGTGGCCCATGCCCTCTTGCGCTATGTGGAAGTCTGGGCCGCAAAAAAGGGGATGACCCACGTGAACGGGCCCTACGGATTTTCGGACAAAGACCCGCAGGGTGCGCTTATTGAGGGATTTGATGAACTGCCGGTCATTGCCGCTCCGTGCAATTTTGAGTATCTGCCCGAACTGATCGAAGGAGCAGGATATGAAGCCCATGTCAATTGGGTGGAGTACAAGTTTCCGGTTCCCCGGGCCATTCCCGATTTGCATCAAAGAGTCTACGACAGGGTGATGCGCAGCGGAAAGTACCGCGTCCTTGATTTTCGTAAAAAGAGTGAGATACGCCCCTATATCCTTCCGGTTTTTCGACTGATCAACGAGACCTTCGAGCCGTTGTACGGTTTTGCCCGCATGAGCGAAGAAGAAATGAAGAGTCTGGCAAAGCAATACTGGCCTGTACTCGATCCGCGCTTTGTGAAGCTGGTACTCCATGGCGAAGAACCGGCCGGGGTGGTCATCGGCATTCCCAATCCCAGCATCGGTATCCGCAAAGCGGGCGGGCGCCTGCTTCCTTTCGGAATTTTCACCATGAAAAAGCATATGAAAAAGACAAAGCAACTCGATCTGATGATCGGGGCCATCCGCGAAGATCTGCGGGGCCGGGGCATCGATGTGCTGCTGGCAAAGCATATGCTCGACTCGGCACGGGATGCCGGGATGGAGTGGATCGACAGCCACCTGGAGCTGGAAGACAACCATAAAATAAGGGCGGAAATGGAACGCCTGGGCGGCACGGTGAAGAAGCGTTTTCGTTCATTCCGGAAAACGATAAAATGAACACAACGAAAAGGGAGAAGTGGCAACTCATCTATGAGGTATAGACGATCATAATAAGCCCGCTCCGGCCCGCGTTAATCTATGCAAAAGTGTGGCCGAAAAGATAAATTAAAAATAAAATAATATTTTATCCTGACCTCAGATATGCGCAAAAACAATTATCATAAATCCGTTCATTCGTCCTCAGGGCGCTTATTTTATGTACCCCTTTTTCTTATCTCCTTTATTTTTCTTTTCACACTTGCCTCCTGCTCAAAAAACAGGCAATCGAAGAAATCGGGACTGGCCATGCAGGAATTTGTCGGCAGCATCGCAGCCTATGCGCGCAGTTATAATCCTGATTTTATCATCATCCCCCAAAACGGAGAAGAACTGCTCTACAAAAACCTGGAATCAGAACAGGGTACGGAGCCTCTTTTTCTCGAAGCCATTGACGGCATGGGCGTGGAAGAGCTTTTTTTCAATGGCATTTACAGCCCCGATGCCTACCGACTTCAGCTCCTGGCAGCGCTACAAGGAGTAAAAACCGTGCTTGTCTCCGATTATCTGAACGACTCTTCCGACCTGAGCAGGGCACGCTCGCTCTGCCGCGACTCGGGTTTTCTGGCTTTCCCTCGAACACCCGGCAATTATTATTACGAAGAAATTCCCGCTTTCGTAGAGAATGAGAATAACTCGGACATAGAAAAGCTCAGCGATGCGCGCAATTATCTCTACTATATCGGAGCTCCCTTTGGCCGGAAAGAGGCGCTTATTTCAGCGCTTTCGGGCAGCAACTTCGATCTGATCATCATAGATCTTTTCATTGACGGAGAGCCGCTCAATGCTTCTGATCTTGAAAAACTCAGATTCAAGGCCAACGGGGGCAGGCGTCTGCTCATCGCCTATGTCAGCATCGGCTCGGCCGAGCGCTACCGCTACTACTGGCAGCCGGAGTGGAAACGCGGAAATCCGGCTTGGCTGAAGAAAAAATATGAGGGATATCCGGATGAATTTTGGGTGGATTATGAAGACCCGGCATGGCAGTCGATTATTTACGGCAATGACTCATCGTATCTGCACCGCATCGTTGAAGCCGGATTTGACGGAGCCTATCTCGACAATGTGGAAGCTTATTACAGCCTCTTTCACTGAGGCAAGCCGCTCTGAAGAATAGCCGGGCAAAGGCCGCATCGCTTTACCTATATTTTATAGATTCGCATTATGAGAAAACTGAGCTTCTCAATAGCTGCCCTCTTCATTTTTTTATTCGGGGCGTGTAAAAAAGATTCCATGCAAGCAGACCTGATCATCAGCGGAGCCCGGATTTATGCATTTGACAGCCTCTCGGGCCGATATGAAGCCCTTGCCGTGCGTGAGGGCAGGATCCTGGCCCTGGGCAGCCATGAGGAGATCATGAAGATGAAAGGCCCCGGCACCAGGATGATCGAGCTTCACGGGGAGACCTTGCTGCCCGGCCTCATTGAAGGGCACGGCCATTTTTTGAGCATGGGCCGCAGCCTGCGTGAGCTCAACCTGCTCGATACCCGCTCCTACCGGGAGATCATTGACTCGGTCATGGAGCGGCTGAAAGGCCTCAAAGCCGGTGAATGGCTGCGCGGGCGGGGCTGGCATCAGGAGAAATGGGATGAAGTTCCCGGAAAAAGCATCAAAGGCTTTCCCGTGCATGATCCTCTTTCGGCCATTTCTCCGGATCATCCCGTCATTCTGCACCATGCCAGCGGACATGCCATCCTGGTTAACCAAAAAGCCATGGAAATAGCCGGCATTACAGATGAGACTCCGGACCCGCCCGGTGGAGTGATTGTAAGAGACGAAAACGGGCATGCCACCGGCATATTCGAAGAGAATGCCGAGTATCTCATCACGGATAAATATGAAGAATATCTGGCAGGCCGCACGGAGGAAGAGAAAAAAGCGGACTTCGAGAAAACCCTGCAACTGGCCGAAGCCCATTGCCTGGAAAACGGAATAACGGCTTTTCATGATGCTGCCAGTACCATAGAAGAGATAAAGATGATAAGGGCTTATCACAAAGAAAAGGGACTGAAGCTTCGCCTCGACCTCATGCTCTACGGCCGGCCCGATGAGCTTATCACCTATCTCGACTCTGTCCGTCCCGATGACGCCTCAAAGCCCGGATTCCTCTTTGTCAACTCCGTAAAACTCTTCTATGACGGAGCGCTCGGTTCGCGGGGCGCCCTGATGCTTGAGCCCTACAGCGATGATCCGGGAAATACGGGTCAGCGAACCATCGATACGGCCGACTTTTACCGCATTGCAGAAAAAACGGCCATACAGGGCTACCAACTCTGCACCCATGCCATCGGTGACCGGGCCAATCATGAGGTGCTCAATGCCTATGAACAAATATATGCCAAATACCCGGAGAGCAGCAAACTGCGATGGCGCATCGAACATGCGCAGCATATTGCCCCCGATGACCAGCCCCGTTTTGCAGCCCTCCCCGTCATAGCGGCCATGCAAAGCATCCATTGCAGTTCCGATGCGCCCTTTGTAATTGCGCGTCTCGGTGAAGAACGTGCCCGCCAGGGAGCCTATGTCTGGCGCAATCTTATCGACAGGGGTGTCCTGGTCATGGAAGGCACCGATGTGCCGGTCGAACGCCTTGACCCCATGGCCAATATATATGCGGGGGTGACACGCAGGCAGGCGAACGGCAAAGCTTTCTTTCCGGAGCAGGCAAAGACACGGGAAGAAGAGCTGCGAAGCTATACGCTTGTCAATGCATACGGCCTCTTTATGGATCCATGGAAGGGAAGCCTTGAAAAAGGCAAGGTAGCGGATTTTACCATCATTGATAAAGACCTTATGAATTGCCCGGAAGAGGATATCAGGAAGGCCCGGGTGCTCTATACCATCATCAACGGAAAAATACTTTACCGGAATGAATAAGGTCTCAGCGGTTATCATCACAAAAAATGAAGAGAGAAACCTGGCCCGCTGCCTGCAGTCGCTGCAAGGGGTGGCCGATGAGCTACTGATCATCGACAGTTTTTCGGATGACCGGACCTGCTCCATAGCCGAAGAATACGGAGCCCGTGTCATACAAAAGGAATGGACGGGCTACGGCCCGACAAAAAACTTCGGAAACGAAAATGCACAATTCGATTACATCCTCTCTCTCGATGCCGATGAAGCCCTCTCTGAAGAGCTGTCGACCGCCATTATTTCCGAAAAAGAAGCACTGACACGGCCGGCATACAGCATGAATCGCCTGCTCAACTACTGCGGGAGCTGGATACGGCACGGAGGATACTATCCCGACCGCAAAACAAGGCTCTTCGACAGGCGGATTTTTAAGTGGAGCGATGACCCCGTGCACGAGACACTCCTCCCCGATACAAAGGTCATGCGAAAGGAAATCAAAGCGCTCAATGGCGATCTCTATCATTATTCCTATCACTCCGTTTCGGATCATGTGGAGCGCATCAACCGCTATTCGAGTCTGGCTGCCAAATCACTGGTTTCGCGCAAGGCATTGCGTCTTCATATGCTTTGCAATCCCCTGTGGCGCTTTTTTTCAAGCTATGTTTTAAAAGCTGCTTTCCTCGATGGACACGCTGCTTATCTGCTTTGCCGCATTCAGGCCTTTGAGGTGTATCTGAAATATGCCAAAGCATGGCATCTGCGCAAATCCGGCCGCTTTTAGTACGCACTTTGCGGCTTAATCTGCCGTCAATTGCCGAAATTTGCAATAGAATATTTACCCCTTATGGAATACAAGCACTTCGGCCTTTACACCGACCTCTACGAGCTGACGATGATTCAGGGCTATTTCTTCAATGGCCGCGTGCATGACCGTGCAAGCTTCGATTATTTTTTCCGTAAGAATCCATTCGGGGGGGCATTCACCGTCTTTGCCGGACTGGATGACCTGCTCAATGCGCTGGAATCCATCCGCTTTGATCCCGTGGATCTTGCCTATCTTAAGTCGCAAGGATTTAAAAGCCGCTTCCTTGAGTTTCTGTCCGATTTCAGATTCCGGGGCGATGTATTCAGTGTCAGGGAAGGCGAGCTGGTGTTCCCGAACGAACCCGTGCTTACCGTCAGCGGCACACTCATAGAGACCCAGATGATAGAGACCCTGGTTCTGAATTTCCTCAATTATCAATCGCTCATTGCCAGCAAAGCAGCCCGCATACGGGAGCTTTGTGGCGAGCGCACTTTTATTGACTTCGGCATGCGCAGGGCACACGGTACCGGATCGCTCATGGCAAGCCGCGCGGCCATCATCGGTGGAGCGGATGCAAGCTCCAATGTCCTCAGCGGATTTGAATACGACATTCCCGTGGCAGGCACCATGGCACACTCGTGGATACAAAGTTTCGAAGACGAATACACGGCTTTCCGGAAGTTTGCAGAGCTCTATCCCGAAAACACTATTTTGCTCGTAGATACCTATGACACGCTGCATTCGGGACTTCCCAACGCCATCAAGCTGGCCCGGGACCTGAAAGAAAGCAGTTTTAAATTGAAAGGGATCCGTCTTGACAGTGGCGATTTTCTGGAGTTAAGCAAAAAAGCCCGGCAGATGCTGGATGATGCGGGCCTGCACGAAGTGCGCATTCTCGTATCCAACCAGCAGGACGAGTTCAGCGTCCGTGAGCTTCTCTCAAAAGGAGCCCCTATTGACGGATTCGGCATCGGCACCAACCTTATAGTGGGGCGCCCCGATGCGGCTCTGGACGGAGTCTACAAACTGTCGAGCATCAACGGGAAGCCGAGCATCAAGCTCAGTGACAATCCACAGAAGACCAGCATTCCGGGATTCAAGGCCTGTGGGCGGCTCTATGATGCCTCCGGGCAGATGAAAATGGACCTCATTTATGAAGCGGATGAAGCCCGTCCTGAAATGGCCGTTTTTCTTGACGGAAGAGCGGAGAAAATCAGCAAAGAAGACCGCTTTGAGCCGCTGAGCACCCGGGTGATGAAAGGCGGAGAGAAAGTGAAAGCCCTGCCCCACCCTATGGAGAGTGCCCGCTATTTACGGAATCGAATGGAAACCTTGCCGGCTCCGTTTAAATTATTATCTACAAAGAAGCAATATGGTGTAGCTTTATCTCAACAGCTCTTTCAAAAAAGAGAAGAACTGATAAAAGAAATAAAAAGAAATCTCCATGAAAGCACTGATCATCGTAGACGTACAGAATGATTTCCTTCCCGGTGGTGCCCTGGCTGTTCCCGAAGGCGACCGGGTCATTCCCGTTATCAACAATATCTCCCATCGTTTTCCGGTGGTAGTTGCCACCCAGGACTGGCACCCTGCCACACATATGAGTTTTGCGGTGAACCAGCCGGGCGACAAAAAAGCCTTTGAGCAGGGCATGGTGGGTGGCATCAGGCAGATTCTTTGGCCCGTACATTGCGTGCAGGGGTCACACGGTGCCGAGTTGGCCGGGACACTGAATCAGGAGCCTGTGCATGCCATCATCCGGAAAGGAATAAATCCCGAGATTGACAGTTACAGTGCTTTTTTTGATATGAAAGGAAAGAATTCCACCGGTCTTGACGGCTATCTCCGCTCCCGCAATGTCGATGAAATCTATGTCAGCGGCCTCGCTGCGGATGTTTGTGTATATTTTACCATCATGGATGGTATTCGTCTGGGCTATACCTGCTACCTCATCGAGGATGCAAGCCGGCCCGTGGAAGTGGAAAAGGGCGATTATAAAAAGGCCCGGGAAAAGATGCAGAATGCCGGGGCGCACATCATTGAATCCTCCGTACTTGGAAGTATTTAATTATATTTAATACTTATCCACAGGAAATAATCTAATTTGGATTGCATTTTCCTTAAATTCGTATACCACTCATTCCATCTGTACACCTTCCTGATACACCAAATAATGTAATGAGGTAAAGATTTATGAACTATTTGTTGATTTCGTAAATATTAAATTTCTTTGCATATTTAGAAAATTCATTTATTCACTAACCAAAAGGGGGAAAACAAAATGGTTAAATTTCTGAAAAACGAAGAATGGAGGGCGCTTCCATTTGACGAAGAAGTATTGCGCAACAAGTATGTAATTTCCAATTTCGGCCGCATTGTCAGTTATCGTGACAAAATCAAAGACGGGAAAATCCTGAAAGGCGGAAAATTAGGCGGTTATCCTACATTGAATATCCGGCCGGCCGGTCACAGTCAGACCTACTACGTTCACAAACTGGTAGCACAGGCATTTTTACCGGCACCACGCCCGCAAGATCAGTACGTGATTCACCTCGACTACAACAAGGAAAACAATCACGTAAGCAATCTGAAATGGGCCACGAAAGACGAGATGGTTGCGCACCAGCAAAAGAATCCTTTCGTCATCGAAGGCAGGAAGAAGAGAAAAAACCGCACGAAAGACCGTGGTCATAAGCTCACTGCCGAGCAGGTTCGCTTCATTAAAGAAAAAATCTATGATCCGAACCGGACGAGCAACATGAAAATGATTGCAAAGCAGTTTGGCATCAGTGAGATGCAGCTCTACCGCATCAAGAACGGTGAAAACTGGTCGCACGTGCGGGTACCCGGGGAACCCGAGCACAAGAAAAAATAAGTGCTCCCGATCCGGAATCTCAAAAGGGAATAATTAAAAAGGCACTGTCTGAACGACAGTGCCTTTTTAGTATCTGTTGTGGCTGAAATCGATGCCATTTTACATCATGCCACCCATGCCGCCCGGCATTCCGCCCGGTGCAGGTGCACTTTCTTCAACCGGTTTTTCGGCAATGACGCACTCGGTTGTCAGCACCATGCTGGCAATGGAGGCTGCATTTTCAATGGCAACCCTTGCCACTTTGGTCGGATCGATCACACCGGCTTTTTTCAGGTGCTCATAGGTTTCGGTGCGGGCATTGAAGCCAAAGTCGTCTTTGCCTTCTTTTACGCGCTGAACCACTATGGAACCTTCTACTCCGGCATTGAAAGCGATCTGACGCAATGGCTCTTCGAGTGCTCGTTTCACGATTTCCACACCCGTGCTTTGATCTTCATTGCTTACTTCCACATTATCCAGAACACCGATGCTGCGAATGAACGCAACGCCACCACCCGGGATAATACCTTCTTCCACGGCAGCACGGGTTGAGTGCAATGCATCATCCACACGGTCTTTTTTCTCCTTCAGTTCCACTTCCGTGGCGGCACCTACATAGAGTACTGCCACACCACCGGCCAGTTTAGCCAGTCTTTCCTGAAGTTTCTCCTTGTCGTAGTCAGAAGTGCTCTTTTCGATCTGAGCTTTGATCTGCTTGATTCGGGCCTGAATATCTTCCGGATTTCCGGCACCGTTCACTACCGTGGTTTCATCTTTCGTGATGACCACTTTTTCAGCACTGCCAAGCATGGTCAGATCGGCAGTTTCCAGCTTGTATCCCCGCTCTTCAGAAACGACTGTACCACCGGTGAGGATGGCGATGTCTTCCAGCATCTCTTTTCTGCGGTCGCCAAAACCGGGAGCTTTCACGGCTGCAATTTTCAGCGAGCCTCTGATTTTGTTTACCACGAGTGTGGCCAGGGCTTCGCCTTCCACATCTTCGGCAATGATCAGCAGCGGACGTCCGGTCTGAGCTACTTTTTCAAGCACCGGAAGCAGATCCTTCATGTTGGATATCTTTTTGTCGTAGATCAGAATGAAAGGCTGCTCAAGGTCGGCTTCCATTTTTTCGGCATCCGTCACGAAGTAAGGAGAAAGGTAACCTCTGTCAAACTGCATACCTTCCACGAGGTCTACATAGGTTTCGGTTCCTTTGGCTTCTTCCACGGTGATCACACCTTCTTTGCCTACTTTTTCCATTGCCTCGGCTATCAGGCTTCCGATTTCCTCATCGCTGTTGGCAGAGATCGTGGCTACCTGTTTGATTTTTTCAAAATCATCACCCACTTCTTCAGAGAGCTTGCGAAGCTTGGCGATCACTTTTTCGGTAGCCTTGTCCATTCCGCGTTTGAGGTCCATCGGATTGGCACCGGCTGTTACGTTTTTCAGACCGGCATTGATCATGGCCTGAGCCAGTACGGTAGCCGTGGTGGTTCCGTCACCGGCAATGTCAGAGGTTTTGGAAGCTACTTCCTTCACCATCTGAGCGCCCATGTTTTCAAATGGATCTTCCAGTTCAATTTCTTTGGCGACAGACACACCATCCTTGGTTACGGAAGGTGCACCGAATTTTTTGTCGATGACCACATTGCGTCCTTTCGGTCCGAGGGTCACCTTCACTGCATTTGCCAATGCATCAATACCTCTTTTCAGCTGTTCTCTAGCTTCGGTATTATAATCAATCAATTTTGCCATGGTTCTTGTTTTTTTGTTTTAGTTTTTAAAATCCGATTAGATGATTGCAAGAATGTCAGATTCACGCATGATCAGGTAATCTTCCCCTTCGATCGTGATTTCCGTTCCGGCATATTTGCCATACAGCACTTTTTCCCCTTCTTTCACGGTCAAAGGCTCGTCTTTTTTGCCTGTACCTACGGCAACGATTTCACCTCGTTGAGGTTTTTCCTTGGCTGTGTCCGGAATGATAATCCCGGCTTTGGTTTTTTCCTCAGCTTCCATGGGTTTTACAAGGACCCTGTCAGCCAGTGGCTTGATGTTTACTTTGCTCATATTCCTAACATTTTTTGTTTTGTGAACAATGAATACCATTAATTCAGGTCTACCCTGTCATTTCCTGTGCCATTTTTGAATAAAGGACAAAATTTCATTTTATGTCAGTTTTAACTGTCAGGCTGTCCGTTTGTCATTAAAATTTTGACAGGGTTGTCAGATGGTGGAAAAATTCTCTTCGCGAATATTAAAATGTGTACGATTTTGGTTATTCCCTTTGAATGAGCGTTGAAAGAAAAAAGGAGCCCTATGAAAAAACTGTCAAAAGAATGGATTACCGAAGGCCGAATTGACTATGAGTACAAAAAGTACATCCTTCTGGCCTATCTGCAGCACGTGAGCCGGAATTTCAGTAAAACCAGGCTGTATCCCTTTCTGAGCGACCTGATAGAGCACTACAGAAACCTTAAAGAACTGAAAGAAAACAAAACCCGGGCAAAGAATGAGCTGCCCGGAACGATCAGCCGGGTCGATCTGGAACATTTTCGCCTGGAGTACGAAAAACTCTATGCCGATGACGAGTATCTGGAGGAAATTGAAAAAATTCTGGACTTTGCCATTCCGAGCATCAACCGGAGCCTGCAGGAAGGCCGGGAAATCTATGATCTGGTAGAAGAAAATATGGAAATAGAACCCATCGGCATTCTTCCGATCAACAAGGACTTCGGGTATATGCTGATCAAAGACGAGGGCAGCCGCGAAGTGAAGGTTTACAATTACGAGATTACCTTATTCAATAATCCCGAGACTCCCTATCGCGGCATCCGGACCCGATATGTAAACAGCTACGAGAAAAGCATCAGCACCACATTCGAACATATCAAACTGAAGCTGATCCGGGAAGACCGGAGCATGCCGAATCCGGCTACTTTCCTGGTGCAAAGCAAAATGGCCTTTCCCCTGAAAGAAACCTTTTTGCCTGTTGCCAAGCGTTATTTTGTTCGCTATTTGTTCAGCCTTTGATTTTAGCGGGTCTGCTCGATCGGGTTGGACTGTACGTTGTCAGAAGGACTTGAGTGCGTTACAAAGAATTTGGAGAGCAGGCTGAAGAGAATAAGAATAATGGCGAGTGTCCAGGTTGATTTCTCAAGCAGGTCGGTGGTACGTTTTACCCCGAAAGTCTGATTTCCCATGCCTCCGAAATTGGCATCCAGGCCTCCGCCTTTGGGATTTTGGATCAGCACGATGAGTGTGAGCAAAACACAAACTATGGTGATAAGTACAACTAAAAAACCCAGCATAATAATTCTCCTTTCAATTTATTGATCTGCGCTGCAAAATAAGTGCTTTTTTTCGGCATTTTCAAAAATAGCTGCCGATACCTCATATTCTTCTTCTGAAAAGAATTATGACCGCATATTCTCCGGACCGAAATCCATTTCCCGTAATTCTATGAACCTTTCAACTTCTTAATCTGTGCTTCGAAATAAGAGCTTCTTTCCGGAATCTTCAGTATCAGCCTTTGGTAAATCTCAATTGCTTTGTCATTCTTTCCCTGAATAAGATAAACCTTGGCAAGGGTCTCGGTTATCAGGCTTTCGTCCATGGTCAGGCTGCGTGCAGCCATTTCCTTCGCCTGGTCGAGGTCCGCCTCCGAAAGCGCATCGTCCTCGTCCGGTGCAGCCCGCGCTTCTTCTTTTTCTTCGAGACTCGCAGCCTCCATCTGGTAACGGGCCTCGTGCACAGCTCCCGCATCTATGATTCTTTCCTCTTCCTCCGGCTTTTCTTCTGCCCCCGTTTCCTCCGCGGCAGGGTGATGCTGCAGATAATGCAGCCACTCCGTAAATGAATGCGCCTCTTCGGCTTTCGTTTCTGTCTTTTCTTCGGCAGCAAGCTCGCTTCCGCCTTCCCCGGTCTGTATTTCCTGCTGCGGCACTTCCTCTGCCGCGATTTCCTCTTTCTCATCTTCCTTCTCATGAAAGGTCTCAACTTCCTCCCTTGCCGGCTCCTCCTCCGGGCTTTTCCCTTCTGTTTGCAAAAGAAGCGTGGCCTCAAGCCTTCTCTTCAGCGTGCTGCGGTCGGGTGCCATTGCGGCTACCCGCGAGAGCAGTTCGCTGACCTTATCTTCCCTTCCCCGGGCCCTGTATTCCAGCAGAAGCTTAACCCATGCCGCAGTAAAGTACGGATGGCGCTCAAGCAAGGCCTCGAGCTGCGATATCTCCAGGCTTCCCGGCTTCTCCGTGGCAATATGTAGTGCTTTAGCGGTCATGGATTACCAGTTTTCAAAGGCCTTTCTAAATATGGCATCCACAATCTGGGTGCGGATGCTTTCAAGCAACTGATCCTCTACCGAACTGAAGTTCTCGTTCGTATCGTAATTTTCCTGCGCCTTGAATACCTGCTCCCAGCTGCGGGCCGGATTCTTCCGGTCTGTATAGCGCACATTGACCGATACACTCAGTTGCTCGCGCGAAGTAGTTTCGCCTGACTTGGGAGATATGGGTGTAATGCTGTAATCTATGATCTCTCCTTCGAAAATGATATCACCGTTTTCAGAAGTGCTGTTCAGCCGGGTTTCCCGCAATATGCGATCGCGCAAGGCTTCGGAGAGTGTAATCCCCAGGCCGGGCCGGGCATTGGCCGCCTGCTCGTCAAAAGCCGACACCGTAAAAGTCTCCAGTGCCGGATCGATGCTGGAAGCCTTAAAGGTATAGCAGGCACTCAGCAGGAGAAGCAGCAGCCCCGTCCACAATTTATTCCTGAATCCCATATTCCTTGATTTTCCGGTAAAGGGTTCGCTCCGAAATTCCCAAATCGCGGGCCGCGTCTTTTCTGCGCCCTTTGTGCTTCTTCAGCGCTTTTATAATAAGTTCTTTCTCTTTCTCAGCGATAGACAGCGATTCTTCCACTTCCTGGGCTTCCTGCGACTCTTCGGCCGGTTCTGCCCTGATTACCAGCGGAACCTGCGCATCGCTCACGGCAGCCGTAGGAATGGCTGCTCCAAATTCTCCGCCTGCCTGAAATTTCGCTTCTTCGCTCTTCGGGATATCCGAAAATCCGGTATTTCTTAAAACAAAACTCTTCACATCGTTGAGATCCTTGCGCATCTCGAAGAGCAACTTATAGAGAATTTCCCTTTCCGACATATAGCCCGCATCGCTCTCGGGCAAGCGGATGGCCGGCAGATTGCTTTTTACGGGATGTAAATATTTTTTCAGCTCCCCGGCATCGATTTCTTTCGACACGGACAAGACCGAGATTTGCTCCGTTACGTTTTTCAGTTCGCGTACATTGCCCGGCCAGGCATACTCTTTGAGCACCTCCACCGCATCGGGTGTCAGACGGATCGGGGTGGTTCTGTATTTCTCGGCAAAGTCGACAGCAAACTTGCGAAAAAGCAGGTAGATGTCTTCTTTCCTCTCACGCAGCGAGGGCACCTTGATGGGTACCGTATTGAGCCGGTAGTAGAGGTCTTCCCTGAATTTGCCGCGTGCTACGAAGTCGGCCAGGTCGACATTGGTAGCTGCGATGACGCGCACATCCGTTTTTTGCACTTTGGACGAGCCCACCTTAATAAATTCCCCGGTTTCGAGCACCCGCAGAAGCCTGGCCTGCGTGTTGAGAGGCATTTCTCCGATTTCATCCAGAAAAATGGTACCTCCACTGACGGTTTCGAAATATCCCTTTCGGCTGTCGATGGCTCCCGTAAAGGCTCCCTTCTCGTGGCCAAACAATTCCGAATCAATCGTTCCTTCGGGTATGGCTCCGCAGTTGATGGCTATGAAGGGGTTGTGTTTGCGCGGGCTCATCGCATGAATGACCTTCGAGAAAATCTCCTTGCCCACACCGCTTTCTCCGGTAATAAGTACCGTCAGATCTGTCGAGGCCACACGAACGGCCAGCCCGAGGGCATAATTGAGGGACGGGGAGTTGCCAATGATGCCAAATCGCTGCTTGATGCCCGTCAGTTCCGTATTATTTGTTATAATCTCCATTTCTTTCTTTACTTGCTCACAATATGTCCCATCAGAGTGGCGCTGCTGCAGTCATCCACTTTTACGTTCACATAGCTGCCGGCAGGATATTCACTCAACGATCCGCGGAAGACAATCATCTTGTTCTGGTCGTTTCTTCCGGCCAGTTCCTCGCGGCTCTTCTTCGAGAGTCCCTCCACCAATACTTTGAATGTTTTGCCTGCGTCCTGCCTGTTGTGTTCCAGGCTGTGTTTCTGCTGCAGTTCGATGATCTCACTCAGTCTTCTTTTTTTCACTTCCAGCGGGACATCGTCCTCATACTTCCTAGCGGCAAGGGTTCCCGGCCGTTCGGAATAGTAAAACATATAATTCATATCATATTTCACCTCTTCCATGATACTGAGCGTGAGCCTGTGGTCTTCCTCGCTTTCACTGCAAAACCCGGCTATAATATCCGAAGAAATTCCGCAATCGGGAATGATTGAGCGGATCATTCCGATCTTTTCCAAATACTCTTCCCGGCTGTATCCCCGGTTCATTTTCTTAAGCATCCGGCTGCTGCCGCTTTGCACGGGCAGATGGATGTAGTTGCAGATATTTTCATATCGTGCCATGGTTTCTATGACATCGCGGGTCATGTCCTGCGGATTGGAGGTCGAGAAGCGAATGCGCAGCTCGGGGCTCACTTCCGCCACGAGGGCCAGCAGATCGGCAAAGCGGATGGCCCGGCCCTGCTCCTCTGCGCTGAGCTTGCCAAAGTCTTTTTTTGCTCCGCCACCAAACCAGAGGTAGGAGTCCACATTCTGACCGAGCAGCGTCACCTCGCGATAGCCGGCTTCAAACAAGGCCCGGGCTTCGCTGACGATGGAATCGGGTTGACGGCTCCGCTCGCGGCCGCGGGTGAAGGGCACCACACAGAAGCTGCACATATTGTCGCAGCCCCGCATGATCGAAATAAAGGCACTCACTCCGTTGCTTTGCAGCCTCACCGGGCTGATATCTCCATAGGTCTCCTCGCGGCTGAGCAGTGTGTTAATGGCTTTCTGACCTTCATCGGCTGTAGCCAGCAACTTGGGGAGGTCGCGATAGGCATCGGGGCCGGCAACCACATCCACAATCTTTTCTTCCTCCAGCAGTTTCTTTTTCAGGCGTTCGGCCATGCAGCCCAGTACCCCAATGGTCAGGTTCCTTTTTTCTTTTTTCAATGCCTGAAACTGGGCCAGACGGTTTCGCACCCGTTGTTCGGCATTATCGCGGATGGCGCAGGTATTGATCAGTATCACATCGGCTGCATGATAATCGGTGGTGTGGTGCATTCCGGCATCGCTCAGTATGGAGGCCACTATCTCGCTGTCGCTGAAATTCATCTGACAACCATAGGATTCGATATAGTATAGCCCTGAAGCATCGAACGGCCTGTCCTCCTTACGCTGGAAAGGCTCCCCCTGCCTGCTTTCATCTATTTGCTTTACAGGGATATTTATTTTGGCATCGCTCTCGTACATTTCACAATCGTTTAAGCTGCAAAAATAAGGATTTGAAGAGACTTTATGACAATTTGACAGCCGCTAAGTCAGGGGCGTCCTGCGCTCCAAAAGGGGCAATGTAAGATAAAAGCAACTGCCTTCGCCTTCCGTGGACTCCACCCTGATATCCCCGCCCGCATTGCGGATGATACGTTGTGAGATGGGCAACCCGAGCCCGCTGCCGGTACTCTTGGTCGTAAAGTTGGGCCTGAAAATTTCCTTCTGCACTTCCTCACTCATTCCCACTCCGTTGTCGCATATCTGCACTTCGACCCGCGGCTGCCCTTCTGCCTCCCTGATACGAACTCGCACATCGATCTGCCCTTCCCTTTCCTCGGGAATGCTTTCCACTGCATTTTTAATCAGGTTCTGGAAAACACGGTTCAGCTGTTTTTCATCGGCAAAAACAAGACACTCCGACCTCTCCGTACTCAGGGAGACATTTATACGTCCCCCGGCATAGAGTTCGACTACAGATCGGAGAACCCGGATGATATTCACTGCTTTGTTTTCGGCCTCCGGCATTTGGGCAAAATTTGAGAACTCACTTGCAATCACACTGAGGTGATCGATCTGCTCAAGCAGGGTTTCGCAGACCCGGTACACCCTTTGTCCTTCGCTGCCGCTCATTCCGGCTGCCGTGCGTTGCAGATGCTGAATGCTCAGCTTCATAGGCGTCAGCGGGTTCTTGATTTCATGTGCCACCTGCCGGGCCATTTCCCGCCATGCGCTCTCCCGCTCGGTCTGTGCCAGTTTCCGTGCACTTTCTTCCAGCTCCCCGATCATGGTGTTGTATTCTTCGATAAGCCGTCCTATCTCATCCTTGCGTTTCCATTGCAGGGGAATATTTCTGCCGCCCAGCTGAATCTGGCGAATGCGGTGGCCCAACTGGATGATGGGCCTGGAGATGGAATTGGAGATAAGAAATCCGAGTATGGCCGCCATGGCAAGAAGAATGATATAAATATTTATAAAGTAAATCAGGAAAGAAGCGATTTGCTCGTCCAGGTTGCGCTCTTTGGCAAAATACGGAACATTCAGTGCTCCGGCCACCCGGTTGTCGGCATCCAGCAAGGGCATATAGGCTGCAATAAATCGGAGCTCCCCTATTTGCTCCGACTGCAAAAACTGTGAATAGAGCTTCTCATACATCTCATAGCGGCTCATCGGATGCATCAGGTGCGACAATATGCCACGCTTGAATACGGCAGGTTGCGAAGATTCTGCCAGTGTTCCGTCTTTGCGGTAGAGGTTAAAATCCATGGCATGCACCTCGGAAAGATTGGACAATGCCACCCGCAGCTTGCCCGAGTTTATAAAGGCATCCCAACTCAGGTCTTTGACCTCACTGCGACCTTTCAGGTATTCCAGATTCGAGAGTATTTGCTGAGCCTTTCGCATCAGGCGCTGGCGATGATACTGGTCGTATTCATTGCGGATATTATGTATTACCACTGCAGCGATGATGATAAATGAAAGCAGAATCACACCCATAACCGCCAACTGAATGCGTACGGCAAAAGAAGCCTTCTTCAGCAAAAGCGCATCCCGAAATGCCCCGGGGTCGCGAAGCAGATGGTAGGCAGCGAGTAGGATGAGAAATGCCAGTGAGTAGAGAAAGAAAAGAATGGAGATGAGGGAAAAGATCGCTGTGCCCGAACGCTTCTTCCTGCTGAGCCAAATTACTTTTTCCGGAGTGTCGGTATAAATCTGATGCTCGTATTCGCTGTGCGACTGGCGCCCGTTTACCTGCTCTTCACTGCTGAAACGCACCGGATAAGGAAAATCTCCTTTTTTCTTTACCAGCATACCATTGCGATAAACCGCGTAGTCGTAGGAGACATGGCGTTCTGCCGGCATGTTCTCGTTGTTCAGCAGCAACTCGGGATACACCGTAGAGCCTCCGATCGATTTGAGTCGAAAGGCAATGAGCAGTCTTCCCAGAAGCCGTGCATCGGCTCTTCCATCCGCGGGGTCGTAGATTCTCAGAATGGCGAGATACTCCACCCGGCCGGGAGAAGCCGGGAAATAGTAGAGGCCGGGCACGGTTGTGGCCTGGCCCTCCCGGTCGATCATCAGATAGTATTTTTTCAGCTCCCCGGCCAGACTGAGGGAATCCTCGGCAAATGCAAAAACCTGCACGTCATACTTGCTCAACTCCCCCTTCAGGTAGACATAGTTCACCTCGTCTTCGAGGTCTTTGTCGCTGATGCCCTCCTCTCCTTTAAAGTAACCGATCACAAGGGGGTCGCTCCCGATTTCATCCCTTACTTCTGCAAATAAATATTCGGTAAGATAGTCGGGCTGCAGGAGCAGGTTGGCAAAAAGGCGTTCGCTCTCGCGCTCTTTCCTGTCGTTGAAAACATTGAGAAGGATGCCCGTGATAAGCGATGTGTAAAGCAACGCGAGCAAAAACTGATAGACCGGTGGCAGCTGTCTCCCGGACCCCGTGAAGTAGTGAATGAGAAGCAGCAGAACGAAAGCAGGCAATGCGATGAGCAAGCCGGGATAAAGAGCCGGCAGGTAAAAAACAAAAGGCAGAAACAGGATCAGAGCCAAAAGAAGAGATAAAAGAAAGTGCTTTCTGTCCCGGGGTTCCCGGTCTGTCCACTTCATAACCTTCACCGAAAAAAGAAGGACGGTCGACATAAAGACCCCGGCCATGAGCACGGCTATCCAACCGTAAGCACCAATCTGAAGAAATTGTGTGAGGTTGAAATGAAGATTGGAATCGAAAATGAGGGTTTGCAAAAAGAGATAAAACGCAAGGTGGAGCAGAAATACCGCTACGAGCAGGACGCTCTGCAGGATAAATCTCAAACTGCCGTTTTGCGGCTGCCGGAGATTTACTTTGCGACAGAAAAAATAGACCGCCCCGGCAAATATCAGCACGTTGAGAAGCAAATGTCCCAAAGAAGGAGCCCAGGCAGCCGAGGCATATACACCCGGACTGAAAAGCACCGAATTGTTTACGAAATCAGGCAGGAAGACCAGGCGAATTCCGTACGAAAGCAGGACGAAAAGAATCCAGCGCAATGCATTTGGCACTTTTTGAGGGAGCAAAGGAGAAAGTGCGAGATGCCAGGCACTGCCCAGGAGCAGAAAGAAAGCTCCCATGAGGGTCAGAAGGGCAATCGGAGGTACCCTTGAAGGGCCTTCTTCACCATTGCTGTAGATATAAAAAAGCGTTTCTCCTTCGGGTCCCCGAATACGCACACTCTGATTTGCCTCCAACGGGGTGGTCAGTGAAAAGTGCAGCCCTTCCGGGATATCCTCAAAGTTCAGTTCATTGTGCAGGTAGCGGTTTTCTACCTGATAGGCATACCTGACCGGCAATAAGCCGACCGCATAAGTGTGCAGGCCGTTGATGTGATGTTCCACCGCACGCACCTTGTAGTAGGCGTTGTTGAGGCGGGTCAGCGGCTCGTGGCGTCTGGCAAAACGCAATACAGGAGGGATATCGGTTTGGTATTTGTTCCACCAGATAAGCGAATCACCCACAAAAAACCCATAGACATAAGGCTTATCCATCCACATTTTGATAGCGGATTCACTCAGAGGCCCGTTCATCAGGCTGTCGGGAAGGCCGGCATCTGCCAGATCACGGTCCATCGCGGAGAGGCGTTCGCGAATCTGCAATTCGATCTTTTTCCCCGCTTTGGCAAGGTCAGGTGCTTTGTTGTATTGCTTATAGGCGTATACAGAAAAGAGATAAAGAAGGCCGGCAGCCAGGAGGTAGTGAATGTGATATTTCCTGATGATTTTCATTTATTGCTGCAGACGGGGCCTTTGCTTTACCTTGTTTCTATCTCAGATGCTCCGCCAGGGTGCAAGAAAAGTGCCAGCTTTGACCGCTGGTGCTGACAGCCGGAGCATTCACAGCCATCGGGCAACAACGGCACTAGAGGTCTTCTGCTTCCGCAATGAGTTCGGCCACATCCTTCACCGCTACCTCTTCCTCTTTTTCCTTGTTTTTCACTCCGTCACTGAGCATGGTCATGCAGAAGGGACAGGCGGAGGCAATCACACCGGGACGGGTTCCGAGGGCCTCCTCGCTTCGCTCGATATTGATTCTCTTGTTTCCGGGCTCATCTTCTTTCCACATCTGGGCACCTCCGGCTCCGCAGCAGAGCCCCGAAGACTTGCAACGTTTCATTTCCACCAGTTCTGCATCCAGTTTCCTGATCAATTCCCGGGGCGCTTCATAGATTCCATTGGCCCGGCCCAGATAACAGGAGTCATGAAAAGTGATGCGCTGCCCCTTAAATTTTCCGCCATCTTTCAGTTTCAGCCGCCCCTCATCGATGAGCGACTGCAAAAAGGCCGTGTGATGCAGAACTTCGTAATTCCCGCCCAATTCAGGATATTCGTTTTTAAGCATATTGAAGCAATGCGGACAAGCCGTGACGATTTTCTTAACTCCGTAAGAATCGAATGTCTGAATATTCTGCAGGGCCATCATCTGAAAGAGGAACTCATTGCCCGCCCGCCTGGCCGGATCGCCCGTGCAGCTTTCTTCCTCGCCAAGTACGGCAAAGGAAACTCCTGCATGATTCAATATTTTCACAAAGGCTTTGGTGATCTTTTGAGCCCGCTGGTCAAAGCTGCCCGCGCAGCCCACCCAAAAGAGTACTTCCACACTTTCACCGGCTGCCGCCACTTCGGCCATGGTTCTCACTTTTAATGCTTCCTGACTCATTTGCACTTGCTTTTCATGATTACGCTTCGTCTTTCCAGTTCAGGCGGTCGCTTGGCGAAAATTGCCAGGGCGCTCCGTTGTTCTCGATATTTCCAAACATGAGAGCCCATTCCGAAGGCACTTTCGACTCTTCCATGGCCAGATAACGCCTCAACTCAATGATGATATCAAGCGGGCTGATGCTCACCGGACATGCTTCGACACAGGCCTGGCAGGTCGTACAGGCATCCAGTTCTTCCATGCTGATATAATCATGCAAAAGAGATTTGCCGTCTTCTTTCTTCTCACCACCGCTTTTCTTGATAAAATAGCCCAGCTCATCCGAGCGGTCTCTTGTGTCCATCATGATCTTCCTGGGCGAAAGCAGCTTCCCTGTCAGGTTGGCCGGGCATTCGCTTGTGCACCGTCCGCATTCCGTACAGGAATAAGCATCCATGATGCTCTTCCAGCTCAGATCGGTTACGTCTTTGGCTCCGAAACGATCGGGCGTTGCGGCATTCTCTTCGGGCTGATAAGACGGATCAAACATGGCTTTCACTTCCCGGGCTACTTCCGGCATATTGCTGATTTTGCCCGAACTTTTGAAACGGGTATACCAGGCATTCGGGAATGCAAGGAAGATATGAAGATGCTTGCTGTAAGTAATATATATGGTGAAAGCAAATACGCCCACAATGTGTGCCCACCATCCGAATCGCTCGATGAAGACCAGGGTGCCGGCATCCAAAGAGGAGAAAAGAGTTTTTAATGAATCACTGACCAGAAAGAAGCCGGCCTCATGGTAGTGTCCGTAGCCCATATCCTGAAGGAGGGAATCGGCCGTATTCATACTTAAGAAGAAAGTCATCAATACCGTTTCGATAACCAATATCAGAGTAGCATCCAGCTTGGGCCAGCGCGTCATCTCCCGACCGAAGAAGCGCTTGAGACGCAAGACCCACCTGCGGGCAAGAAATACCAGGCAGGCCAGAATCACCAAAACGGCCAGCACTTCGAAAATACTGATAAAGGTGCCATAGAGGCCGGGGCCCAGCACAGATACAAACAAACGGTGTGTGCCCAGTATGCCGTCCAGCATGATTTCGGCAATCTCGAGATTGATAATGATAAAGCCCGAGTAAATCATAAAGTGAAAAACAGCCGGTACGATACGCTTGAACATTTTCTTTTGCCCCAGGGCATAGAGTGCCATGTACTTCCACCTGCGGGCCGGTTGATCATTGAGCTTCTCGGCCCTGCCGGATAAAATATTGCCCCGGATAAATGCAATTCGCTTCGTAAAACAGAAGGCGGTAGCCAGCAAGAGCACGATAAAAACGATTTGCTGCACGATCATATCATTAAGGAATTGTATAGCTGCTAAGATAGAAGATAGCGGCTGAAATCCTTATGACTCTTTTCAATCTCTTTCCACAAAAAGGCCCTGCATCACACGATATCCGTTTCCTGAACGTCTGGATATCCCCACTTCAATCCTGATTTTCAGATTATTAAAAAGAAATCAAAACGTTTTCTGAAAATGACCGTATAACACGGGTGTATTTATCACAAATACCCCAAAATGAACAATTCATATCGATTTCTTACTGCGCTTATCTTCCTCCTTCTCATTCCATACACCGGATTGCATGCACAGGAGCAGGTGAAGGTAAGCAGGACCTTCAGCATCGGTATGCAACGACTGATTGATCAATCACAGCCCGGTGAGATGGTGGATGTACTCATCAAAGGAGATCCGGAGCAGATTATTTCATTTGTTTATTCGGTGGGCGGCCAGGTAAAATATATAGCCGGCCGCATCGTGGGAGCACGCATTCCGGCAGGAGGAGCCGAATCCAGCAGCAATTTTCGCGGAATTGAGAAAATTGACCCGGTCTATGGAAAAATTGTAACCCTGGACGAGCAGGTAGACATTAATAATAAGATTGCGGAAGTCAGAAATGGCAATTCTCCCCTCTCAAAAAAGTACAAAGGAAAAGGAGTCGTCATCGGATTTCTCGATACCGGTATTGATCTCGGACATCCCGACTTCTGGAAAAACGACAGCACAACAAGAATTCGATATGCCTGGGATCAGACCCTCACCAACGGTCCCCAGATACCTCCTCAGTTTGGATATGGCAACGAGTGCGACAGCAGCGATATCAATGCCGGCAACTGCCCTTTAAAAGACAATAACGGCCACGGTACGAAAGTAGCGGGTATTGCTGCCGGTGGAGGCCGCATCGACAGCAACATTACAGGTGTCGCTCCGGAAGCGGACATCATCGTGGTAAAAATCAACCTCAACGGTTCCTTTCTTACGAGTGTCGTGGACGGAATCAATTATATCTTCAAAAAAGCCGATGAACTGGGCAAGCCGGTGGTCATCAACACATCTGTCGGTACCTATTTCGGATCGCATGACGGCAGCGACCTGGCTACCGAAGCCATTGAATATATGGTCAATGAGAAACCCGGCCGGGCCATTGTGGCCGCAGCCGGAAACGCAGGCAAATACAATATGCACCTGAGTTATCATGTGAATAAAGACACACAGTTTACCTGGTTTAAGTACAATCCGAAGCTCGGTCTTGTATATTTTGAACTCTGGGCCGACACCGCTGACTTCAACCGGGTCAACTTTCGCCTCTCTGCCGAATCACCGGACAATTATGCCTGCTGCTACAAGCAAAAATCCTATAATGTTCAGAAGGATTTCAATCTGAACCCCGGAATCGGGATCATGAAAGACAGTATCAAAACCCCGCACGGAAATTGCATCGGGATTGCCACCTTTTATGTCGAGATTGTGGACGGACGCTATGTGTTGGATGTGGTTATCCGCCCGGACAGCACTAATTATCTTTTCAATTTTTCCACGTTTGGGAAAGGTAAATTTGACCTATGGAGCCACCCTGTGCTGACGGGGACCAGTGAAATGGTAAGCGATGTACCCACGGTCACGGAATACCCGCCCATCGCATATTACCGCAAACCCGACAACAAGAAAAGCATGGTCAGCAGCTGGGCCTGCTCTCCTTCCGTGCTCACGGTGGGTTCATATATCAACCGGAACAGCTACAAGTCCTACACCGGAGCCACCGTTTATCTCAACGGGGTTCAGGGAGATATGGAGCCGACAAGCAGTCTGGGCCCTACCCGTGACGGACGCATCAAGCCCGACCTGCTCACCAGCGGGCAAAATGTGTTGACCCCCCTCGCACTCTGGGAAAGAAACAGTTACCTGAACGGGAACCCCGACAAACTGACTGAAAGCGGATGGCATACCCGATTTGGAGGCACCTCTGCCGCGGCACCCATCGGAGCCGGAGCTGTAGCCCTCTTTTTCGAGAAATACCCCGAAGCCAGCGCTCAGGACGTAATTCATGTCTTTACGCAAACGGCCATTGCCGACAGTTTTACGGGCTCGGTACCCAACGACAAGGCCGGCTATGGTAAACTCGATCTCTTTGCCGCTATGTCTGCCGAAAGCGGCTGCACCGATCCCGCGGCTCTCAACTACAACCCCGAGGCCCTCTTCAGTTACGGGCCCTGCATCTACGACAGCAGTTCCACCGGAATCGGCCCAGCAGCCGACATCGAATCATTCCTTGTTTATCCCAATCCGGCTACCGATTTCATCGAGGCCGATATCCGTGCACTGCAGGGGAACGGAGTGATAAGCATCTACGGAATGGACGGACGTCTCATTGTGCAGCAATATTTCAGCGTATCCGAACGAAAGCTTAATTTTGATACCGGCAACTGGCCCCGCGGAATGTACCTCCTTCGTATTGAAACGGAGAGCGGACAACGCTACCAGTCGCGTGTAATCAAAATCTAAGACATGCCTGTAAAGCATTCCATTATCATGACGCCTCAAAAGTTTGCACAAAAGCTTGAGCGAATGGCGTTTGAGATTTACGAAGACAACTATGACGAAGAGGGTATCCTCATCTCCGGCATCAATTCAAAGGGATATTTTATGGCCCGGCAGCTGGCCGGCCGCCTGCGGGCCATCAGTCCGCTCGAAATAGCACTTTGCAATGTTCGTCTCGACCCTTCCGATCCCATTTCGGGTCCCGTCACCGTAGACCTCCCCTATGATATCACCGGAAAAACCGTCATGGTGGTAGATGATGTGGCCAATACGGGCCGAACACTTATGTATGCGTTGAAACCTTTTTTAAAATTCACACCCAAAAAGATTAACCTGGCCGTGCTGGTAGACCGCGAACATAAACGATATCCGGTTTCCTGCGACTATGTCGGGCTTTCTCTCTCTACCACTTTCCACGAACACGTGGAAGTAAAAATCAGCGATGATCAATTTGAATATGTGGCACTGATATAGCTTAAGCCAGATATAAGCTCTTCCTCACTATACTTTGAGTAGAGAAACCCGTTTGCAAAGCACGTCCTCATTCAGAATAATAAGAAACTCTATCCGGCCGATGGGCGTGTTTTAATTCCTTTGATATAATCCGGTTCTACCGATTTCTGACTATAATCATGTCCGAATTGTTAGGGGGCTAAGACAACGTGAAGAGCAGGTTCCTGACTATAAGCGCAGGAGTCTTTAATGCAGATGGGGCTCATGGTGGTCTCACTCTACTAATAATGCCCAAATCTCACAATACAAGAATTTAATTCGGGTATGATAATCATAATTTTCCTCCAGCCAAAGCGGCTATGCTCAGAATATCATGCCGCGAGTCTTACCCTGGGGTCAAGAAGCCCGTATATCAGATCAACAGCTATGTTGATCAGAACAAAGAATAAGGCACCAAGTAGAACAGCTCCCATCATCAACGGGAAATCATAGCTTTCCACTGCCTGCACCGTCAGGAAACCAAGACCCTTGTAATTGAATATCACCTCTACGAAGTAGGCACCTGCCAGCAGGGAAGCAAACCAGCCCGAAATGCTTGTAACCACGGGATTGAGTGCATTGCGAAGGGCGTGCTTCATCACGGTACGAAACGGAGAGAGCCCCTTGGCACGGGCCGTGCGAATGTAATCGGCACTGAGCACCTCGAGCATGGCCGAACGCGTAAGCTGGGTCAGGACGGCAATGGGCCGGATGCCCAGAGCTACAGACGGCAGGATGAGATTTTTCAGCTGCAGCTGACCCTGCAGATCGTAGAGGCTGCCGGTCATATTGAGATGTGTATACTCCCGCAGGAGATAACCAAAGACAAATGAGAACACAATGGCCGAAAAATAGGAAGGTACGGATACTCCGATGGCAGAAATGCTCACGAGTGCCTGGTCGGGCCATTTCCCCTTATTCAAAGCTGCAATGACCCCCATGGCCACTCCGAACAACACAGCCAGCAGGAGGGCAAGAAAAGCCAGCACAGCCGTGCGTATCAGAGCAGCAAAAATAACGGGTGCCACCTTCCGGTCGCTCTGAAAAGAACGCCCCAGGTAGGGTGCTTTTACGGCCAAAACACGATTGCCGGGCAAGTTCAGGATTTCGTGAAACTGAAGTTCATCTTTCCGCTCGCTGTGGCGGGCATAGACCCAGACAGGCGAAAGGTCGCCCGTGTAGCGAATCAGGCGCTGATGCCAGGGAAGATCCAGCCCGAGTTTTTTCGTAACGGCTTCCCGTGAGGCCTGATCGGCACGCTGGCCCAATGTCAGCTGAGCGGGGTCGACATGAATGAGCAAGAAGATGCTAAAGATGAGAATCACCACACCGAGCAGGACAAAGAATCCTGCAAGAAGCCTTTTGAGCAGAAAGCGCAGCATGCTAGTCCATGTATTTTTTCTTTGCTTTTTCGAAGTCGGGCAGGTCGCGCCAATGCCACTTCTTCACAATTTTACAGCCCTTCCAGAGAATGAGCCCCGGATTGGACCGGATCATGGTTTTCAGCTCCGTCTCGTCAGAAAGCAGAAAAGGAAAGGCCAGCTGATGCTCGAAACGGAAATCTTCGATCATGTGCATGGGCGAAGCCGAAACCCCGTAAAACGGAATGCCGGCCTTCTCGGCATCTGCAGCCAGTTCGCTCAGTTTATCCAGGCGTGATGTTTTTGTCTTTTCAAGATCATACATGACGGCCATGAACTTATAGCCCTCATCGGCCAGAAAACTTTCGGTCAGGTCGTTGCCGTCCGCATCCGAGAGCAGAAAATTCTGCACCACGGCCGCCTTGCCCTTCTTCAGCACCCGGGTCTCACTTTTCACAAATTCCCACTCCTCCTTGTAATTCTCCGGAAAGGCTTTGAAAGATTTCTCCTCCCCGCTTTTTTTGTTCTTCAGGATATAGCTAAACTCCAGCTCATCCGGAATCTCTTCACGGAGTGCACAGATGTCATTTCCTTCGGCATAGGGCCTGAAATCGATATACGGCAAGTGATGATAGGCATTGAGTGTGAATATGACGGTCAGCAGCACCCCTGCTCCCAGGGCCATATCGGAATTTCTTTTCTTTTTGAAGGCGGGACGGATATACTGCCTGCCGAAGAAGATAATCAGGACCATGGTGGTCAGTATCAGGTCCTTGTAAAAGGATTGCATGGTCGAAAGCGGGATGGCATCGCCAAAACAGCCGCACTCGGTGATCTGCCCCGTAATGGCGGCAAAGCCCGTGAGAAAAGTGAAAAAGATCATCATCAGCAGCAAAACCCACGAGACGATGCGGGTGTAAGCCCCCAGGAGGAGGGCAATGCCCAGTACAACTTCCACAATACAAATCATAATGCTCATTTCGAGCACCAGCCCATGCCAAAAGGGAGAATCGAAGATATTCAGCACCGGGTATTGGCCGAAAACGTCAAAAAACTCCTGGAGTTTATAGGCAAAACCAAGCGGGTCGTTGGCTTTGATGAGCCCCGAAAAAATAAAAAGCACACCTACAAAATAGCGGCTAATCGTGGTCAGTAGCTTCATGATTTTCTTCCAGTTTTATAAGCGCAAAAATAGCGTAGTTGATAATGTCGTAATAGTTGGCATCCACTCCTTCGCTGACGAGGGTTTGTCCCGCATTGTCCTCTATCTGCTTGATTCGCAGGAGTTTCATCAATATCAGATCGGTAAAGGAACTGATGCGCATATCGCGCCAGGCTTCGCCATAATCATGATTTTTATTTTGCATGAGGCGATAGGCTTCCTCTATTTTTTCATTGTAGAGGCGCATGAGCTCGTCATCTTCCATTCCGCTTTCCTCTCCGCTCCCCAGTTCGAGCTGGATGAGGGCCATAATGCTGTAGTTTACGATGCCGATAAATTCGGATTCAATTCCATCGGCTACTTTTTGCGTTTTCTTCTCCTCGATGGTGCGGATGCGTGATGCTTTGATAAAAAGCTGATCGGTGAGGGAAGAAGTGCGGAGTATGCGCCAGGCAGAGCCATAATCCGAGTTTTTGGCCTGAAAGACCTTTCTGCATTTATCCGCAGCTCTTTTGTACTGCGCTGCGGTTTTGTTTTTCGTTAAATTTGACATTCTCAAATGGCAGCATTAATGATTGAAAAAAGTCCTCCGGCCGCACAGCTCCTTCAGGTAAAAGGACGTCTGCTCGACCTTTCCGTTCCGAAAGTAATGGGCATTATTAATGTTACGCCCGATTCCTTCTACAGTGCAAGCAAATATAAAGAAGAAAAGGCGGTGCTTGATGCCGTTGGGCAAATGTTAACAGATGGGGCTGACATTATCGATGTCGGGGGAATGTCGTCACGGCCGGGGGCTGCGCTTATTGACGAAGAAGAAGAGCTGAGGCGCAGTATTCCTGCCATAAAGGCGATTGTTCGGGAATATCCGCAAGCTGTCATATCTATTGATACGGTGCGGGCCCGCGTGGCCCGCGAGGCTGTTGAAAATGGTGCCGCCATGATCAACGACATCTCGGCCGGCCTTCTCGATCCGGCCATGTACGAAACCCTCGCCCGGCTCAATGTACCCTACATTCTCATGCACATGAAAGGGCGTCCGGAAAACATGCAAAAAGAACCGGAATATGAAGATGTCGTCAGGGAAGTGCTTGACTTTTTCATAGCGCGTACGGGCCCGCTGATAGAGCTTGGAGTTCATGACATTATCCTCGACCCGGGTTTCGGTTTTGGAAAAAGCGTAGATCACAATTATCAACTGCTCAATCATCTTGATCTATTTCAAAAAATCATGGGATATCCCCTGCTGGCCGGTCTCTCGCGCAAGTCGATGATTAACCGGGTGCTGGGCACACGTCCCGAAGAAGCACTCAATGGCACTACCGCGTTGCACATGGCAGCCCTGCTCAACGGAGCCTCCATTTTGAGGGTACACGATGTGAAAGAGGCCGTTGAAACCGTTAAATTGTACCTCAAATTGAAAGAAAACAAAGCAAAATGATCGGAGCTTTCCAAATAGGGTTCCTCGAAATACGCCTGCTCGACCTTATCGATATACTGATGGTTGGTGCGCTTATTTACCAGCTCTATCGCCTGGTATGGGGGAGCCTGGCCTTCAATATCTTCCTCGGTTTGCTCATCGTCTATCTCGTAACCATTGTCGTTCGTGCACTCAATATGGAATTGCTTTCGGGCATTCTCGGACAGTTTATCAATGTCGGGGTCATAGCGGTGCTTATCGTGTTTCAACCGGAAGTAAGGAGGTTTTTGCTCTATATCGGCCGCAGCAGCCGTTTCAGCCGCGAGTCGATATGGAATAAGCTCAGCATACGCAAGTGGCGCCTTTCCACCGAAAAGGAGATAGAGATCAATGCCATCATCAAAGCCGTTGACAAGCTTTCGCGCACCAATACCGGTGCCCTGATTGTCATTGCCATAACCAGCAAACTGCAGTTTATTGCCAATACGGGTGTTATCCTCAATGCCCGAATCAGCAGTACGCTGCTCGAAAGCATTTTTTACAAAAACAATCCGCTTCATGACGGAGCCGTGATCATTGCCGAAAATAAGATTCTGGCTGCCAAGTGTATTCTTCCCGTATCCGAGAATCCCGACCTCCCCTCCCACCTCGGCATGCGCCACCGGGCTGCGGTTGGCATTACCGAACACAGCGATGCCCTTTCGATCGTGGTTTCCGAAGAGCGGGGACAAATCAGCTATGCCTACCAGGGGCAGCTCTATCTGAATATCGACACGGATCTGCTCAAGGAAACCCTGCTGAAAGCACTGCTCGAAGCGCTGGAAGATTAAAATAAGTCCAAAGAAAAAAGCCACCCGCGAAGGGTGGCTTTCTCATTAAGGGAGTGCAAGCTGTATCGTGTGCGTGCACAAGGTATTAACGAAGCTTTCGCTATAAAAGTGCGCTCCGACTTTCAAAAAAAAGCCGCCAGGGTTCTGCACTTACCCACCCTCTTCACACCAAGGGCCATCTTATCTGATTTTCAATTAGTTAAGATTGTTCCGGGCAGCCATGCCGGGATCATATCAGCCCCGGACTTTTAATCTGATTCGTCTTATTTTTACATTAAAAAGACATGAGCAAAGGACCGGTTTCCCAATACATCGAAAAACACTTTCTTCATTTCAATGCAGCGGCCCTGACAGATGCCGCCAAAGGCTACGAGCGGCACCTGGAGCGAGGCGGAAAAATGATGATCACCCTGGCAGGTGCCATGAGCACGGCCGAGCTGGGCAAATCGCTGGCAGAGATGATCCGGCAGGACAAAGTGCATATTATCAGTTGTACCGGTGCGAACCTTGAAGAAGATGTTTTCAACCTCGTGGCACACGATTTTTATAAAAGAATACCCCAATACCGCGATTTGACACCTGAGGACGAATGGAAACTGCTGGAGCAGAAGTACAACCGCGTAACCGATACCTGCATCCCCGAAGAAGAAGCCATGCGCAGAATTGAAGACAAGATGCTGCAACTCTGGGCCGAAGCGCGTGACAGCAGCAGGCGCTATTTCCCGCATGAATTCTTTTACCGGCTGCTTCGCGATGGACGGCTGGAAAGCGAATACCAGATAGACCCGAAAGACAGTTGGCTGCTGGCTGCCATGGAAAAAAACCTGCCCATTGTGGTGCCGGGATGGGAAGACAGCACCCTCGGAAACATATTTGCCGCGCACTGCATCCGGGGCTCATTTGAGCCCACCCTCGTAAAAACGGGTATCGAATACATGGCCTGGCTGGCCGACTGGTATATGAAAAACTCGGATGGAGCCGGCATCGGCTTCTTCCAGATCGGAGGCGGCATAGCGGGCGATTTCCCGATTTGCGTGGTTCCTATGCTCTATCAGGACCTGCAAAAAGAGGAGGTGCCCTTCTGGGCCTATTTTGCCCAGATATCCGACAGCACCACCAGCTACGGCTCCTATTCGGGGGCTGTTCCCAATGAAAAAATCACCTGGGGCAAACTGAGTGTCGATGCACCGAAATACATCATCGAGTCGGATGCCACCATTGTCGCCCCGCTGATTTTTGCCTGGGTGCTGGGCTGGTAAATACTCCGGAAAAGAGTGACTACAATCATCCGCTTATACCGAACTTTTGCGCTGCTTCCGGGTATTGTCATCAATGATAGTGAGGAAAATTTGCAGTCATGAAAAAGCAAAGAATAAGCAGGCAAATTGAAGCACGGGGCATCAACGAATCGCGAATAATAAAAGCCATAGAAAAAGTAGACCGGACGGCCTTTCTGCCGGTTGCTCTACACGAACTCGCATACGAAGACCTGCATCTGCCGGTTGACAAACGCATCTATCTTCCGCGCCTTTACGTGACGGCCCGCTGGCTGCAGTTGCTCGATGTCCGGGAGGGCGACAAGGTCTTGCTGCTGGCTTTCGATTCGGGCTACCTTCTCTCCATTCTCGCCCGCCTGGCCGCAGAAGTGTATGCCGTGGATGAGCAGGATGAATACATCGAGTTCATAGAAAAAATCCTTCAGGAGCAGCAGATTGACAATGTCCGTTTCAAAACCGGACCTGTAGGCAGCGGCTGGCCCGATCATGCTCCCTACGACAAGATATTCGTAGCCCGGGAACTGCCTTCGATTCCCGAAACACTGGAATCGCAGCTCAGGGAAGGCGGAAGGGCCGTAATGCCTGTGGGGCCCGACTGGTCGCACCTTTACCTTGAAGTGATGGAGAAGGATACAGATGGACAAATCAGCCGAAAATTTATCAGCGATTCCTACTTCATTCCCAAGCCGCGGGTACTGCCATCCATTCCCGAAGAAAAGGCCGACCCGGAGGAGACCCTGGCCGCGGTAAAGCGCATTTACCTTCCTTTTGAAAGCATTGAGCGCTACGATACGGATGCCATTCTTGATCGCATTGGCGATGCCCGCATTGTCCTCTTCGGAGAAGCCTCCCATGGCAGCAGCGAGTTTTACCGCATGCGGCAAAAAATCAGCAAAGCCCTGATCAGGGAGAAAGGATTTAAGATCATCGGGGCTGAAGCCGACTGGCCCGACATGGAAATTGTGAATCACTATGTGCACGGAAGGCTAAAAGGCGAATTCCGTACACCCTTCAGAAGGTTCCCGCAATGGATGTGGCGCAATGCCGAGTTTCTGGAGTTCAGCGAATGGCTGAAAGCCTATAACCGGAGCACTGAAAAGAAAGTATCCATCTACGGGCTGGATCTTTACGGACTGGAAAATTCCGTTCATCACGTGCTCAATTACCTGGAAGAAAAAGATCCCGTACTTGCCCGGGAAGCAAGAAAGCATTACTCCTGCATCACACCCTACATGGAAGACCCCTCGGTATACGGTCAATTGGTGCTGAGCGGCCGTCTGGAGAGTTGCGAGCAGGAGGTCATGCAAATGCTCATAACCCTGCTGAAAGAGCGTGAAAAACTCAACCACAACAGCGAAGCATTTTACTACGTCTATCAGAATGCACGCGCCATAGCCGATGCCGAGCGTTATTATAAGATCATGTATTACGGAGGTGCCGACTCATGGAATCTGCGCGATCAGCACATGTTCCATACGCTTCGTTCGCTGCTGGCCTTCCACGGCCCCGATTCGAAGGCCATCGTGTGGGCCCACAATTCACATATCGGCAATGCCCTGGCCACACAGATGTATGCGCGGGGTGAGATCAACATCGGCCATCTCTGCCGAGAAAGCTTTGGCGATAAATCCTACCACATCGGCTTTGCCACCGATCACGGCCGCGTGGCCGCAGCCGACAACTGGGGCGAAGCCATGAAAATAAAAAAAGTCAAACCGGCCCTTCCCGGCAGTTATGAGGAAATCATGCACCGAAGCGGAGAAAAATGCTTCAGCCTGCCGCTGCGCAGCAATGCGAGCAAGCCCGATGCCCTCCGTCTGCTTGCCTCTCCGCGCCTTGAACGGGCCATAGGCGTCATCTACCGGCCCGATACCGAACGGCAGAGCCATTATTTCCTGGCATCGCTGCCGGCACAGTTTGACGAACTGATCTGGTTTGACGAAACAGAGGCGGTAAGGGCCCTCCAGGGAGAAGAGGAAAGAAAGGATCTTCCGGCACTGCATCCTTTTGCCACCCTGGACGAGTAATTATCTTTCCTGGTGGAGCAAGACTTTCAGGGTGCTGTCTCCAATGATGATAATATCGCCCGGAGTCAAAATTCTTCCATCGCTTTTCAGGCGGCTTCCGTTGACGAAAACACCATTGGTCGAAGGATACCAGCCGGGGGTGCCGTCTTTGGTGCGAAACTGCCCGTCTTTGATCGTCCAGTGATGGGTTACCGGATTGTATTGCAGTGTTGCATGATAATTGGAAATAAACTGAGTGAAATATTCCGTGATGCCGATGTCATTGGTAAAAGGATCTTCCTCGTTGTACCATCCCAGCGACAATACCGGCTTGCCTTTGTACTGCATCAGGTTATTGAGGTGGTAGGTCCGCCCGATTTCCTCCCCGTTTTGCACTTTCAGCACCCATTGGCTGTGCTCATCCACGCTGTAGTCAGCGCTGTCATCGGCTATATGGTAGCCCAGTTCGCTGATGATTTCCCTTACGTTCTGATATCGGTCTTCGGGCTTGTAGCGCAGGCACCTGGCGATGATGGCTTCCCATTTCGTTGAAGGGCTCTTTGCATTCAGCCGCTCGCGGTCCCAACTTTCCTCTTTTTTCTTTTTCTCGTAGGCCGGAATATTTTCCAGAAATTCCTCGAATCCCCCGAAAGGAAGTGCACCGTGTGTAATCACCTCATACATCATGGCTCCGAAGGCATAGATATCATTGGTGGGGCCCATCACTTTCATGGCCCGTTTGGCATCAATCTGCTCCGGAGGAGAATAACAGCCCGTGGCAAAGACTTCCTTGGCATGGCCCATAAAGTTGGCCACCGTATGCCGTTTTTTTACCGATGCCGAGATACCGAAGTCGGCCAGCCGGGGACGCTTCTCTTCATCAAACAATACGTTTTCGGGTTTGATATCACGATGAATAATGCCTTCGGAGTGCAGATCGTCCAGGCCGCTCAATATGCCGAAAGCAATGCGGTCCAGCTCTTTTTCCCTCAGCTCCTTATTGATATAATCCCTCAAACTCCCGTTGGGACAGGCATCCATTACCAGAAAAGGATTGCCCTTGAATACATCAAAATCATAGCTTTTTACCACATAGTTGCTCTTGAGTTTCGAGCCGTATTCAAACTCCTGTTTGAAACGTTTGGCATACTCCACCCGCTCATCGGGGAGGAAGGTAAAAAGCTTGGTAAGTTTGAGTGCATAATGATCCCTCCCGTCATGTACCAGGTAAACGCTTCCGAAGCCGCCTTCACCGAGGCCCCGCTCGATGGTATAGTTCTTCTTTTTCGAACGGATTACGTCTCCCTGATTCGGTTCCACAGACTCGAGCATGCTCATGACTTATGAGATTTCAATGGTGTAGACCTTGTTGCCAATCACTATTTTGCTTCCGTTGGCGACTTTCATCTTGCCAACGACCTGCACAAAGGTTGCTCCGTTGCTGCTTTTATCTTCCAGAAACAAAGCCCCGTCAGCAAAAGAGAAAACGGCATGTAGCGTGGAAGAAATACTCGGATTTCCCGGCTCCAGGACCTTTCTGTTCATCTCTATCCGATCACCGCTCAGGGTGATCGCCTCTTCGCTGCCCTCTTCTTTCAGCTGCACGATTCTTTCTTTCTTCTTCCCTATCTCTAATCCCCCGAGTTTCACGGTTTTAGCTTCTGACGCAGGCGTGTTTTCATTCCCGCTTCCTGCTTCATCTCCCTCGAAACCGCAATTCGGGCAGGCATGGCCCGGACCGGGAATTGACCGCAAGGGATAATAAGCACAGGACGGACACTTAATGATGCTGTCGGCTCTGCCGGATGAAGGGGCTGCTGCATCATCCCATCCCGGAAGATCGGGTGCCTGACCCCTCATTGTTTTGGCTCCCTGCGAAGGTGTGGGCG
>WFPF01000122.1 GCA_015487695.1 Chitinophagales bacterium
GTAGCTGACAACACTCAGAGTTTAATAGACGCATTAACCCAAGTAATGAAGGACTTCAACACCAAGATAAATGAACAATTCGGAGAAAATTTCAAACAATTAAATGAAGCAGTTAGAGCAATGTTAGAATGGCAAAAAGAGTACAAAGAGCATGTGGAAACTTTGACTTCTCAGTTTTCCGCTGTCAGCACAAATATTGAACAAATTGATAATGCTTTGAAGTCTACCGCGGAAAGTAACAATACGATTTTTGAAACGAATGAACTTTTAAGAGAGACTGTTTCCGACTTTTCTGCAACAGTTAAATCATTTGCAGAGCTTGGGGATAAGGCGAAAGATTCTTTCCCGATAATAGAACAAAACATGAACTCACTTACTGAGACTTCTAACAAATATGTTAGAGATTCATTAGCCGATATTCAAACCAACTATGATTCATTCTCGAATACTCAGAAGAAGTTAATGGAGAATTATAAAGCGAACATCGAGAAAATGATTACCGATAATGCAGACAGAATTAAGAAGCTTGACAATGAGCTTGGACAGGAACTTAACAAGGCTTTAGAAAGTCTAGGTAGTCAACTTACCTCTTTGTCTCAACATTTTGTGAATGACTACAAACCACTGACTGACAAATTGAGAAAAGTAGTTCAAATGGCAGAAAAAATCAATTAAAATGGAAAGCTTCAGTCAAAAACAAGATGGTGAAAGCCAATGGCTTCCGATTTCAGACTTAATGTCTGTTTTGATGATGGTTTTTCTGTTGATAGCTGTCAGCTATATGCTGAAAGTCTATCTCGAAAAAGAGAAAATCCAAGAAGTTGCTGTAACCTATAACAAGCTACAAAACAAGCTATATGAAGATTTAAATCTTGAATTCGAGGAAGACTTGAAAAAATGGAACGCTGAAATTGACAAAGCCAGCCTGAGTGTAAGATTCAAATCACCAGACATATTATTTGATATGGGTAGTGCCAATTTGAAACCAGAGTTCAAATCTATACTAGCCGATTTCTTCCCGAGATTTATAGCAATTCTACATAAGGATGATTATAGAAATGACATAGATGAAATCCGAATTGAAGGTCATACTTCCAGCTATTGGCGGGCGGAAACAACCGAGGATAAAGCCTACATATACAATATGGAGCTTTCCCAAAATCGAACTAGAAATGTACTAGACTATGTCCTAAGAAATGAAACAGATGATGAGTTAGTGAAATGGATTAGGCTTAATGTGACAGCAAATGGACTTAGTTCAAGTAAGCTTATATTCAATGAAGATGGTACTCAGAATAGAGAATTATCCAGACGAGTTGAATTCAGAGTAAAAACAAATGCTGAGAAAAGAATCGCAAAAATTCTAGGTGAATAATGAAGCTGATTAATTTCTACAACTCTAAACAACTGAACTCTCTTCTCGAACAAATGGGAGCAGAATTAAAGAGAATAAAAACACCAAATAGTTGGGAAGGAATTAACGATTCTAAACTAGATGAATTGCGCAAAACAGGTGAAATAGAAATTGAACTCGATGAAATTAAAACTAAAGACGGTGTATTTGAATATAAAGGACGGAAAGTAATCGTTTACATAAGAGACCAATATTTTAAATATCATTCAAAGGGCTATAAATTTCATTTAACGAAATGCAACACTATCAGCACAGCTTTTCGCAATAGACGTAATTCAAGATACGTTGTGTCATTGAGAACAGATGGTCAGTTTAAGATTAATCTATTTGAAGACAATGTGATTGTGGAGAAAGACCTTATTGAACCAATGAATGTCTGTAAAAATTGCCTTGAGAAAATAGATTATAAGAAGTATAAGGCTCGCCCTTATCATATCAAGTCGAAAATTTATGAAAACTTTGATTTAGCTGAGTACTTTAATCAATTCAAGCGATCCAATCTGAATACAGGACTTTTTAGAAATGCTAACAACGCTCCTCTAAACATCTACAGCAAAAATTTCAAACTCAAAAGCAAGACTATTAGGGAAAAGAAAAAATATAAATGTCAGAACTGCGGCATTGATTTATCAAAACTAGAGCATAGAAAATATGCTCATGTACACCACCGAGACGGAGACAAATCAAACGACAATCCGACAAACCTTGAAGTACTTTGCATTGAATGTCATTCAAACCAGCCAGGACATGAAAGACTTAAATACAATTCCGATTACAAGGACTTCACAATGAAAAAAAAGAACCTTGAATTTAAGTAAAAAAATAAAAAAGCCCTACAACAATGCTCCTATGTAAAGCCCTCCCTTCCCTTCAAAAGTAAAGAATAAAATTTATTTAATACTCCTCTAAGGCACCATAACATAAAAAATATGATCCCCGGCCCGGCATCCTATATGCGATTCTCAGCTTTGGGCTGCGATCACCGCTAGCTCATCTGAGGCAAGTGATAAGAAACCCGTTCACTTGCTAAAAAGATGCAATACTCTCCCTGCCCGGGTATTTCAGAACTCCGGGCAAGTTTAATTCCGGCCCCTAAATTCTCAGGTTTCTAAAAAAGTAGGAGGAAAGGAGGGCATTCGATCGATCCCCAATAAATCTGAATTCGTTAATCAATATTCCTTGTTCGGTGTTTTTCCCGTTCCTCGTTTTTAAACCGAGAAATAAACTGCTCCGTGGGCGGCTCCCCTTTAGGGCCGGATTGCGGGTGGCCTGTTTCCGGACATCCGATAGCGACTTATCTAAGTTTCTTAACTTTTCAACTTTTCAACTTTTCAACTCTTCAACTCATAAACTCATCCACTTCTTTAACTTCTCCTCGTCTCCACTTTTAAACGCCCAACTCGGGAACTGCCATTTGGGCAGGGAAAGACCGGGCTACATAGAAAATTGATTCCGGGTTCTCATCCTGTTCTCTCTCATAAAGCAATAATGAATTGTGTAGTTTTGTTATGCTGTAGCAAGCATATTGATGAAACGGTGCGGAAGGAGAGATAAGCAATAAAGCAGAAGAGAATATAGAGTGTTATAAACGGACAATATGGCCCGGCACACGTGGCCGGTACTCCCTGCGGACAATGCCCCTTTCGCCCTGAAACATAACGGGGACATGAATTTTTCGGAAATCAGCGGACAGGAACATATGAAGGCGCCCCTGCGCAGGGCGGTGCATGACGGGCGACTGGCACATGCCATTCTGCTGCTCGGCAAAAGCGGTCAGGGGCTGCTGCCCATGGGCCTGGCTCTGGCCGGATACATTCTTTGCGAAAATCGCAGCGAAAGCGATGCCTGCGGCCATTGCAATGCCTGCCGGAAGATTGAAAAACACATACATCCCGACCAGCATTTTACCTTTCCCGTGGTCAAAAAAGAAAAGCAGAAAGACCCGCCCCTGAGCAGCGACTGGATGGAAGAATGGCGCCAGGCCCTGAACGAAGACGCGCTGATGAGTTACAACGACTGGCTGCAGCGTCTCAATGCGGCCAATAAGCAGGGCAACATAACGGCCCGCGAATGCCAGGAGATTGTGAGAAAACTGAACATGAAGAGCTTTGAAGCAGGGAGCAAGGTGCTGCTTGTCTGGAAAGCGGAATTGCTGAAAAAGGAGGGGAATCGCCTGCTGAAAATCATTGAAGAGCCCCCGGAGGATACTTATATCATCCTCATGGCCGAAGACGAAAGCGAGCTGCTCAACACCATTTTGAGCCGCACGCAGGTCTACCGATTGCAGCCGCTCAGCGATGAGGATATTTTGCAGCACCTCGTGGGTAAGGAAGGCATGGATGAAGGCCGGGCGCGTGAGCTGGCCTACCTGAGCGAAGGCGACCTGGCCCGTGCACTGAGACTGGCATCGGAATCGGAAAGCGGCATGGGCGATGCCTTCCGGCAATGGATGCTGATGATCGCCCGCTCGGACTGGGCGGCCCTGCTGGACTGGATCAACGAAATAGCCGCCAAAGGAAGGGAGTGGCAGAAGTATTTTATCCGCTACGGACTGCATTTTTTCGAGGAAGCACTGAAAGCAGGCATGAGCAGGGAATACAAAGCGCGGATCGTGCCGGGATATGAAAAGCTGAGTAATTTTCTGAATGAGAAAATGGATCTGGAAGCCTATGAAAATGCGGTGCGCCTGCTCGAAGACCTGCATTATCATATCGAGCGAAACGCCTACTTTAAGGTGCAACTGCTCAATGCATCCCTCCGGCTGAGGGACGTAATTATAGAACGAAAAAGGATCAGGCCGGAGGCGCTGATCCGATAAATAAAGGAAGAACGGAAATGGGATGTGCAACATGTGTAACAAGCAGCAAAAGCCCGGCCGGGTGCCAAAGCAATGGCAGCTGTGCCACAGGCAGTTGCAATAAACTGAACACTTTCAACTGGCTGGCCGACCTGCCGGCCTACGCACCGGAGCCCTTTGATGTGGTGGAAGTGAGCTTTAACAACGGCCTGCGCAAAGATTTTTATCGCAGGCGAAAAGGCCTCCTCATCGATACGGGCGACAGTGTGGTCGTGGAGACTCCCTTTGGCCACGATCTGGGGGTCATCACCCTCAGTGGCGAGTTGGTGAAATTGCAAATGCGCAAAAAGAGGGTGAAGTCAAAGGAGAAAATGTATCAGCTCGTACGCAGGGCCAACGAGCATGACCTCGAACGATACCGCGAAGCCAAAAACCGGGAATATGAGATCATGGTAAGGTCGCGCGTCATTGCCCGCGATCTGAAACTGAATATGAAAATTGGCGCGGTGGAAGTGCAGGGCGACAACAAGAAAACCACTTTTTACTACACGGCTGACGGGCGCATCGACTTTCGACAGTTGATCAAAGAATTTGCACGCGAGTTCCGGACGAAAGTGGAGATGAAGCAGATCGGGGCCCGGCAGGAAGCCGGAAAAATCGGTGGCATCGGCTCATGCGGGCGCGAGCTTTGCTGCAGTACCTGGCTGACGGATTTTAAATCCGTAAACACTTCGGCCGCCCGCTATCAGAACCTCTCGATCAATCAGTCGAAACTCTCGGGGCAATGCGGACGACTGAAATGCTGCCTCAATTATGAGCTGGATCAGTACATCGAGGCATTGCAGGACTTCCCCGACAAAGCCGAAAAACTGCAAACCGAAGCCGGGGTCGCCTATCTACAAAAAACCGATATTTTCAAGCGGCTGATGATCTACAAATACCGCGACAAACCGCTCTACGTAAAGGTGCCGGTGGAGCGGGTCAAGGAAATACTGGAAATGAACGCCCGCAACGAAAAGCCCGAAGACCTGCTCATCGAAGTGGAGATGGATATTTTTGAACAGGACAATACCGTGGGGCATATCTCGCTGGAAACGCTGGAGAAAAAGGAAAAGATGAAAAAACGTGCGAGACGCCATAAAAACAGAAACAGAAAAAACCGGAACCAGGGCGGAAAGAAGAACCGAGGCAATGAAAAAAAATAGGACACACTTCCTGCTGACGGGGCTGCTGTTGCTGGCCCTGGCATGCACTCCCGGCAATACCTATCACAAGGTGGCCGATATTCCCTCTTTTTCGTGGAGCCGCGATCATGCCATCGATTTCGATCTGAGGCTCAATGATACCACTGCGGCCTATGATCTTTTCGTCATTATCCGGCACAATAGCGACTATCCTTTCTCCAATCTCTGGCTCGAGCTGCAGACATTTTTCCCCGGTGGCGATACGGCCACCCTCCGGAAGCAGATCATGCTGGCCGACAATGACGAGTTGCAGTGGAAGGGCGACTGCATGGGCGATATTTGCGTTGTGAAGGTGCCCCTGCTCAGCAGCGGGCATTTCAGCCGGAAGGGCGATTACCGTTTCCGCATTGCCCACGTCATGCGCAGCAATCCGCTGCCGGGCATTCTCAATGTGGGCATGGAAATAAAAAAGAGGGATGCCCGCTGAGAGAAGGAAGCGGCTTCTTTCTGATTTTCATCTTTTTCCGTGTTAAACTGATTAAATTTGCAGGCTTGCCTCCATCGGTTGAAACTAAAAGCGGAGGCGAAGGCTTTCTAAGGACGATGTCAGAAATATCCACTCAGGCGCTACACGATCGAAATAATACTCGCAAACAAGTTGCGGGCCGGCTGAACGTATGGGGCGCCCGCGAGCACAATCTCAAAAATATTGATGTCGCCATTCCGCGAAATCGCCTGACCGTGATCACGGGCATCAGCGGCAGCGGCAAATCTTCGCTTGCATTCGACACCATCTATGCCGAGGGTCAGCGCAGGTATATCGAAAGTTTTTCGGCCTATGCGCGCCAGTTTATAGGCAGCCTCAAGCGCCCGGACGTGGAAAAAATAACGGGCCTCAGCCCGGTGATCTCCATCGAACAAAAAACAACCAACAAGAACCCGCGGAGTACGGTCGGCACGGTCACCGAGATCTACGACTTTCTGCGCCTTCTCTTTGCCCGTGCTGCCGAAGCCTATTCGTATGAGACGGGAAAGAAGATGAGCCGTTTTTCAGAGAAAGAAATACTGGAACACCTGCTGGAGCGCTATGACGGGCGCAAAGTCATCCTTCTGGCTCCGGTGGTAAAGGGGCGCAAAGGACACTACCGCGAGCTCTTCGAGCAAATCCGCAAGCAGGGTTATCTGAAGGTGCGGGTCGATGGCGAGATTGTCGAAATCCGGGAAAAAATGCAGGTCGACCGTTTCAAAATTCACGACATCGAAGTGGTGGTCGACCGGCTGAAGGTCAACAGCAGCGAAACAAGGCGCCTGCAGCAGAGCCTCGAAGCGGCCCTCCGGATGGCCGAAGGGCAGGTGATGGTTTTGGATTATGAAAGCGGAGTGGCAGACCAGTTCAGCGAAAGGCTGATGGACCCCGATACGGGCCTTTCGTACGAAGAAGCTTCGCCCAATACCTTTTCATTCAACTCGCCCTACGGGGCCTGCCCGGCCTGCAAAGGCATGGGGCTTATCCGCGAAGTGAAACGCGAATTGCTCATCCGCGACCCGGAGAAAAGCATCAGCGAAGGAGGCATTGAGGCGCTGGGCGAATATCGCGACAATACCATTTTCCGCCAGTTGAGGCAGCTGTCGAAACGCCTCGGATTCACCCTGGGCACCCCTGTGAAAGACCTTGCACCGCAAACCCTCAACCTCATCCTCTATGGCAATGAGGAGGGCGTGATGGAATATGAGCATGCGCGCCAGCGGGGCACACAGCGATGGTACGGCCTCGAGTATGGCGGTGTGGTCGGCATGATCAAGGGCTCGTATCGCAATACCAGCTCGGATGGCCTTCGAAAGTGGGCCGAAAGTTTTATGGAAGAGCAGCCCTGCCCCGAGTGCGGGGGTGCCCGGCTGAAAAAGTCATCGCTTTACTTTCGTATTGGCGGGAAAAACATTGCCGAACTATCGGCCATGCACATCGATGAATTGCATCGCTGGTTTGAAAAACTCGGGCCGCAACTGACTGAGAAACAGAAACGCATATCTTCGGAACTGATCAAAGAATTGCGGGTCCGCCTCGGTTTTCTGCTGGATGTGGGGCTTGAGTATCTGACCCTCGACCGGCCGGCCCGCTCGCTCTCGGGCGGAGAGTCGCAGCGTATCAGACTGGCCACGCAGATCGGCTCGAAGCTGACGGGCATCACCTATATTCTTGACGAACCGACCATCGGCCTTCACCAGCGCGACAACAGGCGCCTGATTGCTGCGCTTAAAGAGCTGCGCGATACGGGCAATACGGTCATCGTGGTGGAGCACGACCAGGAACTGATAGAAGCGGCCGATTATGTGATCGATCTGGGGCCCGGAGCCGGGGAACACGGAGGAGAGGTGGTGGCCGAAGGCGATCCGAAGAGTATCGAAAAAGGCATATCGCTGACGGCCCGCTACCTGAGCGGCAAGATGCGCATCGAAGTGCCGCCCCTGCGCAGACCCGGCAACGGACACTATATCACCCTGCAGGGCGCCCGGGGCAACAACCTGAAAAATATTAACGTGGACTTTCCGCTCGGCAAGTTCATCTGTGTGACGGGGGTCTCGGGCAGCGGAAAATCGACCCTGATCAACGAAACGCTTTATCCCCTGCTGCGAACCCACTTTTATCGCAGCAACGACCGACCCCTGCCTTTTGATGCCATTCATGGCATTGAGCACGTGGACAAAGTCATTGAAATCGACCAGTCGCCCATCGGCCGCACACCCCGCAGCAATCCGGCTACCTATGTGGGTGTTTTTACCGATATCCGCAAGCTTTTTGCCGATCTGCCCGAATCGAAAATCAGGGCCTACAAAGCCGGGCGTTTTTCTTTTAACGTGAAAGGCGGCCGCTGTGAAGAGTGCAAGGGCGGAGGCATGAAACTCATCGAAATGAATTTTCTGCCGGACATCTACGTGGAGTGCGAAAAATGCCACGGCAAGCGCTACAACCGCGAAACACTGGAACTGCACTACAAAGGGAAATCGATCAGCGATGTGCTGGATATGACCGTGGAGGAGGCCACCGAATTTTTTGAGCCCGTTCCCTCCATTTATCAAAAACTAAAAACCCTGCTCGATGTGGGCCTGGGCTACATTCGCCTGGGGCAGTCTTCCACGACATTGTCGGGAGGCGAAGCACAGCGCGTAAAGCTGGCCGATGAGCTTTCGAAGCGCGATACCGGCAACACTTTCTACATCCTCGATGAACCCACCACCGGCCTGCATTTCGAAGATATAAGGGTGCTCCTGGAAGTATTGCAGCGCCTTGTCGACAAGGGAAATACCGTGCTGGTCATTGAGCACAACCTCGATGTGATCAAAGTGGCCGACCATGTCATCGACCTGGGGCCCGAAGGGGGCGAGCGCGGGGGTTATATCATAGCCGAGGGGCCGCCCGAGCTGATTGCCGGGGTGTCCGGTAGCCATACGGGGGCCTTCCTCAGAAATGTGCCGGGCATTGGCTGAGGCCCTGCGCAAAACTTAATATTTTCTTCATGCTTTTTTTGAAACGGGGCCAGTCCGTACGCTGCCAAAGCTTTATCTTTGCACGATATCTCAAAAAGCCCGTAAACATTGAAAGAGAGAAAGATACGCAGCGCACTCTTGTCGGTATACCACAAGGAAGGCCTTGAGCCTATTGTCCAATATCTCGCAGATCAGGGAGTTCACATTTTATCTACCGGAGGCACAGCCGCATTTATCCGCGAATTGGGTGTGGAAGTGCAGGAAATCGAATCCCTGACCGGATATCCCCCGGTGCTGGGAGGAAGGGTAAAAACCTTGCACCCGAAAGTTTTCGGAGGCATTCTTGCCCGCAGGGAAAATGAAGCCGATCAGGAGGATGTGGCCGAATTCGATATCCCCTTTGTCGATCTGGTACTGGTCGATCTTTATCCTTTTGAAGCCACACTTCGCAGCAGTTCTGACGAGGCGGCCATTATCGAAAAAATAGACATTGGCGGCATCTCGCTGATACGGGCTGCGGCCAAAAACTTTGAAGATGTGCTGGTGGTGCCGGGACGCGAATACTACGGGGAATTGATGGAACTGCTGGAGACGAAAAACGGGAGCAGCGAGCGCAACGACCGCAAGCGATTTGCCGCAGCGGCATTTCATGTTTCTTCGCATTACGATACGGCCATATTCAACTATTTCAACAAGGATGCCGGATATGAAGAAGTCTTTAAGGTGAGCTTTGGCAACGGACGGAGCCTGCGCTACGGTGAGAACCCGCATCAGAAAGGCTACTATTACGGAGACCTTGATTCCCTTTTTACCCAATTGCACGGCAAAGCACTGAGCTACAACAACCTTGTGGATATCGATGCGGCTCTGGATATTCTGGAGGAGTTCAATGGACTGGACGGGCGGGTGACCTTTGCCGTATTGAAGCATACCAACCCCTGTGGCCTGGCTACCCGCAGCACTTCGCTGGAAGCCTGGGAGGCGGCCCTGGCCGGAGATCCCGTTTCGGCCTTTGGCGGCATCATCGCCAGCAATGGAAAAATAGACGAAGAAACAGCCCTTGCCATCAATGCACTTTTCTTTGAAGTAATTTTAGCCCCCGAATTTGACGAAAAGGCACTGGAAATTCTAAAAAGCAGAAAAAAGCGCATAATTTTAAAGAAACACCCCCTGGCTTTGAGCCACCGGCAGTTTAAAACAGCAGTTAACGGAGTCTTGCTTCAAGATAAAGACCGGAAAAGCGAAGGAAGGGGAGCATGGGAAAACGCTACGGCAAGAAAGCCGGATGACCGGGAGATGCGCGATATGGAGTTTGGAATCAAAGCGGTAAAACACCTGAAATCAAATGCGATTGCACTGGTGAAAGACGAGCAGTTGATAGGGATGGGTGCTGGACAGACCTCACGGATCGATGCGCTGAAACAGGCCATCGGGAAAGCCGGGCGCATGGGTTTTGAAACCAAAGGGGCGGTGCTGGCATCGGATGCATTTTTTCCTTTTGCCGACAGTGTAGAGGCCGCATTCGAAGCCGGTATCGAAGCCATCGTGCAGCCGGGAGGCTCAAAAAGGGATCAGGAAAGTGTGGATTTCTGTAACGAAAAGGGAATGTGCATGGTGATGACAGGAATCAGGCATTTTAAGCATTGAATTTGAAATTTAATTCGGCTTTATTGATTCATTTGAAAATGAAGAACAAATTACGTACACTTAAAGGGCATTGAGAAAAACGGAACATGGGATTATTCAACTTCTTTTCGCAGGAAATAGCCATAGATCTTGGCACAGCCAACACCCTCATTATTGCCAATGACAAGGTAGTGGTGGATGAGCCATCGATTGTGGCCATTGACAAGAGAACGGATAAGGTGGTGGCCGTGGGGCGCAGGGCCATGCAAATGCATGAAAAAACCCATGAAAATCTGAAAACCATCAGACCGCTGAAGGATGGAGTAATTGCGGATTTCCAGGCGGCCGAAGCCATGATACGCGGCATGATCAAAATGATCAATCCCAAAAAGCAGCTTTTCAAACCTTCGCTGACCATGGTAATTTGTATTCCCTCCGGAATTACGGAAGTGGAAAAAAGAGCCGTCTTCGACTCGGCCGAGCAGGCCGGTGCCAAAGAGCGCTATCTCATTCACGAACCCATGGCAGCTGCCCTGGGAATAGGCCTTGATGTGCAGGAACCCATCGGCAACATGATCATCGATATCGGGGGAGGGACCACCGAAATTGCCGTCATTGCCCTTTCGGGCATAGTGTGCGACCAGTCTATCCGCGTGGCAGGCGATGAGTTTACACATGACATCATCAATTTCATGCGCAGGCAGCACAATATGCTCATCGGTGAGCGCACAGCCGAGCAAATCAAAATGAACATCGGGGCGGCTATAACCGAGCTGGATGAGCCGCCTGAAGATTATCCCGTCAACGGACGCGACCTGATGACCGGCATACCCAAGCAGATCATGATCTCCTATACTGAAATTGCCCACGCCATCGATAAATCCATCAGCAAAATCGAAGATGCCGTGCTCAAAGCACTTGAAATCACTCCTCCCGAAGTGTCGGCCGATATTTACCGTACCGGCCTTTACCTGACCGGGGGCGGTGCTCTGCTCCGGGGCCTCGACAAGCGCCTGGCGCAGAAAACCAAACTGCCGGTACACGTGGTGGACGATCCGCTGAGGGCGGTGGTACGAGGTACGGGCATAGCACTTAAGCGGAGAAAAGAACTGATTGCACTCCTGATGAGTTAGGAGAGAAGCCTCTTTTCATCCCCTGATTGCTTATTTTCACTGAACTAAACCGCAGTTTGTCCGTGCGAAGTATTATTCGTTTTATTGTACGCTATCATGTCTTCTTTCTCTTTCTGATTCTTGAATCTTTGTCGCTGTATTTTATCTACGAACAGAAAACCTTTCACCGTCAAAAAATGCTTGCCGTTACGGGAGATATGAGTGGCCGGATTCAGGAAATTTATTCAGATGTGACATCCTACCTGGTGCTGGGGGCTGTAAATGACAGCCTGATGGCCGAAATGGCCAGGCTGAAAACGAAAGCCCTGCAGGCCGGTGACGGGTTGCCGGAGCCGGATTTTCGCAGCGATACCCTCGATTCTTTGATCTACCGTTATATCCCCGCCCGGGTGATCAGAAGCGATTACACGGCATTTAACAACTACATCGTGATCGACAAGGGAAGCCTTGACTCCATTCACCCGGGAATGGGTGTGACAAGCAACTACGGTGTCGTGGGAATTGTGGTATCCAGCAGCCCTCATTTTTCGAGGATCATGTCGCTCCTGCACCATGACATTCAAATCAGTGCGAGGCTCGCCAAAAACGGACAACTGGCATCGCTGGTCTGGGAAGGCCACCACCCGCAGCGGGCGGCCCTGCGTTACCTCACCTATCCTTCTCCCGTAGCGGTCGGAGATACCATCGTGACAGCCGGGTCTTCGACCTACTTTCCGGGGGGTGAGCTGCTGGGGACGGTCGAGAAAATGGAGCTGGAGCCCGGAGCCGATTTCTATAAAATCACGGTAAGACTGAGCACTCCCTTTGACCGGCTGCATTATGTTTATCTGATTGATAATGCATTGCAGAAAGAACAAGAAACACTGGAGGAGGGATTATGAAAATCAATGTGCTGCGTTTGTCCTTTCAGTTTGTAGCCCTTGTCCTGCTGCAGGTGCTTGTCCTGAACAAGATCCTGCTCTTCGGCTATGCCACCCCCATGATTTATCCGCTTTTTATTCTTTCGCTGCCGGTGAATATGCCCCGCTGGCTGGAGCTTTTGCTGGCCTTTCTCATGGGCCTCCTCATCGACCTTTTTTCAAACACGGGCGGCATGCATGCCTTTTCCCTTGTTTTGCTCGCCTTCGCAAGACCGGTCATTCTGATCTTTATGGCACCCAAGGAAGGCTATGATCCGGGCGAAATACCATCGCTCTACCGTCAGGGGCTGGCCTGGTTTTCCGTCTATGCCACCCTGGCTCTCTTCATCCATCACCTCTCTTTTTATGTGCTCGAAGTCTTCAGCCTGTCCTACACATCCTACATCCTGGGGCGGACGCTCGCCAGCGTGCTCTTCTCCTTTTTGCTGATGCTCCTCATAGAAGTCATCTTTTTCATTAACCCCAAACAGGCAAGGCTGTGAAGGATGTCTTCGGGAACCGGAAGTATGTGATCCGGGGTATGGTGATCCTGGTGACGCTCATTTTTATCGTGCGTCTATTTAGCCTGCAGGTACTCGACAGCAGCCTGAAAAGCGAGGCAAGCGATGTGGGCCGCAAGACCCTGTATCCTGTGAGAGGGTTGATTTACGATCGCAACGGGGTACTCATTGTAGGCAACAAACCTATTTATGACCTGATGCTTGTGCAGAAGCAGCTCGGGGAGATGGATACCCTCGCATTTTGCAAATACCTGGGCATCAGCGACAGCTTTTTCAGGGCACGCCTCCACGTGCTTTCCACCCGGTCGTGGCGATATTCGAAAGTGCGGCCCGAACTCTTTATGAGCATGATTCCCGAGGAGCGCATGGCGGTGCTGCGGGAGCATCTGTACGAATTTCCGGGGTTTATGCCGCAGGTACGCCTCGTAAGAACCTATCCGTATACCGCGGCTGCGCATGTGATTGGCAATGTGGGAGAGGTCAATCAAAAGGAGATGGACGCCTCAAACGGTTATTACCGTCCGGGGGAGTATGTGGGCAAAGACGGGATTGAAAAATATTATGAGCCGGAGCTGAGAGGAAAAAAGGGTGTAAAATATTACTACAAAGACAATCTGGGGCGGGATATCGGCCCTTATCGAAACGGGGCATTTGATACCCTGCCCGAACCCGGGCGAAATATAGAGATCAGCCTGGATATCTTTCTTCAGGTCTATGGCGAAAAACTCATGAAAAACAAAAGGGGGAGCATTGTGGCCATTGAACCGGGCAGCGGTGAGATACTGGCCTTTGTGAGCAGCCCTTCCTATGATCCCAATATGCTGGTAGGTCGTCAGCGTGGCAATAATTTCCGTGCGCTTCTCCATGATTCTATCAACAAACCCCTGATCAACCGGCCTTTGCGTGCGCTCTATCCGCCCGGCTCAACTTTTAAGCCCCTGATGGGACTCATTGCGTGGAATGAAGGAGCCATACGCCCGGGGATGGGCTATCCCTGTGCGGGGGCTTATCACATTTCGGGTATTCGAATCGGTTGTCATCATCATCCCCGCATTCACAATCTGAACGAAGGCATTCAGCGTTCCTGCAATTCCTACTTCTGTGAGTCGCTGCGCCTGCTGCTCGAAAATGACAAATTCGAAGATGAAAGTGATGCACTGGATACCTGGTCGGGGTATCTGAGGGCGTTCAATCTGGGACGCAAGACCGGCATTGACCTCTACGGTGAGCTGAGCGGCAATGTGCCGGATTCAAAATATTACGACCGCCTCTACAAAGGGTGGCGATGGAAGGCGGCCACCGTGATCAGCCTGGCCATTGGTCAGGGCGAACTGACAGTCACACCCATACAACTGGCCAACCTCTATGCCATTCTGGCCAACGGTGGGAAATACCGGATGCCTCACCTGGTGAGGTCGATTGCCGGACAGGATACGATCCACCGCAAATACACAAGATACCGGACGGTCCCAATTCCGGAGGATAAAATCAAATGGATTTATGAGGGAATGGAGAATGTAATACGGGACGGGACAGCCGGCCTGGCACGTATCCCGGGAATATCGGTCTGCGGAAAAACGGGCACGGCAGAAAATCCCCATGGGGCCGATCATTCCATCTTTACGGCTTTTGCTCCCCGCGAGAACCCCAGGATTGCAATTGCCGTGGTGGTCGAAAATTCGGGATTTGGGGGTACCTGGGCGGCACCGATAGCCTCGCTGATGATGGAATATTATTTAAAAGGTGAAATTGCTCCCGAGCGCAAATGGCTGGAAGATTATATTTTGAAGGCAGATTTCATTGACGAAGACAACGAAGCGGCAGAAAGCGGACAATAAAGCAAAAGATGAAGCGGAGAGAAAACTTAATGGCCTACCTTGACTGGCTCAGCATCTGGCTCTATTTGCTGTTGGTGGCGATTGGTCTGGCTACCATCTACGCGGTGAATTTTGATGACGGCCAATACTTTTTTGATGGCAGCCTGCCTCATATGCGGCAGCTTGTCTGGGTCGGTATCTCCGTATTTGCGGCAGCGGTGGTGATGATTCTCGACTACAAGTTTTTCTCGGCCATGGCCTGGCCTTTTTATGCATTTATGCTCCTTTTATTGCTGCTCACCTTTGCCATCGCCCCGACCATCAACGGAGCGCGATCGTGGCTGGTCTTTGGCCCGGTTTCGCTCCAGCCAGCCGAATTTGCCAAAATTGCCACTTCGCTGGCATTGGCACGCTATCTCACCAGCGTGGATGTGAATCTCAGTCAGCTCAGATCACAATTGATTGCCATGGCCCTCATTGCCCTGCCGATGGGTCTGGTGGTTATGCAAAGGGATATCGGTACGGCTCTCGTATTTACGGGCTTCTTTCTGGTGCTTTATCGCGAGGGTTTTCCGGCTACGGTGCCGGTCATCGCATTCTATGTCGGGCTCTTATTTGTGAGCACGCTGCTTTTTGGCCCGGTCACGGTTTCGCTGGCAATTACGGCTGTTTTGGCCTTTTTTATGGTCTTTATTATTCGAAACTGGAAGCGCTTAAAGATTCGCTTTCTGGAAATTATTCTGATCTATCTGCTCAGTTTTACCTTCGTCAACTTTGGAGTGGATATGCTCTTTTATAAGGCTCTGCAACCGCATCAGCAAAGCCGCATCAACGTATTGCTTGGCCGCGAAGTGGAAAGGGGCGCCAACTACAACGTAGAGCAGGCAAAGATAGCCATCGGGTCGGGCGGAGTTTTGGGCAAGGGCTACCTGAAAGGAACACTGACCAAAGGTGATTTTGTGCCCGAGCAGGGCACCGATTTCATTTTTTCCGGCATTGGCGAGGAATTTGGCTTCGTTGGCAGCAGCCTTTTTCTCCTGCTTTTCATGGCCCTGCTTCTGCGTATACTTTGGTTGGCCGAGCGTCAGCGGTCAAGCTTTACCCGCATCTATGCCTACGGGGTGGCCTCGGTGCTTTTCATGCACTTCTTGGTAAACGTGGGCATGGCCATCGGACTTCTGCCTGTCATCGGCATTCCTTTGCCTTTTATCAGTTATGGGGGCTCGAGCCTTCTGGGTTTTACGATCTCATTGGCCATTTTGCTCAAGCTGGACGCGTACAGGAAACTGGTACTGCGATAAAGCAGGGCGATGCGCATTTATTGGATTTAGGCTCCTGTACCGTGTGGTATTGCACTTATTCTAAGTATTTTTGCGCCTTAAATTCATTTGTCTATGTTTCGTTCACACACATGCGGAGAATTGCGGCTCAATGATGCCGGAAAGAAAGTAAAACTGGCCGGTTGGGTACAGAAAATGCGGGACTTTGGAGGAATGACCTTCCTCGATCTGCGCGATCGCTACGGCATCACTCAGTTGGTCTTCGATATGCAGGCCGACAAAGACTTGTGCGAAAAAGCCCGCCAGCTGGGCCGCGAATATGTGATACAGGTGCAGGGGACGGTGGCCGAACGAAGCAATAAGAACCCCAAATTGCCAACGGGCGACATTGAAATCATCGTGGAGAAATTGCAGGTGCTGAATGCATCCAAGACACCCCCCTTCACGATTGAAGACGAAACAGACGGAGGCGAGGACCTGCGCATGAAGTACCGTTATCTGGATCTCAGACGAGGTGTGCTGAAGCGGAACATGGAATTGCGGCACAAACTGGGCCTGGCCACCCGCAAGTACCTGAGTGAGCAGGGATTCATCGATATTGAAACACCCTACCTGATCAAATCCACGCCCGAAGGGGCACGCGATTTTGTGGTTCCCTCGCGCATGAACCGCGGGCAATTTTATGCCCTTCCGCAGTCGCCTCAGACCTTCAAACAACTTTTGATGGTCAGTGGTTATGACCGCTATTACCAGATTGTGAAGTGTTTCAGAGACGAAGATTTGCGTGCCGACCGGCAACCGGAATTCACACAGATCGATTGCGAAATGTCCTTTGTGGATCGGGAGGATGTGCTTGCGCTTTTCGAGGGATTGCTGATTCATCTTTTTAAAGAAGTGAAGGGAATTGACCTGGAGCGGGCAGAGCGAATGAGCTATGAAGATGCCATGCGCCTTTACGGAACAGATAAACCCGATATCCGCTTTGGAATGTCTTTTCATGAGCTCGATGACCTCGCCAAAGGGCACGGGTTCAGAGTCTTTGACGATGCCGGCCTGGTAGCAGGTATTTGTGTGGAGGGTGCGGCATCCTACAGCCGCAAGCAGCTGGATGAACTCACTGAATTTGTAAAAAAACCGCAGGTGGGTGCCCGGGGACTGGTTTACGTAAAATACAATGCAGACGGCAGTTTTAAGTCATCGGTAGACAAGTTTTACAGCGCGGAAGACCTGGAGGCATGGGCGGCCCGCATGCAGGCCCGGCCGGGGGATCTCATGCTGATCATGGCCGGAGAGAAAGAGGCTACACGCAAGGCCCTGGGTGTGCTCAGGCTGGAATTGGCAGAGCGGCTGGGACTTCGCAAAGCAGATGAATTCAAACTGCTCTGGATCGTTGATTTTCCCCTTTTGGAATGGGTGGAAGAGGAAGAGCGCTTTGTGGCTCTTCATCATCCGTTTACGCGACCGCGGGCCGAGGATCTCGAGCTGCTTGCGAGCGATCCGGGCAGGGTAAAGGCCGAAGCCTACGACCTTACCCTCAATGGCAACGAGATTGCCGGTGGTTCGATACGAATACATGAACGGGCCTTGCAGGAGCAAATGTTTGAAGCACTCGGAATTCGCAGGGAAGAAGCGGAGGCCAAGTTCGGATTCCTGATGAAGGCGTTTGAATACGGAGCACCTCCCCACGGGGGCATTGCCTTTGGCTTCGACCGCCTGGCAGCACTGATGGGCGGCTCGGAATCAATACGGGATTTTATTGCTTTCCCGAAAAACAATCACGGACGGGATGTCATGCTCGATGCTCCGTCTCCCATAGATGACACCCAACTCGATGAGCTGGGCCTCTGCCTGAAAGGGAAAAAGTAAGTTTTGCTACCAGGTGGTGATAATCACCGAAGCCAGCACATATCCGAAAATGTGATAAAAGGCATCGATAAAAAGGGCCTTCAGCGAACTCTGCTGATATTGCCTGGCAATCCACATCGGAATAAAGGTAAAGGCAAAACCCGCTGCTACGGCAATTTTAATGCCCCGCAGCATATCCGGAGCTACCAGATGCGTAACAAAGAGTGCCAGCACGGTACAGGAAAGAAACATGCCGATAAAAGAGAGGATCATCGACATGGCCATCTTCTTCCGGGCGACTTCGCTGATGCCGACTTCGGCAGCCCAAACTTTGCCAAAGAGAAAAGGAGCATACCAAAGCATACCCAGCACCCAATAGGCAATGCTGGCTACGATAATGGCCATAAAATCGAGGGATGAGAAAATTGAAAAATCCATAGTTTCTTGAATTGGTTTTAAAAAGAGCTTGTAATAAATGTAAGAAAAAACACATACAAGTGATTAATGCGGTTGTTGCAATTTGTGGAAAAATACCGTGGAACTCTTGGCAAGAATTGGGAAATTGCAGAATGAGACTGGCAGCAATAGATATTGGGTCCAACGCAGTAAGGTGTCTGATCTCCGAAGTGGATCACCATTACGCCCGTCCGCTGAAGTTGAAACTGCTTCGTATTCCGCTCCGCCTGGGGATGGATACCTTCACCCGGGGGCGCATTTCGCCCAAAAAAAGAGCCGACCTTATCCGTACACTGCAGATCTACCAGCTTTTGATGGAGGTCTATGAGGTGGAGGATTACCGTGCCTGTGCTACCTCGGCCGTGCGCGATGCCGCCAACGCCACAGAAATTGTCACTGAGATCAGGGAACTGACGGGCATACAAATCGAAGTGATTGACGGAAAGGAGGAAGCCTCCATTGTTTTCGAAACGCACATTTCGCAGCATCTGAACCCCGATCGTTCGTATCTCTATATCGATGTCGGAGGGGGCAGTACGGACGTTACCCTCTTTCCCCGGGGGGGGCGGAAGGTGTACAACAGCTTTAACATCGGCACCGTGCGCCTCATGATGAATAAGGTAGATCCTGCGGAATGGGAGCGTTTGCAGCAGTGGCTTGCTTCGCATACGGGCGGGGAAAAACTCATTGGAGTCGGTTCGGGAGGCAATATCAATACCATCTTTCAGCTCTCAAGACGCAAGTCGGGTGCCTTGTTGAGCTATGAGTTTATTTCCGGATTCTGCCGTGAAATCAATGAGATGAAGCTGACGGAGAGAATGCGTAAATACGGATTGAAACCGGACCGGGCCGATGTCATCGGACATGCCTGCAAAATCTTTACAAGCATCATGGAGTGGACGGGTATCCGCAAGATGAAAGTGCCCCAGATCGGACTGGCAGACGGCATCATCCAACTGCTGGCCGAGAAGCACGGATATCACCCGAAAGGACCCCCTGTGGGATTGCGAAATGCGGGAAAGATAATCGAATGATTTTCTGTGGATTGACGTTGTATTTTTAACGATTTGAAGTGGAAAGATTCCGACTCATCTTAAGAAGCTATTAATTAGCTTTAAAGCCTTATAATCCGTAACTTTGCACGTCTTTTTTTAAATAAAACAAGGAGGTAGATTTTGACCCCTAAACAGAATAATTATACGGCAGAGAATATACATGTTCTCGAGGGACTGGAGGCAGTAAGGAAGCGACCTGCCATGTATATTGGTGACATTGGACCCAAGGGCCTGCACCATCTGGTATATGAGGTAGTGGACAACTCCATTGACGAAGCGCTCGCAGGGTATTGTGATACCATCAAAGTGAGCATCAACGAAGACAATTCGATAACGGTACGGGACAACGGAAGGGGTATCCCTACCGAAATTCATAAAAAAGAAGGTCGTTCGGCACTGGAAGTGGTCATGACCGTGCTGCATGCCGGGGGTAAGTTCGACAAAGACTCCTATAAGGTTTCCGGAGGGCTTCACGGGGTCGGGGTGTCGTGTGTAAATGCGCTCTCAAATCACCTCATCGCCCGCATCTATCGCAATGGAAAAATCTGGAAACAGGAATACAAAAAGGGCAAACCGGTAACCCCGGTAGAGGTAATCGGAGAGTCGGGTGAAACGGGAACGGAGATCTGGTTTAAGGCCGATGATACCATTTTTACGGAAGTGACTTTTAAGTATGATATTCTGGCAAGCCGCATGCGCGAGCTGGCCTTCCTGAATGCCGGCATTACCATTGAACTGGAAGATCTGCGCGAAACCGATGAGGAAGGGGAAGTCAAAAAAGATACTTTCCATTTTGAAGGCGGACTGAGGGAGTTTGTTCAGTATCTCGATCAAAGCCGCGAGCGCCTCATCCCCGAACCCATCTTTGTGGAGGGTGCCAAAGACGGCATCATGATAGAAGTGGCGATGCAATACAACACTTCCTACAATGAGAATGTACACTCCTACGTGAATAATATCAACACCATCGAAGGTGGTACGCACGTGAGCGGCTTCAGAAGAGCCCTGACACGCGTTTTCAAGAATTACGGGGAGAAGAACGGATACTTCAGCAAAGTGAAGTTTGACATCACGGGAGACGATTTCAGAGAAGGATGTACGGCTGTGATCTCAGTGAAGGTTCCCGAACCGCAGTTCGAGGGCCAAACCAAGACCAAACTCGGAAACTCGGAGGTGACCGGTGTGGTAGAATCCATTCTGGGTGAACGTCTGAATTATTACCTCGAAGAAAATCCGAGAGAAGCCAAAACGATTATAAATAAAGTCATCCTGGCGGCACAGGCACGGCATGCCGCACGCAAAGCTCGCGAGCTGGTACAGCGAAAGAACGCACTGACGGGCGTAGGGCTTCCCGGCAAGCTGGCCGACTGCTCCGACAAAGACCCTGAAAAAGCCGAATTGTTCCTCGTGGAGGGCGACTCGGCCGGAGGTACGGCCAAACAGGGCCGCGACCGAAGATTTCAGGCCATCCTTCCGCTTCGCGGAAAAATCCTGAATGTGGAAAAAGCGATGAAGTATAAGATCTTCGAAAATGAGGAGATCCGGAATATCTTCACGGCCCTGGGTGTGAACCTGGAGAAAAATGAAGAGCAGGACGAAGTGCTGAATATCGAAAAACTCCGCTACCACAAGATCATCATCATGACGGATGCCGATGTGGATGGCTCACACATTACCACGCTGATCCTCACTTTCTTCTTCCGCTACATGAAAGAGCTGGTCGAGGGGGGCAATATTTATATTGCTCAGCCTCCGCTCTACCTCGTAAAACGCGGTAAGGAGCAAACATACTGCTACACCGAAGAGCAGCGCCTGGCTGCCATTCGCGAGTTGGGCAAAGACGGCAAAGAGTCGAGTGTGCACATTCAGCGATACAAAGGTTTAGGTGAAATGAATGCCACACAGCTCTGGGACACGACCATGAACCCGGAGTCAAGAACGCTGAAACAGGTGACCATCGAAAGTGCGGCCGAGGCCGATCATGTCTTCTCTACGCTCATGGGTGACGATGTGCCTCCGAGGCGGAGATTCATCGAGAGCCATGCGAAATATGCCAATCTGGATATCTGAGCCGGGCGCTTAGCGCCTGCCCAGGCCAATGGTAAATCCGAAGCGCAGTGTGGGATTGCGGAAGGGATTGTTGAGGTTGTCGTTCAGGTTGTAGAGCAGCATAACGAAAGAACCACTTCCGTTTTCAAATCCGGAACTTAATCCTCCGCCAATGTACAAATTGGGTGAAGTAGCCTTCTCTCCGTTGGGATATTGCGCAGAGTAGTATTTCAATATGAGATGCTCATATTCGGAATAGGCGAAGAGAAATCGCAGGAACTGATAGCGTGCAAAAACACGGGGACCGTAGAACAGGTTTTTCGAATCGTAAAATTTGTAGTTGAAATACTGGAAGGTAAATCCGGTACCGACCGAAAAAGCATCGTTTATCCGGTATCCCAGCAAGGGAGAGAGCTCGGCATAAGCCGAAAAATCTGAAATGGCTCCGCCCACATTGCCACCCGTATACAGCCGTTCCCAGGGAATCCCACCTTTTTTAAGGTCTTTGTAGGAGTCTTCCTGTGCCAATAGAGCTGTGAAGCTTAGCAGGGCAAGTATGACGGAGAGAAAAACTTTGTATTTCATTCCGGATTGGTTTTTAATGACGATTCTTCCGGGAAGATTTTACCGGGGTTTAAAATGTTTCCTGGATCAAATATTTTCTTTATGTTTTTCATGGCTGCAATTTCTGCCGGGCTGAAGACAATGGGAAGGAATTCTTTTTGCACCAGCCCGATGCCATGTTCCCCGCTGATGGTGCCTCCCAGTTTTCGCACTTCGGTAAAGAGCTCCCGCAGGGCTTCCCGCAGTCCGTCATTCCAAAAGTCCTCACTCAGATTCCCTTTTAAAATGTTTACGTGTAAGTTGCCGTCACCGGCATGCCCGTAGCATATCGACCGAAAGCCGTATTTATTGCCTATTTCTTTCACTTTGTCGATAAGCTCGGGCAGGAAAGCCCGGGGGACAACGGTATCTTCTTCCTTGTAAACCGAGTGTGCTTTTACGGCTTCGGCTATGCGGGAACGGAGATACCACAGGGCCTCTTTGTCCTTTTCGTTATCGGCAATTAATATCTCACCCACATCGAAATCACTGAGGATTTCGCTGATTTTTTCGCAATCTTCATAGAGCAGATCCATGTTGAATCCATCCACTTCGATGAGCAGCTGTGCTTCTGTTTTCTCATCCATGGGCAGGGCTCCGCGGCCGGCAAACTCCATGGCCAGCACAAGGGCATCCCGTTCCATAAATTCCAGGGCCGAAGGGTTCAGCCCTTTCATAAATAGGGCCGAAACGGCTTCCATGGCTTTGCGCATGCGCCTGAAGGGAGCCAGAAGCGTAATTCTGTGAGGGGGATAGGGAATGAGGCGGAGAACCACCTTTGTGATAATGCCGAGGGTGCCTTCGCTCCCTACAAAAAGCTGTGTGAGGTTGTATCCCGTGCTGTTTTTCAGTGTGTTTGCACCGGTCCAGATGATGTCTCCGTTCGGCAGTACCACCTCCAGGTTGAGAACCCAGTCTTTGACCACACCGTATTTTACAGCCCGTGGCCCACCGGAGTTCTCGGCTACATTGCCCCCGATAAAGCAACTGCCTTTGCTTGCGGGGTCGGGCGGGTAATAAAGATTGAGTTTTTGCACTTCTTCCTGCAACTCCTGGGTGATCACTCCGGGTTCGGTGATGACCATCATATTGCGCGGGTCAATTTCCAGTATGTCATTCATGCGCCAGGTGCTGATGACCACACCGCCTCTGACCGGAATGGCTCCTCCGCTGAGTCCGGTGCCAGCTCCCCGGGGGGTTACCGGAATCCGGTGCTTATTGCAAAGGGCCAGTATCTCGCTTATTTGTTCCGGTGTGCGGGGCGAAAGTGCCAGTTCGGGCAGAAAACGAAGGTCTTCGGTCTCGTCATGGCTATAGCGGGCAAGCAGCTCCGGGTCACGTTCTACCCACTCTTCTTCGAGTATCAGGATAAACTGCTCAACTATCTCATCGCTGATAGGTCCGTAGTCACTCATGATTTTAGCTTTAAATACGAATACATGGAATAACGATTTGTCTGACGGGGGTCTGTCGCCCGATGATGTATTTCATCGAAAGCTCGAAACCGCCCAGGGTTTTGCTGGCCTGCCTGATGTCGTAAAGATTGAAGTCGTAACTCAGCATGGTTTCCACACCGCGAAAACTGAATCCGACCGCAGGGATGGCATCTCCGCTGGCTCTCCACCAGGCTCCCACACTCAGTCTTTCTACCGGGTTGTTCTGCAGGTAATAATGCAAATTGCCGCCCACCAGCAGTTCGCTTGCCGCACGCTGCCATGAAAAAAAGAAGCCGGGTTCGGCCAGCCATTGACCTTTGAAGCGGATGCCGGCCCCTCCTTCCAAAAAGTGCCTGCGGCCCAGGCGGCTCTGATTATAAAAGCCATAGCGGGGCGCAAGACTATGGGCGATGGCGTAGCTCAGGTGCCAGTCCTGTCTCTCATCCGGCCGGTATCGTGCATAGACGCCCATGCTCAGATCGCGGTAGCTGTAGTTTGACTCCCCGCTTTTTTCGCCCGTAGCGAGCTGATTATCAAAGCCGTGATCGGTCCACTGCCGGTCGAAACGATATTGCGAGAAGTCTGTCTTCTGCTGAATATTGCCATACCCGGCTCCGAAAGACAAATTCAGTTTCAACGCTTCGAGATACTTTGACAGGGAGGCACTCAGATATATTTTCCGGGTATTCAGCTTGCCGTCTCCGGCCTGATCGTTCAGGAGATAAAAGCCCACACCCAATTGGAGGGGAAATTTTTTGATCATCGGGCGGTAATCTCCTGAAAATGCATAGCTGCTATAGGGGACTGTGATGCTGCGCCACTGGTCGCGGTAGTTGGCATGCAGCCGCCATTCCCCGTCAAACTGCCCGCTTTTAGCCGGATTGATCATCAGAGGGGAATTGAAAAAATGCCCGAAATGCATGTCCTGGGCATGAAGGGAACGAAACGCCCCGTTCAGCAGAGTGCCAAAAAAAATTGCCAGTATGAAGATTTCTTTTTTCACCTGATCAATGTAATATTTCCTTTTTTGCTCACTTTCTCATTGTTCTCAAGCAGGGCATTGAGCACGTAAACATATACATCCATGTCCTGTTCCTCCCCGTTAAACCGGCCATCCCAGCCCTGCGAGAGGCGGTCGGTTTCGAATACAAGTTGTCCCCAGCGGTTGTAGAGGCGAAAATCCAAATCAATGACACCAAAGCCTCGCACAAAAAGCGTATCGTTGTTGCCATCCCCGTTCGGGGTGAAAGCGTTGGGCACGTCCACGAGCGGAAAGATAAGCTCGCGGCAAAGCGTGTCTTCGCAGAATTCATTTTCGATGGCGAGGCATATTTCATAGCGGCCGAGGGCCCCGAAACGAAAAGACCAGTTTTTCTCCGTGCTCTGCAGCTGCCCGTCAAGCAACCAGGAATACTGATCGCCACCGATGCTTTTGTTTGTAAATCGCACGAGCTGTTCAAGCTCCGGGTTGCCCGGGTCTATGTCGAAGAGTGCTTCGGTGGTGTTCAGCACTTCCACCTCGATGAGGCTGCTGTCGATATAGCGGCAGGTTTTGCCCGGTTTGATATAGAACTTTACCTTGTAATTGCCGCTGTCGCGATACGTATAAACCGGGTTTTCGGCATTGGAGCTGTCTCCTGTTCCGAAATCCCAGATATAATAAGCCCCCGGTTTCCCGAGATTTTCAAAGCGGACGGTAAGCGGTGCGCAGCCCGAGAGCTCGGGGCCGGCAGCGGCCAGGGCGTGCACTTCGATCAACTGAAACTCAAACTTGATTACCCCCAGATTGCAGTTCCTGCTCTTGTTCTCCTGGCTCCAGGCTCCGGGAGTGGTCGGGAAATCGCTGTTGCCTCCGCAACCGGCACATACCGCCTGGTATATTATCCCGTTCTTGTCGAAGCGGCTGGTACCACCGTCCACGTGTTCATGGCTTATGGCTCCTCCGAAGTAGCTGGCATATATGAGGCTGTCGGCATTTTCGGAAAAAACAATGAAATAAAAATCGCTTCCATCGGTGACGGATTGAAAAGCATCCGGACTGAGGGGCATATTCCGGATATCTGTGATGGGATGTTTTGAACGCGAATAGGCATTGGTTTCTCCGCCCCATCCCGATACGTAAATATTCTTGCAATCGTCCACGAGAAAAGCGGTAGGAGACAACTCGGGAAGATTCCTTCCCGATCCGAAACGGGTCAGCATTTTGATTTGAGACATATTGCTGTCGAGGCGGGCAATGAACTGCCCCGAATTGGAGTAAGCGGCCGGATTGCCGATGCGGGTGAGCTCCGGAGAGTCGCTGTTTCCCGTGATGTAGATGTCCCCGTCAAAGTCGAAATCGACAAAATAGGATATATCCAGACCGCTGCCTCCAAAGTAACTTGAACGCAGGAGCTGGAAGCTTTTATTGTCAATCATCGCAAGAATACCGTCATTGACCCCTCCCCGGAACTGGGGAAAAAGGCTGCCGCTGGTGGTAGGGAAGTCGTGGCTTGCCGTAGCCCCTGTAACGACCAGTCGCGATTCATCGTCAGAAAGTTTTACAGAGAAAGCCGCATCCATGTCACTGCCCCCGAGGTAACCCGACCAGATCAGGGTATCCATATTTCTGTTGAGCTTGAAAATGACCGCATCGAGGCGCTGGCCGTAAGTACTTTGAAACGCATTGCTGCTGACCGGAAAATCATCGGAATTGCTGCAACTGGCCACATAGGCATTGCCCTTTTGATCCACCACGATTTCGCCCCGGAAAATATCACCGTAATTTAGGTTCAGCGAGGTATCGGGATAGGAGGGCGCAAGTCGCCTGGCCGCATTGATGCCGTCATTTCGGGATCCCCCGATGAAGGTGGAGGAAAGAAGACTGTCGCCCTGGGCAGACAGGCGGCATACGTAGATGTCCGAACCGTTTGGAAAACGGGTTCCGTTGTTGATGTAGTTTACCGCTGACCCTCCGTTGAAACTCGGATCAAAGGCATTGGACAAGACAGGAAAATCGACCGACCCGGTGATGCCGAAGATGTAAAGTTCATCCTTTGGGCCGATGACAAGGCTGTTGGGCGTTTCGGTGCTGCTGCCTCCGATATAGGTGGAATAGATAAGCTGTGACCCGTCTTTTGAAAATTTACTGATGCTGATGTCGGTCATGCCGGCAAAACTGGTCATAAAGGCACCCGTGGTAGTGGGATATCTGTTGCCAAAGGCAATACTGCCGCTGTAGAGAAACCCGGAGGTGTCATAGGTGGCCGTAAATCCGAAGTTATCGCTGTATGAGCCGGAGTATGAGCTGAAGGTGAGCAGCGGGTCGATGATAAGGGGCAGGCTCCTGTCATAGTCCCGGGGCAGCGAAAAGGAGACTTCCCCGTCTTTGAGCCGGTAGTGGCAGCTTCGCAGGAGCGTATCACCGCTGGGGCTGATCTGAAAGGCCTTCGGAATCATTTCAATGAGCTCAGCGCCTGAGTTGCCCAGGTGGAGCCTGCCGAACTCGTCTACAAAGAGTGCATCCAGATAGAGATATTTCAGACGGATGTCTTCGACCTCACCGCCCGGATGCACGGTGATGTCATACTTCAGATGCCCGCCCGACTCGAAATAGTGAAAGTCTATCTGATCATAAACTGATTGGTATATTATCTCCGACCAGGCCCTGAGCCTTCCGGACCATTTTTGCGCATCGTTTCCAAGAATAAAATGATAGAATGTTGACCGTGCTTTCTCTTCCCGGATCTGCAGGTTTGCGGAAGGGCGAATGAATTTCATTTCAAAGACATGGGTGCGTACTGAGTCGGGCCGCTTGCTGTCGGACTTCGCATATTGATGAGCGTGAAGTCCTTTCATGTCTTCCGGATGAAAGAGCATAAACGCGAGGCCGTCCTTTTCGAAGAAAATGCGTCCGCTGCCAAATCGGGCACTTGCCTCCACCTTTGCAGGCCACTGCCCCCCGTTCTCCACCAGGGTAAACTGAGCAGACAGGGGATCGGCAAGCAAGAGCAGGCAGAGCGTCAAAAGAAAGGTGCCAAAAGAGATTCGCCTCATTACACCTAAAAATAAGCAAAATGAAGTATTAGACCGTCACGGCTTCCTCATCTTCAAATCTTCTCCTGCTGGCTTCAGGCAGGTTGTGCCGCGCGCTTGTTTTGCAGGCGTATGAGGTTCAGGGCCGAACCGGCTTTAAACCATTCAATCTGGATTTCATTATAGGTATGATTGCAGAGAATTAAATCTTTGCTTCCATCTGCGTGTTTCAGTTCGACCTGCAGTTGTTCTCCGGGTTTGAATGAGTCCATGCGGAAAGTAAAACGGTCATCTTCCAGTACTTTGTCGTAATCCGACTTGTCTGAAAAGGTGAGCGCCAGCACGCCCTGCTTTTTCAGGTTGGTTTCGTGTATGCGGGCAAAGGAACGCACAATAACAGCCCGAACACCGAGATGGCGGGGCTCCATGGCGGCATGCTCGCGCGAAGAACCTTCCCCGTAGTTCTCATCTCCCACAATGACCGAAGCAACTCCGTGAGCTTTATAATACCGGGCGGTATCCGGCACAGGACCGTATTCGCCTGTCAGTTGATTTTTGACCTTATTGCTTTCGCCATTGAAGGCATTGATGGCCCCGATGAGGAGGTTGTTGCTGATGTTGTCAAGGTGTCCGCGGAAACGCAGCCAGGGGCCGGCCATGGAGATATGGTCGGTGGTGCACTTTCCGATTACTTTGATGAGTAGTACGAGATCTTCCAGGTCTTTTCCGTCCCATGCCGGGAAGGGTTCCAGCAGTTGCAGCCTTTCGCTGTGGGGGTCAATGCTGATCTCAATGTCGCTTCCGTCTTTGGCCGGTGGAACATATCCGGCATCATCCACATCGAAACCCTTTGCGGGGAATCGCATGCCCTTGGGCTCGGGGAGCTTCACTTCCCGCCCGTCAGCGGTGGTCAGGGTATCGGTCAACGGATTGAAATCGAGGGTGCCGGCTATGGCAAAAGCCGTTGTAATTTCAGGGGAAGCCACGAAGGCATGGGTATTGGGGTTGCCGTCATTGCGCTTGGCAAAGTTGCGGTTGAAAGAGGTCATGATCGAATTTTTCTTCTTCGGATCATTGGTATGCCGCGCCCATTGCCCGATACAGGGCCCGCAGGCATTGGCCAGTACCGTGGCGCCTCCCTGCTCGAAAATGTCAAGAATGCCGTCCCGTTCGGCCGTAAAACGCACCATCTCCGAGCCGGGGGTAACCGTAAATTCCGATTTCATTTCCAGGCCATTGTCCTTGGCAAACTGCACCAGCTCGGCTGCACGGGTCAGGTCTTCGTAGCTTGAATTGGTACATGAGCCGATGAGTCCGACTTCCAGTTTTTCAGGCCATCCGTTTTCTTTCACGGCTTCGCGAAACTTGCTTACCGGCCAGGCCAGGTCGGGTGTGAAAGGTCCGTTGATGTGGGGCTCCAGTTCCGAGAGGTTGATTTCAATCAGCTCGTCATAGTATTTGGCCGGATTGGCATGCACCTCATCATCAGATCGAAGATGTTCGCGTACGGTATCGGCCAGTTCGGCCACATCGCTGCGTTGGGTTTCTTTGAGGTAATCGGCCATGGCTTCGTCATATTCGAATAGGGAAGTGGTCGCACCAATTTCGGCTCCCATGTTGCAAATAGTGCCTTTGCCGGTAGCCGAAATGCTTTCGGCTCCTTCTCCGAAATATTCCACGATGGCACCGGTGCCCCCTTTAACCGTCAGAATACCGGCTACCTTAAGGATTACATCTTTCGGGGAGGTCCAGCCACTCAGGCGGCCCGTCAGCTTCACTCCGATAAGCTTGGGCATGCGCAGTTCCCATGGCATACCGGCCATCACATCTACGGCATCCGCACCACCGACCCCGATGGCTACCATTCCGAGTCCGCCCGCATTGGGTGTGTGGCTGTCGGTACCGATCATCATGCCACCCGGGAAAGCGTAATTTTCGAGAACAACCTGATGAATAATGCCGGCTCCCGGTTTCCAGAAACCGATTCCGTATTTATTGGACACCCTTGAAAGAAACTGGTAGACTTCGTTGTTTTGGTTGAGCGCTTCCTGCAGGTCTTTGTCGGCTCCTACGCGGGCCTGAATCAGGTGGTCGCAATGAACCGTGGTGGGAACCGCTACTTTGTCGCGGCCGGCCAGCATAAATTGCAGAAGCGCCATTTGGGCTGTGGCATCCTGCATGGCAATACGATCCGGAGCAAAATCCACATAATCCTTGCCGCGCTTCAATTCGCGTTCGGCAGCCGACTGAAACAAGTGGGCATAAAGGATTTTCTCACTCACCGTCATCGGGCGCTGAAGGATTTCTTTGGCTTTTCTTACCTTTTCAGGCAGTTGCTCATACACATTCCGGATCATATCAATATCAAAGGCCATAGCGTTTAAATTTAAATCTTGTTAAAAAACACTGCGAAATTAATCAATATCCTACTTTCGCCTGAGCTTTAACCATTGATTTAAGATTACTTAAGATGCCTTTACTGGAAAATATACGCCTGGCCCTGAGATCGATCAAAGGCAACCTGCTGCGTGCCATACTGACGATCGCGATCATTGCCTTCGGGATCATGGCACTGGTGGGTATTATTACGGCTACCGACAGTATCAAGGCCAGCATTTCCAGCAGCTTTGCCACCATGGGTGCAAGCACTTTCACCATCGATGCCAACGGCCCGAGGGTCGGATTTGGCGGTGTGCATGATAAGGAGAACCCGCGAATCACATACAATGAAGCGCAAAACTTTGCCAGACGCTATGAATTTCCGGCAAAGGTGTCGATATCGACAAGAGCTACAGGCAGGGCCACCGTCAAATACGGAGCCGAAAAAACCAATCCCAATGTGCAGGTACTCGGTGTCGGACGATACTACATCGAAACAGCCGGCTACCAGATTGAGGATGGGAGGGACTTTACCGTTCCGGAGATCAACCGGGGGAGCAATGTGATTCTTCTCGGTCAGGATATTTATACCCGGCTGTTCAAGAAAGAAAAAGCAATCGGGAAGTTTGTCTCTATCGGAAATATTCGTTTTCGCGTCATTGGGGTCCTTGCCAAAAAGGGTTCCGGTTTCAGTGGCGGTGGCGACAACCTTGTGCTCATACCTCTGAATGCGGCACGGGCCCATTTCACTTCGCCCAATGCCCGCTTTATCATCAGTGTGATGGTCGAAGATCCGGAACGAATGGACGCAGCCATCAGCGAAGCGAAGGCGCTGTTTCGGAATATTCGCAAAATACACGTAGGGGAGAAAGATAATTTTGCGATCAACAAAAGCGACAGCGTGGCCAACGACCTTATCGACAACCTGCGCATGGTGGGCTATTTTGCAGCACTGATCGGTTTTATTACCCTCCTCGGGGCAGCCATCGCCCTGATGAATATTATGCTGGTCTCGGTGACGGAGCGCACCCGCGAAATAGGGATATCCAAAGCACTGGGAGCCAAGCGCAGCACCATTTTGACTCAGTTTCTGACCGAGGCCGTTGTCATCAGTATCATCGGGGGGCTTGTGGGCATTTTTCTCGGAATTCTGGCCGGCAACGGAGTGTCCGCCCTGCTCGGATCTTCCTTTATCATACCCTGGGACTGGATCGGATTTGGTGTGCTGATCTGTCTTTTTGTAGGGGTCATTGCCGGATTCTACCCGGCCGTGAAAGCAGCCGCACTCGATCCCATCGAGGCATTGCGCTACGAGTGATGCCCGAAGCAAAGAAAAAAAGAGCCGGCATTCCCATTGGAACCCGGCTCTGATCCTGTCTTTCCACGCTGTTTATTTTGCAGCCGCATAACGGCTGGCCACTTCCGACCAGTTGATGACGTTCCAGAAATTGGAAACATACTCGGGTCGTCTGTTTTGGTATTTAAGATAGTAAGCGTGCTCCCATACATCCAGCCCCAGAATGGGTGTGCCGTTTGTATCGACCACATCCATCAGGGGGTTGTCCTGATTTGCCGTGCTGATCACATCCAGCTTTCCGTTGTCGACAATCAGCCAGGCCCAACCCGAGCCGAAACGGCTCACGGCAGCACCCGAAAAAATCTCTTTGAATTTATCGAAAGAATCGAAAGCGCTGTTGATGGCATCCGCCAGTTCGCCTTCGGGAAGTCCGCCTCCGTTGGGAGCCATCACTTTCCAGAAGAGGCTGTGATTCCAGTGGCCGCCACCGTTGTTGCGTACAGCCACAGAGTGTTTGCTCACGCTGCGAAGAATGTCTTCAAGGCTCATGTTTTCTAAATCCGTGCCGGCAATGGCAGCATTGAGTTTGCTCACATATCCGCCATGGTGTTTGGTATAGTGAATTTCCATGGTGCGGGCATCGATGTTGGGTTCCAATGCATCATATGCATATGGAAGATCGGGTAATTGAAAAGCCATAATTCTGAATTTTGAGGGTTTGTTTAAATAGGGTTTCGATTGTAGTCTTTTAATCCGTCTCAAATTTAAATGGTTCAAATGGAAGCAGATTAATCCGTGATATCTTCATCTCCTTTCGAAGAGCGGGACTTGCTGTTTTCTCTTCTTTTGCTGTTGAAGAACATTTTGAGCATTTTTTCTGATTCATCGGCCATGACATCGGCAGTGAGCCGTGTTTTGGGATGAAGGAGTGCCGTTCCCGCCATTTTCCGGAAGCCTCTTTTGGGATCGGAGGCTCCGAATACGAGGCCACCCAGCTGCGCCCAGGCGCTGGCTGCGGCACACATGGCGCAGGGCTCCAGTGTTACGAAAAGGGTGCAGTCGTTCAGGTACTTTGAACCCAGATATTCCGAGCCGGCCGTGAGGGCGATCATCTCGGCATGGGCAGTGGCATCATGAAGCCTTTCGCTCATGTTGTGCCCCCGGGCAATGATTTGCCCCGAAGCGACCAGAACGGCCCCTACAGGCACTTCGTCTTCCTGCAATGCCTGCCGCGCTTCCTGGAGGGCAGCCCGCATAAAAAAACGGAGTTGCTCCGGGTTAAATTCATTCTTCTTTTTCATGGTCGAATTAAACTTTTGAAAGATGTTAAAATTATATAAGCCCTGTTATTCAGCTATTTGCCAGCGGCTAAATCGCATATCTTTGGAGCGGTAAATCAAATCGCATATGAAAATTGCTTCCACGTTTTTCTTCTTACTGATACTTTCCACTTCCCTGTGGGCTCAACCAAAGATATGGACGCTGGATGATTGTATAGATTATGCGCTGAAAAACAACCTCAGTGTTCAGCAAATCCAGCTGAATGTTAATCGCAGTTTCAAGCAGTTGCAGCAGAGCAAGATGGAGCGATTGCCGAGTCTCAATGCCTCTGCCGGCAATTTCTTCAACCGCGGACGAACCGTGGACCCCACTACATATAACTTTCTGAGCGGCACGCTCTCAACCAACAATATTTCACTGAGCAGCTCGGTAAACTTATTCAATGGTTTCAGGGTTCGAAACAGCATTGCGCAAAACAACTATCAGCTGAAGGCCGATGAACTCGACCTGGAGAATACACGTCAGAGCGTAGCCATTACGATCACCGGTTTTTACCTCGATGCGCTGATGGCCAAAGAGCAGGTAAATATCATGCAGAGGCGCTATGAAGTAGTGCGCCAGCAATTGAGCTACACCCGCAAGCTGGTGCAGGCAGGCAGCCTGGCCGAAGGCGAGCTGCTCAACGTGGAAGCGCAACTGGCGCAGGCCGATTTTGACCGCGTCAGTGCCGAAAACCAGTATGAGCTGGCCATGGTAAACCTGCAGGCGGCTATGCTCCTTGAGCCTGAGGCGGGGTTTCAGATCAGCGATCCCTCAGATGAGCTGAGCGGGGAAATCTTTCAGCGCTATCCCTCACCCGAAGCATTGGTCAATGAAGCGATAAAGCAACACCCCTCGGTAAGAAGTGCGGAATACCGCATGCTGGGCGCCCAAAGCGGAGTGGAAGTGGCCCGGGCAGGCCGCTATCCCAGTTTGAGACTTTCGGGCAGCCTGAATACCAGCAGTTCTTCGCAACGTCAGCGCTTTGAGATTATACCTCTTGGTTTTGACACCATCGGGCAGGTGGCCGGCAGCGGAGACCCTGTGATCTCAAGCCAGCCCAGCTTTGATGTGCAGGGCAGGCCCTATCCCATTGCAGATCAATTCAAAGACAATTTCAACCAGGCGATCAGTTTGCAGCTTTCTATCCCCATATTCAATAATTACAGGACGAAGAATGCCATCACGATGGCAGAAATCAACTGGCGCAGTGCCGAGTTGAATATGGAACAACAGCGCATCACTTTGCGCAACAATATCTATCAATACTACACAAGCGCCCTGGCAGCAAAAAAGCGCTATGATGCTGCGATTAAAAATGTGGAGGCCAGCAGACGCTCATTTGAATACACCGAAAAGCGGGCCAGAGAAGGAATGGTGCGGGCCATTGACTTTCAGCGTCTTCAGTCGGATCTGCAAAGTGCAGAAAACAGCCTGCTGCAGGCCAAATATCAGTATCTGATGAGTATTCGAATTTTAAAATATTACCTCGGTCAGTCGATCAATCGCTAAACAGAAAGAATATGAGTAAGCAGAAAAAGATCATTTTTATCTTATTGGGCCTTTTGCTCGTGGTGCTCCTGCTGGCGGTGCTCAAAGGCGGAAGCGGCAGCGCCATTGAGCTGGAAACCCAGCAGGTAGGCAGAGGCGAAATAGTGGCCACGGTTTCGGCCAGCGGAAAGATTTTTCCGGTGGAAGAAGTGGCCATCATTCCGGAAATTGCCGGAGAGGTGATCAAACTCTACGTAAATGAAGGAGACAGTGTGAAAGAAGGGGACATGCTGGCGAAAATCAATCCGAATATCTACCAGGATGCCGTGCGCAGAGCCGAAGCCAGTGTGCTGACGGCCAAGGCGAATCTCGGGAATGCCAAAGCACGCTATCAGATGTCAAAAGCACAGTACAGGCGCACTGAGAGTGAATACAAGCGGCAAAAGTCATTGCACGATCAGGGCGTCATTTCCGATTCGGAATACGAAACAGCCCTTGCCAATTATGAAGTGGCTCAGAGCGAACTGAAAGCAGCCGAGGAAAGCGTGGAAGCCGCAAAATATGGTGTGCAATCGGCAGAGGCTACTTTGCAGGAAAGCAAGAACAACCTCCTGCGCACCATCATCTACTCACCCATGTCGGGCATCGTCACCGGTCTCAATGTGGAAGAAGGAAAAGTGGTGGGCGGTATCAACACCTTCTCGGCTACCGAAATGATGCGCATCAGCAACCTCAATGACATGGAAGTGCGGGTGGATGTAAATGAAAACGATGTGCTGAATATCAACCTGGGCGATACGGCACTGATTGACGTGGAAGCCTATGACGAGCGTGAATTTAAAGGAATCGTTACACAGATCTCAAGCTCGGCAGCCAACAGCGGATCGCAGCAACTGACTACGGAACAGGTGAGCAACTTTACGGTGAAAATCTACTTCCTGCCTTCCGGTTTTCAGGATATTGCACAAAAGAATACCGGGAAATTTCCTTTCCTGCCGGGTATGAGTGCTACGACCGACATTATCACCGAAAGAAAGAAAGACATTCTTGTGGTGCCAATCGAAGCGGTTACAACCCGCAAGGAGGAAACACCCGACAGTACGGGCAGTAAAATGGGAAGAGATGATGATTACAAGGAAGTGGTTTTTGTAATCAATGACGGAAAGGCCGAAATGCGGAAGGTGAGTACCGGCATTCAGGATGACCGTCACATTGAGATTAAAGACGGACTGAAAGAGGGCGAGTGGATTGCTGTCGGCCCCTACACCATCGTACAGCAGATTCTGGATGACGGGGATGAAGTGAAAAGCAAAGAGAAGAAGAGCAAGGAGAAATAAGTCTGATGGCTTCTTTAGTCCCTGTCTCTGAAGGTATACTGAATTCCGATACCGAACATCAGCGGAAAATAGTCGATACTAATGCTGTTCATGGGATAACTGACTCCCAGGTTGGCATTCACTTTCAGACGCTCAGCTCCGAGGCTCATATACACAACGGGTTCAACAAAGAAATATGAAGGGGGGTCTTGTTTTTCTCCATTAACGCTAAGAGCGAGAAACTGAACCCAGGCAAAGCGTGAGCTCAGGCCGATGTTAAAATATTTTGACTGGAAGCCTACATTTCCCTGCACAAAGGGTTTTAGAATAAATGAACTGCCTATGGTGGTGTATGGGGTCCCGTTTATGGTGAAACTTCCCTTTCCCTGTGCAGCACCGGCTGCCAGTCCTCCGAATGCGCTGAGCGTCAGATTGGATTTGCTCGTATTGAGAATGCCGTAGCCCCCTTCCAGATAAACATGTTTGTTGTCGTTCCCTCCACTAGAAACCGAAGCTGCACCCATAATGGCCGTTCGATCGCTGTTCATATAGGAGGCCTGCAAATCAAAACCACTGGTACCTGCCCACACCTGCCCCTGTATCTCTCCTTTTTCCTTAAGCACCGGCACATTGTGCATCGTGGGGATATAAACCGGTGCACAGGCAGAAGCCGTCAGAAGGATTGCTGTGATCAGAGATAAAAATTTACTATTTTTCATACCGAAATTTAATTAAAATCCAAACCATTAAGAAAAGATGGCTTACAAAAGGCTTTTTGATATCATTCGACATCAGCAAGAGCATTATCCGCAGACGGATGCTTTTGCCTATAAACTGAACGGAGTATGGAAGAAGTTCAGTACCAGCGAAGCAATTGATGAAATTAATAAAGTGAGTCTGGGCCTCATGGAACTGGGCGTTAAGCCGGGCGATAAAATTGCCATGGTCAGTCACAACCGGCCAGAGTGGAACTTCATAGATCTGGGAGTTTTGCAGATTGGTGCGGTGGATGTGCCGGTTTACCCGACCATCAGCCCCGATGACTATGTATACATTTTCAATCATGCGGAAGTAAAGTATTGTTTTGCCGGTGATCAGGAACTATATGACAAGGTCGCAAGCATCAAGGATCAGGTTCCGAGCTTAAAGGAGATATACAGTTTTGACAACCTTGAAGGAGTAAAACACTGGACGGAAGTCAAAGCACTTGCAAAGGAGGAACGCATGCCCGAATTGCAAAAATTCATGGACGGAGTGGGCGAAGAAGACCTGGCTACGCTGATTTATACCTCGGGCACCACGGGCAAGCCCAAAGGAGTAATGCTCACTCATAAAAACATAGCGAGCAATGTGGCCGCTACGGCTCAGTGCCTGCCCCTCAACGAGTCGCACCGTGTCTTGAGTTTTTTGCCTTTGTGTCACAGTTTCGAGCGAATGGTGACCTATACCTACCAGTCGCTGGGTGCATCGATTTACTATGCGGAAAGTCTTGATGCCATTGGCGATAACCTGCGCGAAGTGCAGCCTCACTTCTTCAGTTCCGTGCCCCGGCTGCTCGAGAAGGTTTATGAAAAAATCATATCCAAAGGCCATGAACTGAGCGGTATCAAAAAGAAACTCTTTTTCTGGGCCATTGATCTGGGCAAGGAGTTTGAATTCGGAAAAGACAAAGGGCTCTATGGCTTTAAATTGAAAATGGCCAATAAACTCATTTTCAGCAAATGGCGCGAAGCCCTGGGAGGCAACATCATTGGAATCGTAACCGGAGCCTCGGCATTGCAGCCCCGTCTTGAGCGCATCTTCAATGCCGGTCGCATCAAGGTGCGGCAGGGTTACGGACTTACCGAAACCTCTCCGGTCGTGAGCTTTAACCGCTTTGAAGAGTGGGATGCCAAAATCGGAACGGTGGGTTATCCCATCCCGGGTGTGGAGATTAAATTTGATGATGACGGTGAGCTGCTTGTCAAAGGTCCTAATGTGATGAAAGGATATTTTAAAAATCCGGAAGAAACAGCCAAGGTGCTGGAAGATGACGGATGGTTTCGTACGGGTGACCTGGCCAAACTGGTCGAGAACAAGTATATACAGATCGTAGAGCGAAAGAAAGAGCTGTACAAAACCTCGGGAGGGAAGTATGTGGCTCCGCAACCGCTGGAGAACAAGTTCAAAGAGTCGCCTCTCATTGAGCAGATAATGGTAGTGGGCGACAACCGCAAATTTGTCTCGGCCCTCATCGTTCCCAATATGCAAAACCTCAAAGCATTTGCCAGGGAAAACGGAATCGAGTGGGAAAGCGAAGAAGACTTGCTGAATCATCCCGATGTGATAGCCGCCTACCATGCCATTCTGGATGAGTTCAACCCGGCATTCAGCAATACCGAGCAGATCAAAAAATTCAAATTGCTCAGCGATGAGTGGACCGTGGAAGGCGGAGAGCTGACACCGACCATGAAAGTGAAAAGGAAGGTGATTCTGCAGAAGTATGCCGATGTGATTGATGAAATGTACAATACCGATCTCAGGAACTGAGCCTTCGGAGTGCTTTTAATTCAATAGGGGTCCATATCACTGTACATATAGACACTCTTCAGCCCGGAATCCTGCATAAGCATACGGGCTGCATCCCGAATGGCTTGATGTGATTTCTCAAGCCACTCCCGTTTTCTTTCCATTTTTATGATGATGTCGAAGAGATAATTGCCCCGGATTCTTGAGATCAGGGGAGCCACCGGAGGATAGGCTCTCCATCCGAGGCGGGCTGCGAGATATTCATGTACCTTATTGGCTGCTTGCCGCGTCTTTTCGGGATCGCGGTGGCGCAGTCTGATGCGGATCATGCGGTAGACGGGCGGATATCTGAACTGCAAGCGTTCCGATATTTCCTGTGTATAAAATGACTCGTAATCACTCCGGATCACAAGCTGCAGCAGGGGATGATCCGTTCTGCGGGTCTGAATAAGGACTTTTCCCTGTTCTTTTTTTCTGCCGGCCCGGCCACTTACCTGCACCATGAGCTGGAAGGCCCTTTCGGCCGACCGGAAATCGGGATAGTGCATCAGCTGGTCGGCATTGAGTATGCCTACGAGGGCTACATTTTCAAAATCGAGCCCTTTTGTTACCATTTGCGTTCCTACCAGCACATCAATGCGTCCTGCTTCGAAATCGTTGATGATTTCCTGCAGGCGGTATTTGCCCCGGGCTGCATCCAGGTCGAGGCGGGCCACGCGAATACCGTCAAAGAGGCGTTTCAATTCGTCTTCTATGCGCTCGGTGCCATAGCCCCAGATGCGCATCGGCCCCGATCCGCATGCCGGGCAAACATGGGGCGTAGGAATCCGGTAGCCGCAATAGTGACACTTCAGCTTGTCGATATATTTGTGATAGGTCAGCGATACATCGCAATTGACGCACTGGGGAACATGGGCACATGCGGCACAAATCATCATGGGCGCATAACCCCTTCGGTTTCGGAAGAGAATGGCCTGCCTGCCCGATGAAAGCACTTCATCGAGGGCGGCTACCAAGCCTTCGGACAAGTGGCTTTTCCCGTCCTTCATACGTGCGGACCTGCGCATATCAAGCAATTCTACTTTCGGCAGTTCTACCCGGCCGTATCGCTCTTTCAGTACCGTGAGGTGATATCTTCCATGGCGTGCATTGTAGTAACTTTCGAGAGAAGGGGTGGCGCTTCCGAGTATGGTTTTGGCTCCGAAGAGCCGAGCCATGTAAATGGCGGCATCCCGTGCATGGTAGCGCGGGGCAGGGTCAAATTGCTTGTAGGAAGGGTCGTGTTCCTCGTCCACAACAATGAGGCCCGGATTGCGGAATGGAAGGAAGAGGGCACTGCGGGGGCCCAGCACTACCTGATACTTTCCCTCGGCAACACGTTGCCATATCTCCACCCGTTCCATGCTGCTGAAGCGGGAATGGTAGATGCCAATGCGCTCACCGAAGTATTTTTTCAGACGTGAAATCATCTGGGTGGTAAGGGCGATCTCGGGCAGAAGATAGAGCACCTGCTTTCCCTGCTCCAGAAATTCCTCGATGATACGCGTATAGATCTCGGTCTTGCCGCTCGAGGTAACCCCGTGCAGGAGTACCACATCCTTTTCCTCCAATCCCTTTTGAATGGATATCCTTGCATTTTCCTGAGCCGGAGAGAGTGTATACTGTTTGTCAAATCCGTCTGCATCCTCTTTTATCCGGCTGACTTCTTTTTCATATTCTTCCAAAACACCTTTCTCAATCAGTTTCCTGAGCGCCTGATAATTTTTTCCGCTGGCTTTGAGCAGGCGCTCCTTGCTCACCTCTTCTTCCATGCCGTGCAGCTGAAACCATTGCAGCAGAATGTCCTGTTGCCTGGGGGCCCGCTGCAGTTTCTCGAAAAGGTCCTTTCGCTTGCGCTCATCGGCATAGGCCGGATTGAGTTGTACGAATTTCTTAATCCTGGGCCGGTACCCTTCCTGCAATTCTTCCCGCAGCAGTATTACCTCTTTCCCGATCAGGCTTTTCAGTATGGGGAAAATGTTTTTACGGTTGAGGATGCCCTGCGCTTCTTTTACACTGAGCTCGGGATGGTGGGTCAGCGCCTCGGCAAGGAGGTATTCCTCGTCATTCAGGGCTTCATAGTCATGATTAAATGCGGGATGAAGGAGTATCCGCGTTTCGCTCTCCAGTTTCATGGCTGCCGGCAGGGCTGCATTCATCACATCGCCCAGGGTGCAGAGATAATAGGAGGCCATCCACTCCCATAGCTTTCTTTGCTTTTCTCCGATCAGCGGGCTTTCATCCAGGATCTGTTCTATCTCTTTGGCTTCGTAGTTTCGGGGTTTCTGTGTGTGCACCCTCCAGGCAATGGCCGTGTAGTAGCGCTTCTTTCCAAACTGCACCACTACGCGCATGCCGGCCTCCAAACGGCCTGCCGGTTCTCCTTTCACCGCATAGGTGTAGAGTTGATCCAGCGCAAGCGGAAGCACCACATCCACATATCTTTCCTGCACATCCTTCATTCCTGCTAAGATATACCAGATCATTGGCAGCATCTAAATTTTGGCATCGCTGATTGAAATGGTATTTTTAGAGTCCAAAAAAATCTTTTAGTCATGCGTAGATTCCTCTTTGCCATCACCTGTTTCTTTTTCACTTTATCCCTTTCTGCACAGGGGCTCTACCGGGCCCTGTCGCTGGATGAGAGGGTGCAGGCAGCTGCAATTATTGCAGAGGCGGAGGTAATCCGTTCGGAGCCTGTCCTTCACCCCAACGGCCAGGTGTACACGCACCACCTGCTGCGTGTGACACGGCTTTTCAAAGGGGCTGCCGAAAGCCGCCTCGAAGTGATTACACTGGGTGGCCGGGCCGGAGGAACACTAATGAAGGTCTTTCCCGCCCTGCAGCTTGAGCCCGGGATGAAGGGAATTTTCTTCCTAACGCCCGATAATGTGACTCCCCGTTTTCAGGATCGTGCTTACAAGGCCTATGCCGACCGGCAGGGGTTTGTGGCGCGACTTTGGAATGGAAAGGCTTTTGACGGTTTGAAGGACTACGGAGTCTATGAGGAGGCGTTTGTGAAACGCCTGAGAGAGGAACAGGGGCTGAGCGTAAAAGTGCTGGCAAAGCAGCCCGAGCCAATGCCCTCTCTTTCGGCCGTTGTACCTTCTGTCATTTCTTTTTCTCCCGACAGCATCGCAGCCGGGGAATTTCAGATTCTGAGCATTCGCGGAGTGGGATTTGGCAGCTATTCAGGGCAGGCCGGTGTGCGCTTTCGCAATGCCGATGACGGGGGGATCTCCTTCGTATCTGCGCCTTCCTCTCAAATCATTCTGTGGACAGATACACTAATACAGGTCGAAGTGCCTTTCCGGGCCGGCAGCGGCAGTTTCATGGTGGTGGACCAAAACGGAGCCTCGACATTGTCGAACACCGACCTGCTTATCCGCTATGATATTATTAACCTTCAGACCAGCAGCGGCATTCAGTATTCGAGGCTGGTCGATATCAATGGCCTCGGTGGACTGAGTTTCGCGTTCAACACAAATTTTTACAGCAATACGGATGCACGAAATGCCTTCAACAGGGCCCTGGAAAGCTGGCGATGCAATACGATGGTCAATTTTGCTTCCCTCAGCAATACCACCGACAGCAGTTGCAATTCGCGCAACAACATCAGCGTGGTGGCCTTCGATACCGACTGTCCGCTCGATCCGGGGGTGCTGGGCCGGGCTTACAGCTATTACACGATCTGCCAGGATGAAGATCCGGAACTGGTGGAAGCAGATATTCTCTTTGATGAGATGCCGGCCAATGGCTGGCACTTCGGAGCTTCGGCTCCGGTCGGCACTTCTTATGACTTTGAGTCGGTGGCACTTCATGAGCTGGGCCATGCCCACCAAATGGGCCACGTGATTGATGCGAATGCAGTCATGCATTATTCCCTGCCGGCAGGTACGGCCCGGAAGACTCCGGATGCCAACGATATTCTGGCAGGCCGGTCGGTGATGACACGCAGTGTCAAGGACCCCGTTTGCGGATATACCGGGATGCTTGCCCTCACAGCGGGTAATTGTCAGTTTACCATTCCGGTGGCCAGCTTTGATCTTTCTCCCGACAGAGGCTGCGTGCCTTTCGATGTTCAATTTACAGACGCATCTACTTCCCTGCCTACTTCCTGGGCCTGGGATTTCGACAATGACGGAGTCATAGATGATACCACCCAGAACCCGGTGCACACCTACAGCACTCCGGGCATTTATTCCGTACGGCTTATCGTGAGCAATGCAAATGGCTCGGATACCCTTACCCGCATCAATGTGATTCAGGCCTATGCTTCACCGACAGCCGATGCAGGTCCCGATCTTTCCATCTGTCCGGATGGGCGGGCCACAATTGGTGGTGCTCCCACGGGAACTGGCGGAACGGGATTTTTACGCTATCAGTGGCTGCCGGCCGAGAGCCTTAACAATGCGGCACTTCCCAACCCCGAGGCAGCTCCGATGAATACCACGGAATATACCGTGGAAGTGAGCGATGACAATGGCTGCAAAGCGCGGGACTCGATGGTGCTTACCGTCATGCCGGGACCGGTGCTTGATATTGGAAGCGATCGCACGGTATGCGAAGGCGATACGGTATGGCTTATCAATCGGGCAGGCAATGCAGCCGGAAGCATTTTCCGCTGGAACCCTCCTGAAGGAATTGATGATCCCTCAAACGATACAACTTTTATGATTGCGGCCGGGTCTTCTCGTACCCTGACCCTTTCAGCACAGACTCCGAACGGCTGTCAGGCACAGGCCTCCTTTTTGCTGACAATTCACCGAAGTCCCGTAGTGGATGCCGGAGAAGATCAGACCGCCTGTGCCGGTACGGGAGTGGAAATAGGGGGGCACCCTTCTGCCTCGGGAGGCTCCGGAGGATATACTTATCTCTGGCAGCCCTTTGCAGGATTAAACAATAGCGGAGCGGCCAACCCCATTGCAGACCCTGCGACTACCACTACCTATACGCTGACGGTTTTCGATGCACTGGGTTGCAGCCGTTCTGATACGGTTCGGGTAGAGGTGGCACCCTCGCCTGTGGCCGATGCCGGGCCGGATCTGGGGCCTGTGTGTGCCGGCCAGGCACTGAGACTTGGCGGACAGCCTACAGGAAGCGGTGGAACAGGCAATCTCTTCTACACCTGGTTGCCAACGGCCTATCTTGATACCATCAATATTGCCAATCCCCTGGCTACTCCGGACCAAAGCACCCTTTTTAAGGTGATTGTTGTGGATGCCAATGGATGCCGGGCCGAGGACAGTGTGTATGTAGCGATATGGCCCACACCCGTGGCCGATGCAGGCCGCGATACGGTATTTTGCGGACCGGGTAGCCTGATTCTGGGTGGCAGCCCGGCCGGAAGCGGAGGAACAGCTCCCCTGGCTTATTCCTGGAGCCCCGATTCAGGGCTCAGTCAAAGCAATATTCCGAATCCGCTTGCAAGCCTTTCGGAAAGCACGGATTATACTCTGACGGTGAGCGATGCCAATCAGTGTGCCTCATCGGATGTGGTGCATGTGACTGTGCTGCCGGCATTAATTGCGGATGCAGGCGCACAGGATACCCTTTGCTATGGCGAGTGCAAAAGGCTGGGCGGCAACCCTGTTGCCAGCGGTGGATCGGGCAGTGCCTATGCCTTTGAGTGGAGTGTAGACACAGGAGTTTTTTCTGTCATGGAAAGCCCCGAAGTATGCCCGGCCAAAACCCTGACCTATAGCCTGACGGTACGCGACCCGGCCGGATGTGAGGCAGGGGATGAAGTGGTGATTCTTATTAAGAATTACCAGCCCATCGATTTCAGAACGATCGACTCAAGCTATTGCACAAATGACGGATACGATTCGCTGATTGCATTTCCGGTGGGTGGCGATTTCAGTGGACCGGGCATTCGGGGGAATGGTTTTTATCCTGACGAAGCGGGCACTGGCAAGCATTGGATATTCTATGAGTATATGACGGGCAACGGATGTCTTATCCGCGATTCTTTCCTGACGGAAGTTCGTCCTTCGCCCGATAAACCCGTGATCGGGCAAAAAGGTGATACGCTTTACACTGCCGATACTTTCTGGAGCTATCAATGGCTGTTCAATGGAATAGCCCTGCCCAATACCGACTCATATTTTTATGTGGCTCCCGAAAGCGGGAACTATCAGGTGAAGGTATTTACAGAAGCAGGCTGTGAGAATGTGTCGGATATCTATGGCTTTTCCGTAGGTATCGAAAAGCGGATCTCCGATCTCTCGGTAGAGCTCTATCCCGTGCCGAATGACGGGCGCTTTGTACTGCGTCTGAAGGGAAAAGCGTATGCTTCGCTGTCGTTGGAAATTTATGATCTCTCCGGCCGCAAAGTGCTGGACCGCAATGTGCAGATGCGGGGACGCAGACTGGATACGGATATTGACATTTCTTCCGTTGCATCGGGTGTCTACCTGCTGAAAATTTCTTCGGGAGAAGGGATGCTGCTCTATAAGTTTGCCGTGACGAAGTAATCGCAGGCGGCTCACTCCGTTTCGAGATGTCGCAGAATGCGTGCCGGGTTGCCTACTGCCACCACATGATCGGGGAGGTCTTTGACGACTACGGCTCCTGATCCGACTATACTGTGTGCACCGATGGAAATCCCGTCATTGATGACGGCTCCGGCCCCGATCGTTGTATGCGCACCGATTTGGCATTTCCCATTGATGACAGCTCCCGGATTTACACTTACAAAGGCCCCCAATTGGCTATGATGGCCTATGCTGCAATGCCGGTTGAGATACACGAAAGCATCGAGCATGGTGTATGGGGCCACTACGACTCCCGGATTAATGATAACCCCGGGCTTTGTACTGACACCCTGGGCAATGTCCGCAAAAGGATGAAGCAGCGTGCCGAATTCCGTGTCACTCAACGCAAAGGTATCCTTAAAGTAGCGGTAGATTTTGAACCGGGCTTTGCTGCTCATCGAAGCGGCAAAGAGGATCTCTTCTTGGTCCCGTTGCCATGAATCGGCAGGGACGATCTGTACAGGCAGTCTCGGATGATCGAAGGGCAGCTGATATTGGCTGTTGTCTTCGGGCGGAAGGTTGGAAATGATGCGTACATGGCTATCAGGGCCCACACTTTTGAATATGATATCGAGGATGACAGAGAGAGACGTGTTGTCATGTCCCAGCAGTGCGATTTTTTTCATGGAGGCGCTTTGTCTGTCCCAAAAGTAAGAAGTGGGATGAATAGCTTTATTTTTGAAAGAAAATATCACGGTGCAAAAAAGAAAAAAATCAAGAGAAGAAAGAGGTCATGCACCGCTTGCAGAGAAAGGAAAGAATACGAAATTGACCTGGTTTCTCCTGGCCTTCACATTGCTTGTGGTATTCTTCATTCGACTAAGGTTGCTGGATGTTCCGCTGGAGCGGGATGAAGGAGATTATGCAATCAATGCGGCATTGCTGCTGGACGGGCATTCCTTTTCCAGCCCGTTTATCATGAAGCGTTTCCCCTTCATTTATTACATATATATGCTCTTTATCTCACTTTTCGGACGCAGTGATATAGGTATTCATTTCGGGCTTATGCTTTCGAATCTGGCAAGTGCCTTTGGAATTTACCTTGTGGGAAGCAGGCTGTGCAACCGCAACAGCGGAATATTGGCCTCCGTATTTTTCCTTTTGATGTCTCTTTCGCCCGATGTCAACGGACTGGCAGCCAACCGCGAACATTTTCAGCTTCTCTTCCTGGTATATGGAGCCTGGTTTCTTCTGAAAGCAAGGGAACGAAAAAGATATCTGAACTATGCACTGGCAGGTTTGCTGATGGGACTTTCTTTTGCCGTGAAGCAGAATGCTCTCTTTTTTATGGCCTGGGGCGGCCTGTGGATACTGGCCGAAGCTTATTATTTTCAACGGAGGAAGTGGCAGTCGGCTTGGACTGCTGCGGGTATCTATTCCCTTGCTGCGCTGCTTCCTTTCTTTATCATTTTGATACTCTATAGCTATGCCGGTGTTTTTGATGCATTCGTAACAAAAACATTCTATTCGAATACCCAATATCTCACCCGTTTAAGTTACCGGGAGGGAGTGCTCAATTTCTTTCATCACTTCTCTCCTGTTTTTTATGCCTACACCTTCCTTTTCCTGCTTGCTTTCCTGCCTTTTCTCAGATGGACGAAGGAGAAAAGAGCGCTCAGGACAACGCTTTTTCTTGTCTCTCTTGCTTTCTTTTCTTTTATAGCGATTGTCCCCGGATGGCATTTTTATCCGCATTATTTTATTTTAATATTGCCCGCAGTCGCACTGCTGGCAGCCGCAGGTACGCAGGAATTGATCAACTTTTTGGAAGCCAAATGGTCCCGCAGGCAACGGGCGGTTGCCCTTTTGCCGATGCTCTTTGTGCTGCAGCCTCTCTTTGCGGAGTCCTTTTATTTCTTTAAAGCGGATGCTACGGAGGCCTCACGGGTTACCTATGAATACAATCCTTTCCCCGAGGCAAAAGTCATCGGCAGGTACATTAAGCGAATAACAAACGACAGTTCATCTATGATGGTGCTGGGCTCCGAGCCTGAGCTCTACTTTTATGCGGAGCGCAGGCCGGCCATATCGGCCTATTACATGTATTTTTTGATGAACGGCACGGAACTGGCCCGCCAGCAACAGGAGGAACTGATCAGACAGGCGGAAGAAGAAATGCCCGAGGTAATCGTAGTGCTAAATATTTCGAGTTCGTGGGTCGTGCAAGAAAATACCGATCCTCTGCTCTTTGACTGGATTGCTTCCTTTCCTGCAAAGTTTCATTATCGCATCGTTGGGATAGCTGATATATTTAAAGACCATACAAACTATGTCACCGGTCCGGCAGCTCAGAACTACAAAACCCGTTCGACCGGTAGTATTGCAATCTTTAAAAAAATGCAGAAACCATGAGAGTGCTCATCACCCAGAGCAACTACATCCCCTGGAAAGGGTATTTTGATGCCATACGGGCAGCCGATTTCTTTGTGGTGTACGATGAGGTGCAATATACACGCAGAGACTGGCGCAACCGAAACCGAATAAAAACAGCGGCCGGCCTGAAATGGCTTAGTGTTCCGGTCAGCAACGACTACGCCCGGCAGCGGATCAGTGAGGTGAAGATTGGCGGGCAGCGCTGGCTAAGAAAGCATCTCGAAAGCCTGCGCCACAGCTATGGATCTTTGCCTTTCTATGACGAAGTGATGGGGTTTCTCGCTCCGGCCTATGAAGCGGGTGACGTCTACTTGTCGGAGCTGAATCTTCGCTTGATCAGAGCAATTAACCGCTATTTGAAAATCGAAACAGTGCTGCGGCAATCAAGAGAGTTTGAGCTGCTGCCGGGGCGGAGCGAGCGACTTTTGCATATTTGCATGGAGCTGGGGGCTTCCGAATATCTCAGCGGCCCTTCGGCAGCAGCATATCTGGACGAAGACCTCTTTGCCCGGCAGGGGATAGCGCTTCATTATCTGGATTTTAGCAATTACCCGCAGTATCCGCAGCTTTATGGTGATTTTGTTCATGAAGTGACAATTCTGGATCTGCTTTTTTCCAAAGGGCCTGAGGCGCTGCAGTTCATGAAAAGATTATAAACGATGAATATGGATTATTCTGTCATTATTCCGGTATACAACAGCAGCCGGTCTTTGCCCGAACTGGCCGCCCGCATCGATGCACAGCTGGGCGGCAAGGAATCCTCAGGATTTGAAATAATCATGGTGGATGACGCTTCGCCCGATGAATCCAGTTGGGAGACGATTAAAACACTGGCAGCCAGATATCCTTTTTTAAAGGGCTACCGTCTTCTGCGAAACGAAGGAAAAAACGGTGCCCTGATCTGCGGGATGGATCATGCAAAAGGGGATTATCTGATACTTATGGATGATGACCTGCAGCACAGGCCCGAGGATTTTCCTGTGCTGATAAAGGAGGGTGAACACGACCTCGTCATTGCCCGCTTTCCGGAGAACAGAAACGGAAGGGTGAAGGACTGGCTGAGCCGCATGAAAGGGAAACTGGATGAGCGTTTTGCAGGCAAACCCGAAGGCCTGCGCTTCGGGCCCTTTATGATGATGAAAAAAGAGATTGCCAATGAGCTGTGCAAGCTGCGCACTCCGTTTCCTTATTTGCCTGCAATGCTTTTTTCACTGACCCGCGATGCGGTCAATGTGAGCGTGCCCCATGACAAAAGAAGACACGGCAGGTCGCAGTTTACCTTGTACAAGATGCTGAAACTGATGTCAAACCTTCTGATCAATAATACCTCCGTCATGCTGAGAACCGTCTCTGTGGCCGGTATCGCTTTTTCAATTCTCAGTTTCTTGCTGGCGCTCTATTTTTTGTATAAAAAAATATTTGTGGGTATTCATGTGGCAGGCTGGGCCACCCTGGTCATTCTGGTATTGTTGATCGGGGGAATCACCCTCTTTTCTCTCGGCATCATTGGAGAATACCTCCTGCGGATCATCAAAGCCCTTGAGCACCGGAGTGCGTATGTAATTCGTGAGGAGACCGCTTAGCAGCCGTTCCGCTTGTATTGGCTGTTGTAAAAACCTGCCTGCCCCAGCTCCGATGCTTTCATGATTTTTCTTTCATGTATTTCGGCCAGTTCGTGAATTCGCAGGAGCAGGTCCTTGTTGCTGGCCGGCTTCTTTTTTGCCTTGTCAAAGTAGATATTATCTTCCAGTCCGACCCGTACACCCCCTCCCATAGCGATGGCCAGGCTGTTGGCTCCCAGCTGTGCCCGGCCGATGCCTCCGGCCGCCCAGCGGCTCCCTTGCGGCAGATCGCGAATGGCGGTACCGAGGTGCAGAAAGTCGAGCTGCAGACCGGCAATATTTCCGAGTATGATGTTGAAATAGAAAGGAGCTTTCAGCAGGGATTTGCGGATGAGATATTTGGCATAATTTACCATGCCGTGGTCAAAAACCTCAAGTTCGGGCTTCACTCCGAAACGGTTCATTTTTTTGACCAGCCCCACAATGGTTTCGGGAGCATTGATGCTGGCCTGTCGCGGGAAATTGAGCGAGGAGAGGGTGAGCGAACCCAAGTCGGGCTGAAGCTCCAACACTTCGGAGCGGTGCTCCGTTGAAGATGTATTGCGTCCGCTGAGCGAAACACCCATGACCAGTTCGGGGCAATGCCTGCGAAGGCCTTCCAGGATCCGTCCATACACTTCTTTTTTATAGGTAGGCGCTTCGCTTTCTTCTTCACGGGCATGCAAATGAACCATCGTAATGCCCAACTCAAACGCTTCATGAACCTCTTCCACAATCTCATTGACCGAGACCGGAACATGCGGATTATCGGCTTTGCAGGGGATCATCCCGGTGGGCGTAAAATTGATTATCAAATCCTCCATAGAAAGAAATTCTTTTTGGGAGCATAAAGCTATATATCTCTTACATACCTTTGGGGCGATCTCTAAAATTTCTCGATGAAAAAGAGACTTTGGCAGGTGTTTAAAGTCGTTTTTGGTCTGGGGCTGATTGCCTATTTGCTCTACAGCATCGATCTGCCCGAGATGTGGTCCGAAATGAAAAACGGAGCGCTTATCTGGCTGTTTCCCGCAGCGATGAGCATCGCTTTGCTCCTGCTTTTTTTGGCTCCCCTGAAATTGTATCCCCTCCTGCAGCGGGCCGGAGATTTCAGGTTCTCAGATGTTTACCGTGCTTCCGTTATCGGACTTTTCTTCAACAATGTGCTGCCGTCAAGTGTGGGAGGAGATGCTGTGAAGGTGCTTGTGTTGAAGAGACGGAGCGATGTCTCATGGGCAGCTCTGGTTACCGCCTCCCTGGCCGATCGTTTGATCGGGCTGAGCATTTTGCTGCTGGCAGCGCTCGTTTACCTTCTCTTTAAGCCCATGGAATCGAACCTACACCTTTTCGAAGATGCGGCTGAAGGAATGTCGATTGAGCTGATGTGGATCATTGTTTTGGCACTTCTCGTCTTTTTTGTCATTTTCAGAAAAAAGATAAAAGCCTTTCTCCGCCAGATGTTCGAAGCCGCTTCGCAGTATGATTTGCGATCGCTCTCGCTGGCCGTCTTCTTTGCGCTCATCTTTCAGGGTTTGCGGATCGTCAGCCTCTATTTTTACTTGCGTTTTTATGATTATCGCATGGCCCTGCCCGACCTTCTTTTTGTGATCAGCGTGGTATCCGTAGTATCGATGATTCCCATCAGTGTCGGGGCGCTCGGTGTGCGTGAAAATGTGCTGACCTGGAGTCTGGCACTGTATGGAGTTCCGTTGAGTGTTTCGGTGGGGATGGCCCTCATCAGCAGAGTCGTTTTCGTTCTGCTCAGCCTGATCGGTGCAATATATTATTTTCAGGAAGGACAATTGCAAAAAAGCAAAGGGGATGATTCCGTTTAACAAGCCCTACGTATCAGGCAGTGAACTGGCCAATATTCGTCAGGCAGTGGAGTACGGATGGCTGGCCGGAAATGGTCGCTTTACTAAAGCATGTGAGGGTTTTTTAGAGGAGCGCTATGGGGTTGCGAGGGCCATGCTCACACACTCTGCTACGGCAGCCCTGGAGATGATGGCCATACTTCTAGACCTCAAAGCGGGAGATGAAGTCATTGTTCCTTCTTTTACTTTTATAACTACTGCCAATGCCTTTGCTCTCCTCGGAGCAAAGATCGTATTTGCCGACAGTCTGCCCGGGCATCCCAATATGGACACAGAGGGGGTAGAAGAGCTTATCACTCCGCGCACCCGTGCGCTGGTGGCCATGCACTATGCGGGGGATATCTGTGATATGCCGGCTCTGGAGTGTTTGTGTCGTGAGCGGGGGATTGTGCTGCTCGAAGATGCGGCCATGGCCATCGAATCATCGCTGGAAGGGCAAAAGGCCGGAAGTTTTGGGGATATGGCGGTGTTTTCTTTCCACGAGACAAAGAATATTATTTCCGGTGAAGGAGGAGCGCTGCTCATCAACCGGGAGAAATGGATTGAAAGGGCAGAGATTATCAGAGAGAAAGGGAGCAACCGGGCGGCTTTTTTCAGGGGAGAGTGCGACAAATACTCCTGGGTAGACCTCGGGTCGTCATTTTTGCCTTCCGAGCTGCAGGCGGCTTACCTCTTTGCCCAACTGGAGGCCATGGACGAAATCCAGGCGATGAGAAAAGCCATCTGGACACGATACCACGAGGGATTTTCCGGCCTGGCAGCCAAGGGATACCCGGAGCGGCCGGTAAGCCTTCCGGGCCGGGAGATAAATTACCACTCCTATTATCTCATTTGCCGGAGCCTCGAAGAGCGGAGCAGGCTCATCTCATTTTTGCACGAGCACGGCATTCAGGCTGTGTTTCACTACCAGTCGCTGGATCAAAGTCCTTTTGGCGTTAAATTCGGGCAGGGTGCAGCTCCCCTGCCGCATGCGGCCCGCTATTCCGACAGACTCCTGCGCCTGCCCTTTTACAATGCACTGAGCCGGGAAGAGCAGGACCACGTGATAGCGTCAGTATGTGCATTCTATGACGAAGCCTGAATTACGAAAAGCGAAAGTCCCTATACCTGGTTCTCCTGATTGTCGAGATTGACGACCGGATGGCGTTCAAAAGGACGTTTCGGATCAAAATTGAGCCTCAGAGTGGCATACTTGCGGCTGATGGTAGCCCCTACCTTGGCTCCGATGGCCAGCATCTTCGGGTTGAAGTCTCCGATCCAGGTCATCACCAGTTCGTCATACAGATTTTCATCTACGATGGTCAGGCTTCCGTACCGGGCGATGGCCATGTCTACACCTTTACGCTGCCATTTTCTTACTACACCGAAAACGAGGCCATAGAGTATACGGGGCTTGTGAAATGTTTTGTAGTATAGAAACTTGATCTTGCCCCAGGCATTCAGATTTCCATTTACATGTTTGAATATCTGATTGAGTTCGGGCAGGCTGACGAAAAAGCCAATGGGCTCATCATCATGGTAGGCAAAGATGACCACCCGCGGATCCATTACGGCCTTCATCGATTTGATGATTTTATAACCGGCTTCGGGCTTCATCTTTTTGAAGCCGGGCATGCCGCCCCAGGCATCATTGTACACGGTCATAAAATCCTCAGCGATCTTTTTTATTGAAAGGCCCCTCACATCGCGCACTTCGATATTGTATCGCTTCATGATTATTTCCCCCAGCCGCATCTGCTCGGGGGTGGCGGGCGTATTTTTGACCGGCCGTTTCAGTATGTGTTGCTCATAAAAGATCCGGAAACCGTAGTTCTCGAGCAATTCGCGATAGTAGGGCGGATGAAGGTCCATTCCGTAGGTATTCTCTTCCTTAAAGTTTTCAATCAGCAAGCCCCAGAACATATTTTTTTCTCCGAAATTGATGGGGCCGTCCATGCCTTCCATTCCCCGGTCAAGGAGCCACTTTTTAGCTGCATCCAGCAGCGTATTGGCTGCTTCCTGATCATTGATGCAGTCAAAGAATCCCATGCCACCCACAGGGTATTGAAGCGGGTTGGGATATTTCTCATTGACAAAGGCTGCAATGCGGCCAATGACCTTGCCGTCCGGCCCGGTGAGCAACCAGCGGATGGCTTCTCCGTGCTCAAAAGTTTTGTTCCGTTTTGGGTCAAAGACCTTCTCCACGTCCTGCCGGAGAGCCGGAATCCAATTTGGATCATTTTTATGGATGATTCGTGGAAAATCAATCCACTGTTTGATCTGTTTTCGATCCTTTACTTCTATCAGTTGCATGGCATTGCTTTGGCGTAAAAATAATGAAAAGCCTCCTTCTCCCCGGTGCCGCTGCCGCTGCCGAAAACGGGCAATTGAAGAGCTGGCCGGGCCCTTCGGTAGCGCCTTAAAATCACGCGTTTAAAAAGGGCTTCAAATATTTGAGATTTATACGGCTTGCCGTAACTTCGCAGCCGAATTGAAATTACCTTAAATTAAAAAGAAGAGAATGGCCAACGTTGGAAAAATAAACCAGATCATTGGAAATGTGATTGATGTTGTTTTTGCAGATGACGATCATCTGCCCGAAATATATTCAGCCCTCGAGATCACCCGGGACAATGGCGAGAAACTCATACTCGAAGTGGAACAGCACCTTGGGGAAGACAGTGTTCGAACCATTGCAATGGATTCTACCGAGGGATTGATGCGTGGCATGGAAGTTCGCGATCTGGGCGGCCCGATATCGGTGCCCGTGGGTGATGATATCAAAGGTCGCTTGTTTAACGTGGTAGGCGATCCCATCGATGGCCTCGGAACCGTAGATCACAAAGACCGCATGCCTATTCACAGAAAGCCTCCCCGTTTCGAGGAGCTTTCTACTGAAAGTGAAATCCTCTATACCGGTATCAAAGTAATTGACCTCATTGAGCCTTACTCCAAAGGTGGAAAAATCGGGCTCTTCGGGGGTGCCGGTGTGGGTAAAACAGTGCTCATTCAGGAGCTGATCAACAACATTGCCAAAGCCTACTCCGGACTTTCCGTATTTGCAGGTGTGGGAGAGCGAACGAGAGAAGGAAATGACCTGCTGCGCGAGATGATCGAAGCCGGTATTGTGGATTATGGCGAAGAGTTCGTGGAGGGCATGGAAAAAGGCGGCTGGCCACTGGAGAAAGTGAGCAAAGAAGATTTGCGTGAGTCGAAGGCTACCTTCGTCTTCGGACAGATGAACGAGCCTCCCGGGGCCCGTGCAAGGGTGGCCCTCTCGGGGCTGACCATTGCCGAGTATTTCCGTGACGGAGATCCGGGCGATGCCACAGGAAAAGATATTCTCTTTTTTATCGACAATATTTTCAGATTTACCCAGGCCGGTTCCGAGGTTTCTGCCCTTTTGGGCCGTATGCCATCGGCTGTGGGGTACCAGCCCACGCTGGCCACTGAAATGGGTGTCATGCAGGAACGAATTACCTCCACCAAGCGTGGATCTATTACTTCAGTACAGGCCGTGTATGTGCCTGCCGATGACCTTACAGACCCGGCCCCTGCTACGACCTTTGCCCACCTCGATGCTACTACCGTTCTGAGCCGTAAGATTGCCGAGTTGGGTATTTATCCGGCTGTGGATCCGCTCGACTCCACATCGAGAATCCTCAACCGCCAAACCCTGGGCGATGCGCACTATGACTGTGCTCAGCGGGTGAAGGAAACACTGCAACGCTACAAAGAACTGCAGGACATTATCGCCATTCTGGGAATGGATGAATTGTCGGAAGACGATAAGTTGATTGTGCACCGGGCAAGAAGGGTACAGCGATTCCTTTCACAGCCTTTCCACGTGGCCGAGCAGTTTACAAATATCCCGGGTGTTCTTGTTGATATTGAGGATACCATCAAAGGTTTCAATATGATCATGGATGGGGAAATGGATCAATATCCGGAGGCTGCATTCAACCTCAAAGGAAGCATCGAAGAGGTGATTGAGGCCGGAGAAAAAATGCTCAAAGAATCAAAATAATCCATAGAAAATGCATTTGACTATTTTGACACCGGAGCAAAAGGTTTTTGACGGAGAGGTTGTTTCGGTAACCCTTCCGGGAAGTCGTGAAAAAGGCGCTTTTCAGATTCTCAGCAAGCATGCCCCGATTGTTTCTTCGCTTACTCCGGGAAAGCTGGTTGTGAAAAAAGCCGATGGTGAGATTCTGAACTTTCAGGTACGCAGTGGCTTTGTAGAAGCCAGCAACGATGACATATCGGTTTTGGTAGAGGCGGTAAACGGGAAATACACGCCCGATGATATCGATTAAACCGGAACAGAAAGAGCATAAAAAAGGGCTTCCGATCGGAGGCCCTTTTTTTATCCGGTTCATCCTTCAATATTTCTCATTCATCATTTCAAACTTTACACGAGATGGAATTAGACCTATCTTTCGATTGTTATTAAGAAAGAGATCAAAGCGAATAAAAAATACTGAAGATACATTTTGGGTGAATGGCGGCAGATGTCCGGAGTCAAGGATTCCGGCATCTGTCTTTTTAGACCTTTCTGTTTTTTTAATTACCAACGAAATACGGCAATCGCATAAGTATCTTCCACCGGAAATTTTTCATCCGGCAAAAGGTCTACACTTCCATCGGTCAATACCGTCAGAGCAGCCAGCTCATTGAGCAGTTCCCTGCTTCCTTTTTCATACTTCTCGTGGCGAATGATTTCTCTTTTTTCCTCATCATATTCGCCAAATATGCTTTCAGGATATTGAAGGATGAGATGTTCGACACGGCCACGCTCTGCGGCAGGCAGAATGTTTTCGACACTTTGGGCCGTTTTGCCCGTGCCGGCCAGCATCATAAATTTCTCCAGTCTTTCCGGTACTTCCGCCTCGAAATAGTCTTTCAGCAGTTGCAGGGCATCGCGGTGCAACTCGGCATCTTTGGCATTTTTTCGGCTGCCTTTAATGCATTCGGGATATAGATTCTTGTAAGAGCTTACATCTTTGTAGATGGGATAAAAGTATTCGACACAGGCAATAATCAGGGGTGCATTCTTGTCGTGAAGAAAGCTTTTGTACAGGGCATCGTCCACGGCTTCAAAAAACTTCCAAATCTCTTTTTTCTCCAACTCCGGAGTGCTCTCATGGCCTTTTAGCACGGTACCCCGTCCCATGCTAAGGGTATGAAACTGAGGTGATTTTTCACGATAGTCGTAGCCGACTACTTCTTCGAGTGCCCGGGGCGTGATACCGGCAACTTCGATCTGCTCGATACGGTACTTATCGGCTTTGAAAAATTTGATCTCGTCCAGATTCAGTTCGAGAATGTAAAACGTTTTGTTGTGCTGAACCATGGGAATCAGTGGCACAATGTAGAAACGGTCCGAGACGGTCAGCATCTGGGCCGGTGCCTCGGGAAGCTGATGTACTTCAAAATTGTCTCCCGACTTGTACACGGCCAGTCCGTGGTCGAGGTAATGCCAGAATAGATGGTCTTCGAGCAATGCTTGAAAAGGAGCGAGTTCGGCTTTGATTTCTCCATGATTGAGGCCCTGTTTTTCCAGCGCATTGCCCAGCTCTTTCATCAGGTTCTTAAATACCTTTTTATCTTTCTCGTTTAATACTTCCTGACCGCTTTTGTGGGTAGGTAAGAGCATGGATATACAGCGTTCTCCCTGATGTTCGGCCAGCCTTCTCAATTCTGTATTTGTAATCATCCTTTTCCGGTTTGGTTATTGAAATATATTCCCTCATTGACAAAGATAAGGAGCAATTTTGCTCTTCTTTCCTTAATTTGGGATTAATCCAATAAAGCGGGTAATGGGTTCCTTACATGCTTCCGAAATCCTGACTTTGTTTACCGGCCTGGCCATAGCTGCAGGCATCGGTTTCCTTATCGGCATTGAGCGCGAATATGCAGGCCGTGATCAGATGAAGCCCTCGGAATTTTTTGCCGGTATTCGCACCTTCCCGATCATTTCCACGCTCGGCTTTCTGCTCATGCTGCTGGGGCAGGAAGTTTCCATGTGGATTTACGGTATCGGCATGCTGGGTGTCCTCGCCATCATCGTTGTGGGGTATTTCAACGAAGCCAAAAGGGGCGATACGGGCAGCACCACCGAGTTTACGGCAGTGCTTACCTTCATCCTGGGCGGGCTGGTCTATTTGCATCACTATGAACTGGCCGTGGCTACGGCCGTATTGACTACTTTCCTCCTGGCCCTGAAGTCGACCCTCCACAGAATGGTGGCCCGACTTACGCACGAAGAGATCATTGCGATTCTGCAGTTTATCGTTATTACCGTGCTCATCCTTCCTTTTCTTCCCGATAAAAACTATGGCCCTTTCGATGCGTTGAACCCGCACAAGATCTGGGTTGTGGTGATTATTTTGGTCAGCATCAATTTCGGACTCTATCTTATCGGGAAGTTTGTAAAGCCCGGAAATTCCCTTTTGCTGGCAGGGATTATTGGCGGAATGGTATCAAGTACCGCACTGACCTGGTACGTGGCGACCCGGAGCAAAAAAAGCCGGGGAGAAGCCATTCCCTTTGCCATAACGGGCATAGTGGCCTCCTCTCTGATGTTCTTTCGCATTCTGATCTGGCTCTACATATTCAATGGAGATCTTTTTAGGATGCTGGCACTGCCCCTCTTGATTATATCCGCATCCGGAATCGGATTTGCATATCTTATGAATCGCAGACATCGCTCCCAGGGCCTGAAAGGCGAACTGCCGATTCAGAACCCCCTGAACCTGAAGGATGCTTTGAAATTTGCCCTTATTTATTCGCTCATTCTCATTCTCGTGGCCTTTTCGCAGGAGCAGCTTGGCAATGCGGGCATCTACCTCACAAGTGCCGTCTCGGGCCTTACGGATGTCGATGCCATTACTATTTCCCTATCGCGACTGGCAGGCGATGAGATGGCATTGGGTGTGGCCGCCCTGGCCATTCTTATCGGTGCCCTGTCCAATACCGTGACCAAGTATGTGCTTTGTATCGTTGCAGGCAAGCGCGACTTTCTCCGGGCCATCACGCCCGGTTATCTGCTTCTTCTCTTCAGCAGCTCGCTGGCACTTCTCTTTCTGCTTTATCGGATTTAAGCTGCATTTAATTAAATATCTTAATAATTGAATTTCAAGCGTTTTGTGAAAATGCCTTTTGTATGTTATTCTGTACAGCTGTGGATATTCAAAAGTCCTGAAATCCACTATTGACAAGGATTTAAATGTACTTTCAGTTACCATTTCATAATAAAGTGCGAGGATGAAACAAATTACCCTTTTCTTTTTAGGTATGCTGCTGGCAGTGGGGGTCAATGCACAACCATTGATATTTCAGTATGCCCCTGAGCCGTCCATTCCTTCGAGCAACGCAAGGCAGGGAATAATCAATTGTCACAACCTCAGTGTGGTTTTCAATCCGGGCAACGGCCTCAGGCGCCTTATCGTGATGCGGGCCGGAGCTCCGGTAGATAAGCTGCCCGTAGACGGGATGAGCTACAATGCCAATACCGTATTTGGAAAGGGGGATGATCTGGGCAATGGCAATTTTGTGGTTTACAACGGGCCTTCCGGATTTGCCATTGTGAGTGGTCTCCAGGAGAATACCGATTATCACTATGCCATATTCGAATACAATGGCAGCGGCAGCAACAGCAACTACCTGACGAGTATCTACCTTTCGCTGAACAAAAAATTACCCGCAGATCCCAAGGTGGCGGCTTCTACAAACGATGTGCGCTGCTACGGAGAAGCCAACGGAAGAATTGAGTTGCAAGTCAGCGGGGGAACGGCTCCTTTCATGGTGCAGTGGAACACGGGCGAGCAGGGCCTGCTCCTGGAAAATCTGAAAGCAGGCAACTATGCCTACACCATGACCGACAGCGTAGCCTGCAAACGGACGGGGTCAATACAAATTACAGAACCGGATTTGCTCGACCTGCAGCTTAGCAAAGAAGATGTGAGCTGCCCCGGGGGTGACGATGGCACACTCAGTGCCGGCATCAGCGGTGGAACTCCCACATACAAACTGACCTGGAGTACCGGAAGCAATCAAAACACCATCAGCAATCTGACGGCAGGGACTTATACCCTGACAGTCGAAGACGAACACGCGTGTACAGCAGTAAAAAGCGAGGAGATTCAGCAACCGCCTTCCTTTAATATCGAAAGCTTCTCGCAGGCGGTATCTTGCCATGGCGCTGCGGATGGCCTTCTGCAGGTCTATCCGGCCGGAGGTACCCCTCCGTATCAGATCGTATGGAGCAACGGGAGCAGTGACTTCAAAAATGAGCAATTGACCGGAGGAACGTATTCCTATAGCATCACTGATGCCAACGGTTGCAGTTTCGAAGGAGAACTTTTTGTGATGGAGCCCGAGCCGCTGCAGCTTCTGGCAACGATCTATGATATTTCCTGCTTCGGATTAAGTGACGGCTCGGCTGAAGTGGAGGTGAGCGGAGGCACGGCCCCCTACAGCATCCTTTGGTCCGATGGAAGCAGTGACTTTTTGAGGAATACACTTCAGGCGGGCCCCTACCGCCTTTCGGTTACCGATGATCATGCCTGCCGGGATACGCTGTCATTCAGCATCAACGAGCCCGACAGTCTGTCTCTTGATCTGCAGGTGCAGGATGTGACCTGTGCGCAAAAGTCGGACGGAAGAATTGATGTAACCCTTGAGGGAGGCACCGAGCCCTACTACTATCAGTGGAATGACGGAAGCAGCGACATGAATCGCAACTACCTCGCACGAGGGGTTTATGAGCTTACCGTTACGGACGATAACGGATGCACAAAGGTAGAATCGGCTCGCATAGATGTGGTCGCTCAAAGCCTGCAGGATTGTGAAGTGACGGTGGACATATATGATGTCATTACACCCAACGGAGATGGCGACAACGATGTGTGGATAGTGGAAGATATTCAGGAATATCCTGATAATGAGGTGGAGATTTACAATCGTTGGGGGCTGCTTGTTTATAGAGCCAAATCATACCAGAACGATTGGAATGGCCTGGACATGGAGGGGCGCGAACTCCCGCCCGGAACCTACTACTACGTCCTTAAAGTCTATTCCGGAGTACCTGTCACATTTACCGGACCCTTAACTTTTCTACGATGAAAAAGACCTTCATAATATCCATACTTTGCCTGCTGACATTGAGTGTTTCGGCTCAGCAATATCCTCTGCATACCAACTATATGTTCAATGCACTGATGTACAATCCCGGCCTGACGGGAAGCAGTGCAGACCCCATGGCGCGGATATCCATGCGCAAGCAATGGGTAGGAATTGACGGAAGTCCTTTCACGGGATTTGCAAGCTACGATCAACAGTTTGGCTCGGGGCCCCTTGCGGCCGGAGGATATATTCTGAGCGATGTGCTGGGTTATCTCAACCGGACGGGTGCGAGCGGATTGCTTTCATATCGAATGGACTTTGGCGAGGGAAGGACCCTCGGACTGGGGCTCTCGGCAGGGGTGTACCGCATTTTTCTGGATGGAAGATACAATGCACAGACTGTCAATGACATTACGCTGATCAATGCCGAAAAGGGAAAGTGGCTGCCCGATATTTCTCTCGGCATTTATTATCACACACCCAAGTGGTTTGCCGGCCTTTCGATGCCGCAGGCATTCCGAAGCAAAGCCGACTTCAGCAAGCAGGGGATAGAAAATGTATATCGATTGGAGAAAACATGGACCGGTTTTGCAGGTGTGAACCTGCCGCTCAATGAAGTTTTTGTTTTGCAACCGATGCTTGTAGGGCGTTTTACGCGACCTGCCGTTTTTCAGATGGATGCCAGCGCTAAACTCAGCATGCATCAGAAATACTGGGTCATGGCTTCCTACCGACTGAAAGATGCGGCATCTCTTTCGGCCGGGGCCTGGGTCAACGACAACATGGAAATAGCCTATGGATATGATCTGACTGTTTCGGGCCTGGCATCCTATACCTCGGGATCGCACGAAGTGATGCTGGCTTACCGTTTTGGCGATTGCAAAGACCGGGATGGTGATGGGGTTTGTGACAAAGACGATGCCTGCCCGGACGAGCCCGGTCCGGTCGACAATGACGGTTGCCCTGTGATTTTGAGTAAAAAAGATATTGACGATGACGGCATTCCGGACGATGAAGACCTTTGCCCCAATACGGCAGGACTTTTTGAAAACCAGGGATGCCCGGTACTCAGTCTGGAGCAACAGCAAACCATCGATTTTGCCGTAAAGAATCTGGAGTTCAAATTCGATAAAGATGTCATTGAAGACACATCAAAACCCTATCTGGACAAACTTGCTGAGTTGATGATTGAAGAAAAGGACTGGAAGCTCAAAGTTTCGGGTCATACCGACTCGGAAGGGTCTGAGGAATACAATATTAAGTTGTCCAGGTCGAGAGCCTATGCCGTGCGCAATTATCTGATGAAAAAAGGTGTCCCCAAAGACCGGATACTGGTTGAGTTCTTCGGAGAGTATGTGCCGCTGACAGACAACAACAGTGAAGAAGGTCGACAACGCAACAGGCGTGTGGAAATGATTTTTGTTTTTGAATAAAGCAGTTGGTCGTACTCCTGCCCGGTTTCATCAGAGGCTATTTCCCGCTGGTCTTCTTTTTTGAGTTGAGTATAGGGTGTAATCTATCGGGTCGGCTTATCTTTTGCATAGAATTTTGCAGTTAATGAGGCTCACTTTACTATTGCTGTTTTCTTTTATCATTATTGGCCCGGTGCAGGGTCAGAAAGGCCACTATATCACCCGCAATGGCAAAGTGCATTTTATTTCGGAAGCTCCGCTTGAAACCATCGAGGCCGAAAGCAAGGAACTCTCCGGAATTATCAACCCCGAAAACAATCAATTTGCTTTTTCCATACCCGTTGCTTCCTTTCATGGTTTCAACGGTCCCTTGCAAGAGGAGCATTTCAACGAAAACTACCTGGAGTCGGAAAAATATGGCGAGGCCACATTTAAAGGCAGAATCATTGAGAAGGTGGATCTGATGAATGACGGGGAATATCAGCTGAGGGCCAAGGGGGTTTTCAGTATTCACGGAGTGGAGCAGACCAAAGTGATTGACAGCTATGTGAAGGTCAGTGACGGAAAACTTCTTATTCATTCGGTTTTTCCTATCCTCCTTGCTGATTTTGACATCCATATTCCCCGCATTGTCCGGCAGAAAATTTCACAGGAAATTATGGTAAATGTATCCGCAGAGTTGGAATATAAATAAATGGAAGGGGCTGATTGCGCTGCTCTTGCTGATTGTGCTGCAGCTTGGTGGCAGCGAAGGGCTGTTTGCCAATCACGGATACTTCTACAAGGAACACCAGAAAAGCGGTGAGCAGAAAAGATTCCGGATCAGGGCCATGCACGTAACACGTAACGGCCTGCTGTGGCTGGCTACCGATAAAGGGCTCTGCTATTATGACGGGGTGAATTACCATTTTACAAATTATGCCGACAGCACGGCAGGCAAACCGCTGCAAAACATTTGCGAATCTCCGGACGGAAAGATATACGTAAGCGACCTGCGAAACCAGATCTTTCTTCTGGGAAGCAAGGGACTTGAGAAGGCCGTCATATGGCCCGATACCTTGCATCCGAAAATTACGGACATCGCCTTTGACCGTCATGGCCATTTATGGGTCGGCACAGCCGGTGACGGAGCCTATGTGTGGCACGATGCCGAGCTGATGCACTTTGCCATGCCCGCAATCAGTGACAATTACATCAACGATATACACTCTGTCGGGGAATATATCTTTTTGGGTACCGACAACGGACTGACCCGCATGCGCTGGGTAGACGGTGAGATGCAAGTTGCTATTCTCCGCTATGAAGACGGCCTGCCCGACTACATCGTAAGTTCCATTGCTTCGTCTTCCGATAGTCAGAAGATATGGCTGGGCTTTCAGGCCGGGGGCATATGCGAAGTCGACTGGATGCAGATGAAAATCATGACGCTCGATTCGGTATCCAGTCTGCTGTTTGGAGAGATTAATGATATGCTCGAGTATGAACCGGGTGTGCTTTGGATTGCAGATGATGCCAACGGCTTGATTGAGCGTTCGGAATACCACAGCCGGCCGCTCTACCGGGTGATCAGACCCATCATGAAGAATACGGGCCAAAGAATATTGGATCTGGAAAAAGACGGAGAGTGCAATCTCTGGCTGCTTTCCTCTGAAAAAGGACTCCTGAGCACCAACCGGCAGATAACGGTGCCCGAACTCCCGGGTGTGGATGAAAAATCACTTGAAATCACGGCCGTTCATGCCGATGCAGACGGTATTATCTGGTATGCAAACCACGAGGGCCTCTATCGTTACGACCCGGGTGTCAGTGGTGAAGAGAGCATCCGTTTTATCGGTATCAGCCATGCCGACAGAAAGGAACTGATCATAAGCATATACAGCCTTGAGCCGGGGAAGCTGTGGCTGGGAACTTTCGGCAGCGGCCTCTATTATTATGACGAGCAAAGTGGGCGTGTGCTGCACATTAGCGAGAAAGACGGATTGATCAACAACAACATTCTTTCCATCACCGGTCGGGGCAATGAACTATGGCTTGCCACACTGGGCGGGGCCGAACGTTTGATTGTCAACAACCAGGTGAAGAGTCTGGAGGATATACGTCTGAAGGGCTACACCACACGCCACGGCCTGGGCACCAATTATATTTATCAGGTGCATGTGGCAAGGGACGGAAGCAAATGGTTTGCAACGGATGGCAAAGGAATCAGCTGCCTGAAGAATGGTGAAATTGTCACCTTTGATGAACGCAACGGACTGAACAGCAACGCAATTGTCAGTATTACTGAGGACAGCCGGGGAAGGATATGGTTTGCCAGCTCGGAGGCCGGAATTTATTCCATCCGGGGCGATACCATCAAAAAGTATGACCGTTCTTGCGGCATTCGCGATTTGCATATAACCTCAATCACAGCCGACAAGTATGACCGTATTGTAATAGTGCACGAAAGCGGAATTGACATTCTAGACCCGAAAATCAATCACGTTACTTTTCCTGTCGAGAATCCATTTCTTACTTCATTGAAATCCGATCTGAACAATCGCTCGGTAGACCCTTACGGAAATATCTGGATAGGCGGGAAAGACGGCTTGCTTTACTATGCTCCGGCTCTGCCTTCCTGCCGTGAAGTGCCGGCTACCATATTGCTGGAGGTCAACGCTATGCTTCAGCCTTTGTCATTCAGAGAGGTGAAGGTATTGCCCTACAGCAAGAATCATTTATCATTTGAATTTAAAGGTCTCTGGTACAAAAATCCGGAGAAAGTGCGCTATCAGTACAAATTGGAAGGCTTTGACCTGGAGTGGCATGTCACGGCCGACAATGCGGCTATTTATCCCTCTCTTCATCCGGGGCGCTACATTTTTAAGGTGCGCTCATCCATTGACGGTAATTTTAAGAATTTGCCGATCGAGGGTTACTCCTTTCGCATTGCTCCGCCCTTTTGGCAGACTCCCTGGTTTATTATCGGTCTTTTGCTTTTTATTATCGGCAGCATCTATTCCTACGTGCGATTCCGCGAGCAGCGACTCAAAGCCATCGAACATCTCGAAAAGGAAAAAATCGATTTTCAGCTTCAAACCCTGCGCAGTCAGGTGAACCCGCATTTTTTGTTCAACAGCTTCAATACCTTGCTGAATATGATTGATGTGGATCAAAAGGGGGCTTCGGATTATGTGCAGCGCCTGTCTGATTTCTTCCGTAATATTCTGACCTACAAGGAAAAAGAACTCATATTGTTATCAGAAGAATTGAAAATACTGGACGACTATTATTACCTGCAGGAAAAACGCTTTGGGAGCAACTTCCATATCGAATTGAAAATTCAGAATCCCGAGCAATACTGCATACCACCCATGACTCTTCAACTTTTGGTTGAAAACGCCCTGAAACACAACATCATATCGGCTTCCAAACCTCTGAAGGTGGAAATTTACATTGAAGATGACCGTCTGATCGTGCGAAACAACCTGCAGTTGAAACGCAAGGTAGAGCAGTCGACCCGGATAGGGCTGAGCAATATTGTAAACCGCTATCGAATGCTCTTCGACATGGAAGTGGAAGTATATTCGGGCAAAGACTACTTTACCGTCAAATTACCACTAATAAAATGCTGAAACTATGAATCTCTTAATTATTGAAGATGAACATGCCGCTGCTCAGCGCCTGAAGAAACTGATTCGGGCCGCGGCACCGGAAGCACGGATTGTGCATGAGATTGACAGTGTGGAAAGGGCGGTCCGATATTTCAAAGAGAAACCGTCCATCGACCTGGTACTGATGGACATTCAGCTGGCCGATGGCGAATGCTTTGATATTTTTGAGGAGACCGAGGTGGATTATCCGGTTATTTTTACTACTGCCTATGATGAGTATGCCATCCGGGCGTTTAAGGTCAACAGCATCGACTACCTCCTGAAACCGGTGAAAGAGGAAGACCTGGCAGGAGCCTTCGAAAAGTGGAAGCGCTATAAGGGAATGACGCCACTGCCCGACTACGGCAGGCTGGCCACTGCGGTTGCGGGAAGGGAAAAAATGTATAAAAAGCGCTTCCTCCTCCGGATGGGCCACAATATCGTTTCCTTGCTGACGGAAGATATCGCCTATTTCTACTCTGAGGCCAAAAGCACATTTCTCGTCACCCTGAAGGGAAAAACTTATACGGTGGATGAGAGCCTGGACCGTCTTGAAGACCTGATAGATCCGAGCTTGTTTTTTCGAATAAACCGGAAGTATCTGATCAACTTTTATGCAATAGATCAAATGCTGGCCTATTCCAAGGCAAGGGTCTTGCTGAAACTGAACCCACCGGTACGAAGCGGAGATGTGGTAGTA
>WFPF01000123.1 GCA_015487695.1 Chitinophagales bacterium
AATGCTGATGTCTATGCCTTCCACCATGAATCCAGCATCCGTAGTCTCTGCATAACAGGGGACTCTAAACTGCCTGATAATAAGATGAGTATAAATGACTGGTATTGGTTGCTGGCAAGTGGTTGGAGAATGTGCAGAAAGGCCATTAACAAGGGAAATCTACATATTTTCTCAACCAATGGCTACAGTGGTGAAGTGCTTGAGCACAGGAACCGCCTTATTCACGCTACCTTTACCTGTTCCTGACTGTAAAAGCCGCACTGGCAAAGGCTTTCCCGGCTACTTTTATAATACACTCAGTGTTGCTCCTGCATCATTCTTTCCAGTTGGGCTATGCGCTGCTCAAGCGACTGCACCTTCTCGTTCAATTCTTTGACCGACTCGAGCAGGATGGGGACGAATTGGTCGTAAGCCAGCATCTTGTATCCATTCTTCATGTGAATGAGTTCGGGAAATTGCAGCTCCACTTCCTGCGCCATGAGACCGTAGCTAAATGCCGCCTGCTCCGACCCGATAAATCGATATCTGTACGCATTCAGATTCATCACCTTATCGAGGGTTCGTCCCAGCGGCCGAATATCCTTTTTCAGGCGCCTGTCCGAGGCCGTTACATAGCTTCCGTCCAGGTCAAGAATGTAGGATTTCAGGGTTCCGTTGTAAGAAAAGTTATAGTCATCCGCCCCGTCAATGTAGGTGGTCCAGTAGTTGCCACCGCTGTTGTATTCAAGGCGAAGGCCTCTGGAACTCAGGGCGCTGCTTTGCAGAATATGGAGATCGGCACCGGGTGAAGAGCTTCCCATCCCGATAAAATCATTGTTGCCGTCAAGAAAAAATGCGTGTGTACGGGTATTGCTTTCTATCCGGAAGTTGACGGCTGCCCCGCTTTCATTAAAGGTAGCGCTGCCATCCACATCCAGTTTGGCTCCGGGCGTGCTTGTTCCAATGCCCACATTGCCCGTAACACTGCTGTACATATTGTTGCCATTCACTGTCCAGTCGTTGTCACTAAGGGATGAAGGAGAAATCCATGAGGCATTGCCATTGACATCAGACTGCAGGAGGTAACCGCTTGCAGCTCCGGAGCTAATCTGCAGCGTAGTAGTCTTTATTTTTCCGGCTACTTCCAACTTATTGGCCGGAATTGATGTTCCGATACCGACATTCCCGTTTTTCAGTACAACCATCGCATCCGAACGCAATCCCGGTGTTCCGTTTCCAATCACAAAAAGGCGGTCGAGGCTGCTCCATGCAGTGGCGCTCGATGGGGCATAACTTGTATTTTCCGTTCCGATAACGAATTCATATGCGGAATACGCTCTTACATCCACACCAATCGCATAAGATCGAAGCCCTCTTGCTTCCGCTGCATCGCCAATGGAGAATGCTCCGTACCCCGAGCTGGTGCAGTATTTCCCGATACTGAATGCATACTGTCCCGAAGACCTACTCCCGTTGCCGATGGCTACAGCGTAAGCCGAATCCGCTCTTGCTGCATAGCCGAGAGCCATTGAATTCATACCATCCGCCCTGCCAAATCCGGCTGCAAATGCTGAGTTTCCATTGCTCGTTGCATTCAATGCCATCGATAATACCCCGGTTGCTTGTGAATTATAGCCCATGGCTGTGGCGTAATTACCGGTAGCTGTGTTCTTGTAGCCAAAAGCCGATGCGTATTTTCCCGTCACCGAGTCCCGGTAGCCAATGGCCAGCGAGGAAGTGTCTGATGCCAGCGAATAATTCCCCATCGCCAGCGATCGGTATGAGAGGGCTCTGCTTCCGTATCCCATGGCCACACTCTCCTTCCCAACGGCAAAACCCGAATTCATGGCCAGCGAATTGTCGCCCTGCGCAGTGCCACCGATGCTAATCGAATAATTGCCACTGCTCTCGCCCATTCCCATAGCTGTCGAATAGGAACCGGTCGATTTCGAATTATAGCCTATGGCAACTCCATAATCTGCCGTAGCCGTGTTATTGTAGCCAAAAGCCGATGCATATTTTCCCGTCACAGAGTCCCGGTAGCCAATGGCCAGCGAGGAAGTGTCTGATGCCAGCGAATAATTCCCCATCGCCAGCGATCGGTATGAGAGGGCTCTGTTTCTAGTCCCTATTGCGATGCCGGCTTCTCCCAATGACAAACTTGAATCACCGAAGGCTATACTTTTCAAACCCGAAGCCTTGGGCCGGTAACCCAGCGCCACGGAATAAACACCGATATTTGCATCATTCCACTCAGAGGCAGCGCTATACCCCGCACGGAAAGCAGATTTACGGGGATAAAAAAACATACGGCTTCCTGCTCCGCTTAGGGCCAGGGTGGCACCCGAGCCATGTGTACCCGTAACCTGAAAGCCATCGGTTCCGGCAATGAGAACGGCTCCGTTATCGGCTGTAATGACCCGCCCCGATCCGGCTCCCCCCTCATCATATGCCTGATCCAGCGTATTGCCCCCGCCTTTCAGTTCAGTCCAGCTTCCGTCATAAAACCAAAAACTTTTCGTATCCAGATCATAAACAAGCAAGCCTCTGGCAGGCGTGGAGACGGCCGTACGCTGAGCACTCGTCATGCGGGGAATCAAAATGCCGCGGGAAGTAGAAACAATATCGAGCATGGCACTGTTGTCCGGGGCATTGGTACCAATACCCACATTTTGCGCCTGAGCGGTGCTTGTATCCGTAAAGAGCAATCCGAAGATCCAGAAAAGAACGGTAATCAGAATTTTTCTCATTGCGCAGATAGCATTATTTAAAGAAATTAATCGGAACAGAAATTCAATTGCCTGGCTGATGAACTGAGCCATCAATAAAAAACTCAGAAAGCATATATCACCTTGCTTATGCGCTTAGCCCCATCCGGCAAAAGTGTTGCAATGTAAATACCCGGGATCAAGTCCGGCAACACAATTTGCCGGACTTCACCCGGATAGGCAGCTTTCCAAATTACCCTTCCGTTCAGATCAGATATAAAGCAAGTGCCGCCCGGAAGGTCAGCATTAAGAATTAGCCTGTTTTGAAGGGGATCAAAAGACAGAGTTGTTTTTGCAGGATTTACCCTTTCGTTCCGGAGGCCGGAACTTATCCGGGGCGCATAAATATTCAGATTTCGCCAATAGCCTTTATATGCGATTCCCATTCCCGAGTGTTGATTGGCAAATGTGAAGTCGTTGGAGTGAAGAAATGAGGCCGTAAGGGTATCCTTTTTCAAGAGGACATCGTCCACATAGACCGATAGTTCTCCGCTGGCCGAATCGTAGACTATGCCCAATTGATACCACTTGCCCGGCTCTACTTTAAAAGGAGCATTTAGAATGTGGCCAAATCCATCCGTTTTGTTGGCAAACAACTCAATGCCGGAGTCGGGTTTTATGTTTACCGTCAGCCAACGCCAAGCGTCACCGAAAGCGATGAGCGGCCGCCCGGTTATATCCGTATTGAATTCAAGCTGAAGCGCAAATTTTTTGACATCAAAGGATTTGATTTGGGGAGTACGGATCAGGGCACCGCTGGTATCGCTTCCGTAGTAATTGCCATTGGAATAGATCCCTCCGTTTTGAAAAACAGCTTTGAGAATCATGGCATCTTCGTTCAGGCCCGTGGCATCTTTGGCATCTGCGATAAAAGGATAAGAAGCAATCTTTCTGAAATCCGAAAGATCCTGGGATTTCAGCGGGAGCATGTAAAGAAGGCAAAAAAGGACTATCCAGTAGTTTTTCATGGCAACAGGGGTTTAAATCAAGAAAATATGCATTATATCGGCTCTTATTTCTGCAAAACTCGGCAAAAGCGAAAACCCGGGTTGATCCGTTTCGGACATAAAGCTTTCCATTTCGGACATTTTCATATTTAATGCGCTTTGTTCTATTTTTGGGCAATAAGCCAAGTCTTGCGTGAGATCATTTCAAAGCCCCTTTCTGCTCTCCTTTCTTTTTCTCTTTATTGTGCAAGCCTATGGGGCCATCGACAGTCTCCGATTCGAGACTCTGATAGATTCTGCCCGGGCATTTCGAAAGAATACCGAGCAGCAGGAAGCCCTTCCTCTGCTATATTCCATACTCGACTCTCTTAAGCAAAATCCGGATGATGATGCTTCCTATTTTCGTCAACTTTCCCGCACACATAAGGAAATCGCCTGGATCTATCTTTTTCTGAATGACCGGCTCAGTTTGTCTCATGCCGATAAAGCGCTGGAGAGTGCAAAAGCAAGCGGTGATACCCCATTGATTCAAAAAGCCTATTCGCTCAAGTATTATTGTCTTTATGATCTACCGGGCAGTGCTCCCGAGCTAAACCGACTTGCCGATCAATGCATTCATTACGCGCTTCTGCTTGGCGATGCGAAGATGCTCGGGGAAGCCTATATGCACAAATGCAATGCCCTCGTGGAGCTCGACAGCCTGATCAAAGCCGGCATATACTGCAGCAAAGCCGAAGAGGTATATCGTACGCTTGACGATCCCTATTTTCTGGCATCCGTACTGGGCAATATCGGGAATGTTTTTCTTAAAGCCGGACAAGCAAAAAAGGCTCTGGCCTATCATCAAAAAGCCTTTGAGCTATCTCGTGAGATCGGTTACAGCGATTTTATCATTGATGACCTTAGCAACCTTGCAAATGATTATTTCCTCCTGGGAAATTATAGCGAAGCGGCCAGGCTCTATCGTGCGTATAGCGACAGTCTTGTGCATAAATATGAACGTCTGCTCGATGAAAAGTTTACGGAAGCCGAAGCTCGCTATGCAGGGGCTGTAAAAGACCGGGAAATTGCCATGCGGGAGTTGGAAATATCGCGACAACGGGCAAAGCGAAATAAAATCATCTATGGCGGTCTCTCTCTCTTCCTGCTTTTGGGCTCAGGCTTCTTTGGCTTTGCCCTCCGGCAAAAACGAAGAAAAGAAAAAAGCGAATACGAGCTGAGAAAAGAGCGGGAGATGAACCGGCAACGCAGTGAGTTTCTTGAAAACATGGCCCATGAGATACGGACTCCGGTCACCCTCATAGAGGGCTATCTCCGCATGGCACTGGAAGAGGCCGGGGATGCCGAGAGGGTCCGGTCACGAATCCAGGAGGCCCTTGACAGCAATAAAAAGATCATTAGCGATGCCGAAGAGATTCTCGAGTTTCTGCGGCTCGACAAAGGCAAAATTCCCCTGCGAAAAGAGGATGTGGATATCCGCACTTTTACCAAAAGGCTCTTTTTCTCGTTCGAGTCACTGGCGGCATCCAAAGGGTTGACACTGCTATTCAAAGAAGAGGAGGATCGGCCATTGACGGCCTTTACCGATCCGGGGAGATTTGAAAAAATATTGAGCATACTTATCAGCAATGCAATCAAATACGCCCCCTCGGGCAGCACAGTCGAGTTGCGCCTGTGGACGGAAGAAGAGATGCTCAAAATAAGCATCAAAGACGAAGGCCCCGGAATAGCCGCTGAAGAACAGGAAAAAATATTCGAGCGCTTCTATCAGTCTGAGCGCATCAGCCATGGCGGAGGCGTAGGAATCGGGCTGGCGCTGGCCAGGGAACTAAGTAAATCGATCGAAGCCCGGCTTACCCTTCAAAGCCGGGTCGGAGAAGGAGCTGTTTTTACGGTATCGATGCATGCAAAAGCCGCTGAGCGTGCAGCGGCCAATGCGGTAGGGCAAAGTAAAAGCACAGAGACAAAGACAAGAAAAGCCCCGGTCGAGGCCCTCGGCAATGGAAAAAAACGCCTGCTCATTGTGGAAGACCGCCCCGAAATGGCCCGCTATCTTCAGGAGATTCTCAGTCCCCATTTTAACTGCGATCTGGCATTCAACGGAATGGAAGGGTGGCAGGCCCTGCAAAAGAGGACTTACGATTTGATTATTTCGGATTTGATGATGCCCGTTATGGATGGCATGAGCCTGCGCAGGAAAGTCAATTCCGAAGATCGATATAAAAACATTCCCTTTATTTTTCTCACGGCCAAAAATCAAGCGGCAGACCGCCTGTCCGCCTTCGATCTGGGCGTGGACGACTATATCATCAAGCCCTTCTCGCCAGAGGAATTGCAGGCACGCATACAAGCCTTGCTGGATAAGAAAAAGGAAAGGGAAAAGTGGGTCAGGGAGCACCTGGATTTTTTGGATGATTCGGCCGGAAGTGAAGAGAAACTGATGCAGAAAATCAATGCGGTGATTCTCGAAAATCTATCAAACGAGGCATTTCGTGTGGCCGACCTGGCAGATGAAGTGGCCTACAGTCAGCGACAACTGAGCCGCTTGCTAAAAAAGCTGACCGGACTGAGTCCTGTCCGTTACATCCTTGAGTTGCGATTGCAAAGGGCCTATCTCTGCCTGAAAGAAAAAAGATTCGACACGATCTCAGAGCTGCGCTATCATGTGGGCATAAGCAGTGCGGGCTACTTCAATCGAAAGTTCCGGGAGCGCTTCGGAGTGCCGCCATCGGAGCTATAAAAAGTATAATAACGGCCGTTTCCAAAGAGCCTCCCACGGGACTCGAACCCGCGACCTGCTCATTACGAGTGAGCCGCTCTACCAGCTGAGCTAAGGAGGCTGATACCTGTCGTCTTACCATCAAAAAAGAGTCGGGGTGGCGGGATTCGAACCCACGACCTCTTCGTCCCGAACGAAGCGCGCTACCGGGCTGCGCTACACCCCGAATGCTCTCAACGCATAATTGCGAAGAAGCGGTGCGCAAAAATAAAAAGACCCTTCGTATTATTCAGATTTTCGGGATGAATTCTCCTATTCTTCGATTACTTCCATAAAGACCCTGAATCCGATGGCCGGATGCGGCCCCTCCACATCGGCATAGGGGTCCTCGGCATCCAGGCGCAGATAGTATCCCGTATTTTGCCACGAACCGCCCAGGGTTCTTCTTGTTTTAGACTCGACCATCTCGGCCACATTGCCGGCCATGTTGTACAAGCCGTACTCGTTGGGATAAAAAGACTTGACCGGAGCCGTTATCAGTGCGGCATCGAGGGTGCCCCGGGTCGAGGAAGTGCCCGAGCCCTTATTGTTCCGGTCGGTAGGCACATACTCCAGGCAATCGGGGTTGCCATTATCGCGGATAGTCGACTGGGGAATGACCCGGAAATTGGCCAGAAAACTACCGCGGGTATTTCGAAGATACGGGCCGCCCCAGGGGAAGATCGCATTTTCTACCCCCGCACTGGCTGCCATGCGCCATTCCTGCTCGGTGGGCAGCCGGAAACGCACCCGCCTGTACTTGCGCTTGGGGGCCTGATTGTATTGTTCAGTGAGCCATTTGCAGTATAGTTCGGCCGCTTTTTTTGTAATATTCACTACCGGATAGTCGCTGTAGGCTTCGTGCTGAAAGTAATACTGCTCATACGGCTTGCTGTATTTCAAGGCATTGGCCCAGCGCGAACTGTCCACCGCACAGACCTTCAGTTCTTCCACTTTTCGCTTCTTTTTCAAGTCCCTGATAAACGCCCGGTATTCGCTGTTGCTGGTCTCAAACTTCGAAGCATAGAGACCGAAAGCCACTTCCGAAAAGTGGCGGTGATAGGCTTTGAAATCAATTTCCTGTGCCCGAAGGGCAAAGAGGGACAGCAGCGAGAGAGCAAGAGTAAAAACGGCTTTCATAAGAGCTGATTTTATAAAAGAATAGGAATAAAACACTTTCCTCAAACGAAATTACAGGATCTAAAGTATTCCTCCTTCCGGTAACAAAGATCATTCTTTTAAACGGAGCGTGCAGCTACTTTTACATCCTGTTTTTATTCGTAAATAAAATGGAAGATCATGGGAAAGAAATATGTGTACCGCTTCGGAAACGGAAGCGCTGAGGGCGACAGCAAGATGAAAGAACTGTTGGGCGGCAAGGGAGCCAACCTGGCCGAAATGGCACGGCTCGGCATACCGGTGCCTCCCGGATTTACGATCAGCACCGAGGCCTGTGTCGACTTCTACCGCCAGGGAAAAGAAGAAAGCATCGGGAAGCTGCGCAGCCAGGTGGAGGCGGGGGTGAAAGAAGTGGAAAAGATCATGGGAAAGAATTTCGGAGATGCCGAAAATCCACTCCTTCTATCCGTTCGCTCCGGTGCCCGTGTCTCTATGCCCGGCATGATGGATACGGTGCTCAACCTGGGCATGAACGATGAGATCGTAGAGGGATTTGCCCGCAAGTCAGGGAATGAACGGGCCGCCTGGGACTCCTATCGAAGGTTTATACAAATGTATGGTGACGTGGTTATGGGCCTCAAGCCGGAATCGGAGGACGAAGCAGACCCCTTCGAGAAGATCATCGAAGAAGTAAAAGAAATGCGCGGTATCCGCCTCGATACGGAGCTGAGCAGCGAAGACCTGCGGCTTCTCAGCATACGTTTTCGCGAGCTGATCAAAAAGCAAAGCGGAGAAGCTTTTCCGAGCGACCCGTGGGAACAGCTCTGGGGAGCCATTCTGGCGGTGTTCAACAGCTGGATGAACAAGCGGGCCATCAGCTACCGCAAACTTTATCAGATACCCGATGACTGGGGCACAGCGGTCAATGTGCAGGCCATGGTCTTTGGCAATATGGGCAATCGTTCGGCCACGGGCGTTGCCTTTACCCGCGATCCGGCTACGGGCGAGCACCTCTTTACGGGCGAATATCTCATCAACGCGCAAGGCGAGGATGTGGTGGCGGGCATCCGCACACCCCTGCAAATCACCCTCGAAGGATCGCGCAGATGGGCCCGCATGAACGGCATCAGCGAGAGCGAAAGAAAAAAGAAATATCCCTCGCTCGAAGAGATCTTGCCCGAAGCCTACGGACAACTCTTTAATATTCAGGCCGAACTCGAAGCGCACTATCGCGATATGCAGGACCTCGAATTCACCATCGAGGAAGGGCGGCTCTGGCTCTTGCAGACCCGTACGGGCAAACGCACCGGACAGGCCATGGTGCGCATTGCCATGGAAATGCGCTCGGAAGGGCTGATTGACGAAGAAACGGCCCTCATGCGCCTGGAACCCGGGAAGATCGATGAACTGCTTCACCCGCGATTCGAAGAGGGCATCGAGAAAGAAAGCACCCTGCTCACCCGGGGCCTTCCGGCATCGCCCGGAGCCGCCACGGGGCAGATTGTATTTTCGGCCGATGTAGCCGAGGACTGGGCACGGCAGGGCCGGAAGGTGATCCTCGTCCGCATCGAAACCTCCCCCGAAGACATTCACGGCATGACCGTGGCCGAGGGCATACTGACCCAGCGGGGCGGCATGACCTCCCACGCAGCCGTGGTGGCACGCGGAATGGGCAAAACATGCATTACCGGAGCCGGTGAGATACAGATCGACTACAAAGAGCGCAAAATGCGGGCCGATGGCCACTGTCTGCGCGAAGGCGACTGGATTTCGATCAACGGCAGTACGGGAGCCGTCTATGAAGGCAAACTGCCCACGCGGCCTGCCAGCATCAGCGGAGCCTTTGAGGAAGCCATGCACCTGGCCGACCGCTACGCCCGCATGAAAGTGCGCACCAATGCCGACACCCCGCGCGATGCAGGCATCGCCCGCAATTTCGGGGCAAAGGGCATCGGGCTCTGCCGCACCGAGCACATGTTCTTCGAAGAAGATCGCATCATGGCCGTCCGCGAAATGATCCTCGCAGAGGATACCGCAGGCCGCAAAAAAGCCCTCGCCAAGCTCCTGCCCTTCCAGAAAGAAGATTTTAAAGGCATCTTCCTCGCCATGGAGGGCCTGCCGGTAACCATCCGCCTCCTCGATCCACCCCTCCATGAATTTCTGCCCCGCGACCGGGAAGCCAAACAGGAAATGGCCAAAAACCTCGGGGTGCCGCTGCATGCCGTGGAAGAAAAGATAGAAAGCCTGCAGGAACTCAATCCCATGCTCGGACACCGGGGATGCCGCCTCGCCAATACCTATCCCGAGATTACGGAAATGCAGACGCGGGCCATCCTCGAAGCGGCCATCAGCATGAAAAAGATGAATAAATCGGTCGAGCCGGAGATCATGATACCGCTGACCAGCGCAGGCAGTGAGATGCGCCTGCAGATTGACGTAATAAGGCAAACGGCCCTCGAAGTCTTTCGTGAACACAAGATCAAGGTGCCCTACAAAATCGGCACCATGATCGAAATACCGCGGGCAGCCCTTGTAGCCGACAAAATAGCCCGCTGTGCCGACTTTTTCAGCTTCGGCACCAACGACCTCACCCAGATGACCTTTGGTTTCAGCCGCGATGATGTGGGCAAGTTCCTGCCCATCTACATTGAAAAAGGAATCCTCGAAAAGGATGTCTTTCAATCCATCGATCAGGTGGGCGTGGGGCAATTGGTGGAGATGGCCACAAAGAAAGGGCGCAGTGTCAAGCCCGGTCTCAAAGTGGGCGTTTGCGGAGAACACGGAGGCGACCCTGCATCCATCGAGTTTTTCCACCGCAGCGACCTCGATTATGTGAGCTGCTCCCCATTCCGGGTACCGGTGGCACGGCTGGTAGCCGCACAGGCAGCCATCAAGGAAAAACAGGGAGAGATCGATATCGTCCCGATTGTGGAAGACCGCTGCGACCTGGGTTGACGCTTACCCCTTGATAAGCTCAGGCTAGCATTCCGCCCTGATGAGCTGAGTAATTCTTTACCCTGCCCTTTAGGGCAGGGAACCCGGCAGTGCCCAAAGGAAAAGGGCTTCAGCCCAAGTTGACGGACTCTTCTTTTTCACTCCACCCTGAAGGGCGGAGTTACTATAAGACTTCATCCTGCAGACCGAAGTTATTCAATACTTGTCAATCCTTATGGCAAACATTTCGATACATGGTTTCATCCGGGCAATTCAAGTCCTTCGCCCCGCCCTTTA
>WFPF01000124.1 GCA_015487695.1 Chitinophagales bacterium
AGGTAGATATACTTTGGGTTTTTAGTGTTTTCATCTTGAATTTGAGCCTTTCCTATTAAAGGGAAAACAAAAAGAGAAACGATAATAAATATTCTCATATTATTAATTATCTAAGAACTACTTTTGTAAATAAAACAATAGAGGACCCTAAAGAAATAGGGCCCTCTTTATTGTTAAAATCTAATTTTCCACAAAATCAAGTGACTCAATACCATCATTTTCAACAGATTTGATAGCCGAAACATTTTGAATAGTTGTATTATCCGTTGGATCTGTATAATCCATATTCAATATGTTGCCTTCCAGATCATATTTAGTTCTTCCTTTCGCACATATTCCTCCACGTCTTCTACATTTTTTCCTTCTAAAGTATCTCCAGAAACATACATATTCTGCTTCATGACCAATTAGATTACCTTGCTCATCATAGAATTTCCTGTATTCTTATTCAAACATAACCTCATGTATCTAATAATCTATTTCATCCCCTCAGTTCGGTATGCACTTCTATCACACCTCTTGTCAGCGTTTTGTGAACGGGGCAGCGGTTGGCAATTTCGAGGAGACGCTGCCGCTGTTTTTCGTCCAGCGCACCGATCACTTCAATCTCCCGCTGGATATAGTCGATTTTCCCGCCCTCTTTTTGCTCACATTTCCCGCATTCCTCGGCATGCACCTTGTCGTACTTCAGGTGCACCCTGACTTCTTCCAGGGGCCACTCTTTGAGATCGGCATACATGCGAAGGGTCATGGAGGTGCAGGCACCGAGAGCCGCTATCAGGAGATCGTAGGGCGATGGCCCGGCATCGCGGCCGCCAAACTCTTTCGGTTCATCGGCCAGACAGCTGTGGCGCCCTGCCCTTATTTCGGTGAGATATTTTTCCTTGCGAATGCGCGTGAGCACCTGCAGGTCGGTATGCAAACGCGGCTCTTCGGCTTGTGGCAAATAGCGCAATGCCCAGACACTGATCATTTTTCCCACATAGAGTGAATCCGCGCTTTCGGGCAGGAGATGCCCTGCACCTTCGAGTGAGATAAATGATTTCGGGTGCTTTGCCATCTCGAAGAGCATGCGCGCGTTGTCAATACCCACGATCTTATCAAACGGATCGTGCATGATGAGTATCGCACGTTCGAGTTCCGGCAGTACCGAGCGCATTTTATTGCTTTCGAGATCGTGCAGAAACTGCGACTTAATGCGGAAAGGCTTTCCGCCCACACTTACGGTCGCTTCTCCCCTCGCTTCGAGCTCTTTGCGGCTGTCTTGCACCAGATGGCTGATATGCAGCGGATCGGCCGGAGCCCCGATAGTGACCACCGCCTTGACGGAAGGCAGTTTTGCAGCAGCAAAAATCACGGCTGCACCGCCCAGGGAATGCCCTATGAGCATGCCCGGAGCCCGGTATTCCCTTTCCAGAAAAGCCGCAGCGTCAATGAGATCGTCCACATTCGAGCTGAAATTGGTATCGGCAAAATCGCCCTCCGACTCTCCCAATCCGGTAAAATCGAAGCGGAGCACCGCATACCCGTTTTGGGTAAGTGCCTCGCTGATATGCCGCACAGCCGAGAGGTTCTTGCCACAGGTAAAACAGTGTGCAAAAAGGACAAAATGGTGGGGCTGTCCGTCAAGCGGCATGTCGAGCCAGGCCGAAAGGGTTTGGCCACTCCTGTTCTGAAAGCTGATCTTCTTTCTGTCGGGACTCATGATATATTATTTTAAAAGGAAAGTTGAGAAGAAGCCGTAAGAAATACAAATAATTTCGCCCGTGATTCGAGAATTCAAAAAAGGGCCACCCCTGCAGGTGGCCCCCTAAAATTATCTCAATAAAAACCACAGTCCGCTTTATTCCACTACGAAGCTGCTGCTTTGGATTTCTTCTTTGTTGCTGATTTTGAGCATGTAAATGCCCGGTCGCAGTGTGTTGAGCGAAATAAGGATCTCTCCGTTGCCACTGCTTAGTTCCGACCCGGAATCCAGATATTGTCTGCGGCCTGAGATGTCAAATATCTCAATCACTGCACCATTTCCGTTCTTCAATGAGGATTCCACATGCAATACGCTGCGAGCAGGGTTGGGATAAACCCGCAGTCTGCTTCGCTTCAGTTTATTGTCGGCAATGCCGGTCTGAATGTCAAAAGTAGCTGAAGAAGCCAGCACGGGAGGCAATCCCGGTCGGTTGAGGATAAAAGGTACCCCATCGGCATCGGAGTCGTTGCCCGTTTCTCCGGTAGGGCCAAATTCATTCAGTTGCATCGGGTTGACCACGCGTTTAAAGAATCTTGTGTAAATAAGCGCGGCATCGGCATGATTGCCAATGAGCGAGGCTTCACGCAGTGCCCCTGCCGTCAGGGCAATGTTGTAAGGCGTGTATTCAATATGCACATTGCCTTCTTCGCTTCTAAATACTTTCTGTGCCGGATCATAAAATGTAGCAATGAGGTAGGCATAGGCGGCATCGGCTGCTGCGAGAAAATCGTTGTTGCCGGTGGCTTCGGCTGCCACATAGAGCCCGCGAATTACCGCTGCCTGGGTAGACAGGGTTTTCGATCCGCCATCCACTCCGCTTCCTATCGTATATTCGGAAAAGAAGCTTCCATCCGTATCTTTCAGGTTGGCAATCAGAAAATTGGCTTGTGCATTCAGTGCATCGCGTGCCATTCCTTCCAGGGGAGTTCCTGCAAACTCTTCTATCGTTTTGGCCAGAATCACCAGCAAATAGGCTGACGACTCCGTATTCACGACATTCCCCCGCACAACACCGCCATTGATGAGCTCCGAAATATCCGTAAATGTGCCAAGATTGCTGTCGAAGTGCATGGCCATAATGTTTTTAAAAAGCACGGCACTGGCTCCTTTCATAAGATCAAAAGGGCCCGGCATTCCGCTTACGCTCATTGCTGCGGGAAAAGGGTCACCGTCAAATACGGAATGGTATGCAATATGGGCTTCATCGCTCAGGTCATCAGGGTTCATCATATTTTTAAAATGAAGAGTACCCTCCAGCAAAGAGAGCTGATCCCAGAGGTGACTTTCCGCATCTTTCACCGTCAGCTGCGAGGCCTGGGGTGGCAGGCCGCTGGCTACGGGCGACTCCGTGACCGAAATTTCGTGCGGGAAATAGACGATGCCTGCGGACGGATTGTAGCTGGCCGGGTCAATGGGCACAAAATGGCTGCCATCGTAGCCCAGTTTGTTGATCAGGAAGAGTACTTTGTTGATGCCTTCCGCAGTCAGTACCTGGCCGATGAATCCGTCAAGGTTGTCACCCCCGAGGAAAATATTGTTGTTCGGATCGAAGCTGCCATCGGGCAGGTCCGGAGTATTGATACCGTTGGCTTCCACATTGTTTTCACTGCCGTCATGGAAAGTGCTGAGCATGTCCTGGGCCCAGAGGTACTGCTTCATGAGTGTTTGCCCCATGGCTGCCGGATTCAGTGTCTTGTCCATCTTGCTCCGGTCCCATCGCAAGGTTTGGAAATCACCCGGAAATCCGCTCTGCACATTTTGCGGCAGACGCGGATCACCGCTTTGAAATTCGGCAAATTGAGGCCATGCGTTCATGGGTGGCGTTTGATTGGCTCCTTCGCCCAGGTGTCCGATCATTTTCATCAGCACATCGTCTTCAAAAATGCCGTTTTTCATTCCGTTGGTGTAGCTTCCGTCAAAACTGCTGTCCGTTATCATCGATGCCATTTGTTTGATCATCGGGGCCCACATCATATGCAGTCCCATCCCCGATTGTGAAACAATGGTTCCGAGATAGTATCTCGAATACTCATAATTTTCAATACCCAGCGTATATGCCATCGAGTCGGGGCTGTTGGCCTGCATCGGGTCGAGCAGGTCGAGATCGTAGCCCAGCGCTTCGGCAAAGGGCTCACCGCTTTCATTAAATTCGTTGGCAAGCAACATTTGCTCGAAAGTGTGATAACTCGAGGTATCACTTAAAATTAGTTGTGCCTTCATTGGCCGGCTGCCCAGTATGAGGGCCGCCAGAGCCAGCAGCGTGTAAAGTTGATTTTTCATTTTTTTCAGATATATGGTTTAATAATGGCTCAAACCTATTCCGCTTTCCTATATGCAAGTGTCGCCAGACAGACAGAAGAAAATGCATGGGCCCGGGAAGGCGGCTAAGTGTAAAGGCCCCGACAAATCAAACATTGAATATGTCTGTCTTCGATTCGGTATTCATGCTTTTTTACCCCTCCTGCCCTTTTGAGACCCGTTGTAGAAAGAAGATTCAGAAATTTCAATTGACAGTGTATCTTTTACACTTTATCATCGTAGAGAGTGGAAAATCTACCTTTATGAAACAATTCCTTGTATTCGCCCTCCTTTTGTGGGCTTTTTCTTCAGCCCTTCGGTCACAGGAAACTCCCGAAAATGCGGAAAGTGCAGCCATCGGCAAATACAATCGCATTAGTTATTTTTCCCTTGATACGAGAAGCGACTCGGTGCGTATTACCTGGGCTGTGGAAATGGAGGAGCACGTACGATCCTATCTCATAGAGCACAGCCAGAATGGTATCAAATTCCAGCCCATCTACAGTCTGCCTGCCAAAGGCGACACCCTGGCAGTCAATATTTATCAATACACCCATGCCCACCCCCTGCCCGGAATTAACTTTTATCGTGTGAGCAGCATCAACGATCGCTACGTCACGCGCATCCTGGCCAAAGATCATCTGATGATCCACACCTTCGAGCGGGCTGATGATGAATAAAACACGCGTTCTGCGCGCTTCACTCCCGTTCACATCCTCGCCCCCTGTATACTTTCAATTTTGCCGGCCCGGAAGGCTGCGGCTTGCGCCTGCAATGAAATCAACTGCGATTTATGAAGAAGATTGTCTAAATATCATTAAATTAGATATGTTTTTCCCTTAGCACCAATCTTTCATTGCCGCATCAAAAGCAAGTGCCATGAAATATTATTTGCTCTTCATCCTCGCCATTGCCCCCCATATTTTACTAAGTCAGACCCGCTATGAACACGAGTTCCGATTTCCTGACGACACCTCTCTTAGCACCATGTATCTCAGCGATCTCATTGTCGGAAGTGATCACAAGGTAAAAGTGCTGGGGCGCTATATCAATGCATCGGGGAACTACCTATACGGAAATTTTATAGCCGATCTCGGGACAGACGGGCAACTCTCCAACTTCATTTTTTTCAGGGGAATGCATTATGCCAGCACCCTCATTGAGTCGAAAAATGGAGGATACATCATTGCGGGCGATGACATCGATCTTGCTTTTCTCGCACGCATCGATGAGAATGGTAAGATTCTCTGGCAAAAGCACTATGAAAACGATGATGAAGTGGAAGCATACAGGGCCGTTGAAACCTCCACGGGTGATATCCTTTTTGCCGGTGAAATTGATGACCGGGACGATTATCATTACTTTGTAAAGACCAATGCAGACGGAGATACACTTTGGACAAAGTCATTTATCGATGAAGGGGAAGTGTATGATATGGACCTGATGCCCGATGACGGAAGTGTTTCCGTGGGAGATGCCTGGACGGCAAACGGATTCGGAAAAAATGACCTGGGTGTGATTCGCCTCGACAAGGACGGCACCCCCCTCTGGATTAAAATTCTGGGAGACAGCGAAGCGGAATATGCATCTTCCATTGCCTATGCCGATCCTGCTTCCATACTGATTGCCGGAACATTAAATTACATGGATGCCGACAGTATCACGATGAAGAGCGATGCCTTTTTGATCAATCTGGACCTTGACGGAAATATACAATGGGCCCAGCGGCTTAACTATGCCGGAGGCAATGATTACGGGGCTCAGGTCATTGAAGACTGTCATGGAAACTACGTGATGGCGGTCAAACATTTCAACGAAATCGACAGTACTTCTTCCGTGGCATTGTGCTCCTTCTCACCGGACGGGGAACTGCGATGGGCCAGAGAGTTGGGACATGACATCCCCAATATTGCAAGCATTACAAACTTGATTGAATCTCCGGATGAAGGATTCCTGATTGGCGGATATTCAACTCGCGTGATCCAAAATAATTTCTATCAAAACAGCATCTTTTTGATTAAAACCGATGAAGAAGGCAACTCCTGCGCCTCTACCGACATCCCGCTGAGCCTTTCGCCCCTCGCTTTCGATTCCGGAGACAATACGGATCAGGGATGGTTTGACCTTGATGTGTATGATGCTAATTTCGCAGATGGCGCAGATACCTTCATTGCATTGGATGATGTGGAACATTGCAAAGATTTTCTCCCCATTGTACAAAACGACAGCCTCACACTTTTTCCCAACCCCAACAACGGCAGTTTCGCTCTCCGTCAGGCCGGATGCTATGACGGAGCCTATGAAATTATCATCTACGATGCCCTCGGACAGCTCGTCTACGATCTGAAAAGCGAAGCAGGAAAATTACTTCCGCGTTCTCTTTCCCTTCCATTGCACACAGGGCTTTACGTCCTTGAAATAGATGAAGAAGAAACACAGATGATCCGGAAGTTTCTTGTATACTGATTTTTTATACCTGAAATAGCAAACGAAGCTATTTCCCCTCCCATCTTCTGCCTGCCATTTCGGCTTATAAGCAAAGGCTATACAACGATTCCCGCTTTGCTTTCAATTGCTTCGAGTGATCTTTTTCATCCACATAAATTAATTTAAATTGTCTCACCATTAATTTTTTATTAATTAATTTAGAGTTGATTTTACGTATGATACATATTCTTATTAAACGTATTAACAAATCACGACTATGAAACGCCTGCTCCCACTCATTCTCATATTATGCAGTTCCGCCCTTTCGGGCCAATCCCTTTTTCAGCGTGAAGTCCGCCTCGACAACGACACCTTTGCCAGTTACTTTGTCATTCGCGACATCGTTCAGAAAGACGCCAATAGCTTCAAAGTGCTCGGATATTACGAAAACGAAAGAAGCACCTACACGTATGGCAACTTTGTAGCCGACATGGACCTGGAAGGAAACCTGAGCGGATTCGTATTTTACCGGTCTATGATTCCCGCCTATACCCTGATCAAATCGAGCAAGGGCGGATATATTATGGCCGGTGACAATATCGACATTGCGTTTATGGCCCGCATTGACGACAACGGAAAAATAATATGGCAGCAGCACTATGACAACGGCAATGAAGTAGAGGCCTACGATGTGGTTGAGACCAGCAGCGGTGATCTGGTATTTGCCGGTGAGATTAATGAACACAACGATTTTCACCTTCTGGTAAAGACCGACTCCAGGGGGGATACCCTGTGGACGCGTTCTTTTGTCGAACACGGGGAAAGCTTTGACCTTACACTCCTTCCGGATGACGGTACCGTATCGGTAGGAAATGGCAATCAGTCGCAGGGTTTCGGAAGGGATGATTTTGTGATATCGCGTTTTGATAAAGACGGCAATCAACTATGGGCCAAGCTGATCGGGCATGAGGAAACGCAATATGCCGACAAGGTCATTTCCACAAAAGACGGATCCATCCTGATGGCGGGTACAACGCACTATGTGCCGGCCGACAATATGCCGAACAACCGCGACCCGATGTTTGTAAAACTTGACATGCAGGGCAACGTGCTCTGGTACAAATCTTTTGATTACCGAAACGGGAAAGACTATCTCAAAGAGCTGCTGGAGGACGAAAACGGAAATTACATTGCTGCCATTTACCACTATGACCTGATCGACAGCACAAGCAGTGTGATTCTTATGGCGCTCAGCCCATCGGGCCAGCTTCTCTGGAGCCGCGAGTTTAACGAGAACCTCAACTTTCGGAGTGTAAAGAAACTTGTCAAAAGCCCCGATGGCGGATACATAATCAGTGCAAGGGTCTTCTACTACGCTAGCGACCGGAACAAGGCGCGCACCACTTATCTGATTAAGACGGACAGCGAAGGAAAGAGCTGCCTGGGCAAGAGCATCGCCATGACCGAAAGCCAGCACCATTTCCAGTCAAAAGACGTGGATGATTTGCAGTGGTTTCAAAAAGAGGCCTACCCTTCCTCCTTTCGTGACGGAGTTGATACGAGCTTCGAGCTCACCATCCAATGTTATTGCCGCGCAAGGGCCATTGCCGTGGACGATGAAAACCTGCTCTTATTTCCCAATCCCAATCAAGGAATTTTTCAGCTTTATCGCGAAGGTTGCGAAAACAACGATTTCAGCGTAAGGGTCTTCAATGCGATGGGACAAGAGGTTTACAGACTTGAGGGAGCATCTGCCGAGGCCCTTGGCAGGCAATTCAATCTGCCGTTGGCAGCCGGGGTTTACCTGCTTCGTTTTGAATCCGGGGAAGAAGAACTGATGCGAAAATTTGTCATCTACTAAAGCGCATGCTGCGCGATCTTCTTCCTCTGCTCTATTTTTACAGCATGGAGAAACCTTTTATCAGCTGGTCTGACTTCGAGAAGATCGATATACGAACAGGCACCATCCTCGAAGCCTATGATTTTCCAGAGGCACGAAAACCAGCCTACAAGCTTAAAATCGACTTTGGTCCGCTGGGCACACGCATGAGCAGTGCCCAGATCACAGACCGATATACAAAAAGCGATCTCATCGGCAAACAGATCATTGCCGTCATCAATTTTCCACCCAAACAGATCGGCCCTTTCATGAGCGAGTGCCTCGTGTTGGGAGTTGTACCCGGGCGTGGCGGGGTCAGCCTTCTTCGACCCGACCATCCCCTGCCGAACGGTTTGCCAATAACCTGAAGAACCTGAAAGCGAAATACCGGAAATACGGATTCGTCATTGTTTTCCTTTTGGATGCGTTAGAGATCATTCAGTACAAGAGATTCTTTTATTCAATGCGATACACGTAAAAACTAAGAAGTAATTGTCTTGAAATCCATGGCCGGCAACTATACTTTACTTTCGCTATTCTGGGATTACTATACTGAGCTGATTTATGAGAGTGCTACACTTTATACTACCTGCTACTTAATATTTCTCGGGGGCATTCCCCGGGTGCCACGTACTTGCTCTTGCGTTTCAATTCTTTTTCTTCTCATGGCTGCTTTTCAGGTTTTCATGGTTCTTTGAATATTTGAATGCGGAATGGACACACAAGCATGGAAAGCCATGCCTGTCAGCCCCAAAAACTTTACCTTTATTTCTTCACCGAAAAAAAGCACAATGCAAACAATGCTCGGATCAGGAGGGGCTATCGGCCATGAACTTGCCAAAGCACTCCGCACATATACGGATGATATCCGCCTGGTAAGCCGCAACCCAAAGAAAGTAAACCCCGGAGACAAGCTTATGGCAGCCAACCTGCTGAACCGTGACGAGCTGCGAAAAGCCGTGGAAGGTTCTTCGGTAGTTTATCTGACCATCGGACTGCCCTACAAAAGGAGTGTATGGGAAAAAGAATGGCCAAGATTGATGTCCAATCTGATAGATGCTTGTATTGACTATAAATGCAAGCTTGTATTCTTTGACAACATCTATATGTACGATCCGGATTATCTCGATAAAATGAATGAAGACACACCCCTGCGCCCCGTAAGCAAAAAAGGAGCCGTGAGGGCAGAACTTCATCGAATGATAATGGAAAAGGTCAGTGAGGGTCGCTTGACGGCTCTGATAGCGCGATCGGCTGACTACTACGGGCCGTCCATCAGGCAAACGAGCATGCTCACCGAGACCATTTTCAATCCCCTGAGTCAGGGCAAGAAAGCCAACATTATGGGTCGGGTGGATGTGCCACATTCATACACCTACACTCCTGATGCAGGAAAGGCAACCGCTCTCCTGGGCAACCGTGAGGATTCGTGGCAGCAGGTCTGGCATCTTCCTACGGCCAGACCTCCGCTCACTACCCGGGAGATCCTGCAATTATTTGCAGATGAATTGGGTGTAGAGGCAAAGTACAGACAGATTTCAAAGGGCACCCTCCGGATGATGGGGCTCTTTCTGCCCGTGATGAAGGAAGTCATTGAGATGCTTTATCAATTTGAAAAACCCTACTTCTTTGACAGCAGCAAGATTGAAAAGAAATACGGCTTAAAACCAACATCCTATGAAGCGGGAATAAGGGAAATCATTGAAAGAGACTACAAAAAATCCTGATTCTCCTTACTGAACAGCTGCAGACATAGGTGAACCCGATTTGTCTCCCTTTGTCTTAAGAATAAAAGCAGTAATATGAATAACGCGAACGGAGAAAAGGATACGGACGGGCGCAGCGGATTTTCAGACAGCGATGCTTTGAGAACACACTGGAAGAAGATTTACGAGCAATCAGCTGTCGAAAAGTTGGGCTGGTACGAAGAACGCCCGGAGCCCTCGCTGAAGCTTATACATGAGGCGCTGCCAGAGAAAAGTTCGCGCATCCTGCATGTAGGTGCCGGTGCCTCTACATTGGTGGACCTGCTGCTGGAGGAAGGATATGAAAACATGTGGGTCAATGACATCAGTGAAGAAGCCCTCAGGCGTCTCAAGGAGCGCCTCGGGGGAAATGCGAAACGCATCCACTGGCTTGTCGATGATTTAATTCACCCCCGCAAGATCAATCAGTTGCGCAACATAGATTGCTGGCATGACCGGGCCGTATTGCATTTTTTCACACGGCCCGAAGAGCAAAAGAGCTATTTTAAGCTGCTCAGGAAAGTATTGAGGCCCGGAGGGCATGTCATTATCGCTGCATTTAACAAGGATGGAGCCCGGAAGTGCAGCGGTCTTCCTGTCTGCCGTTATGATGCAAAAATGCTGTCGCAGCAACTCGGTCCGGAATTCAGGCTCATAAAATCATTTGACTATCTATATATCATGCCATCCGGTGAGCCCAGGCCCTATGTCTATGCATGGTTTCAGCGAGCGCTTACTTAAACGAAGAAAAGCCGGATCAGCACAGGAGGTGTCGTCTTTGTGCTATTGAATGCGTTAAAAACATCGAACGGCTGAATATTCAATAGGTTTACATCATTAAAATCTCAGAATCGAATCATTATGAACAAGAACCAGGTTATTCTCATCACCGGAGCCTCATCCGGAATCGGTAAAGCTGCAGCCCTTCAGCTGTGCCGGGAAGGGCATAAAGTCTATGCCGCAGCCAGACGCCTCGGGGAAATGCAGGACATCAGTGATGCCGGAGGGCATGCACTGAAGA